>NZ_JBYBLQ010000011.1:0-135354 GCF_059337855.1 Stenotrophomonas maltophilia complex sp. Om-AH-Sm3 | reverse complement strand
GGGTCCGGTTGCGGGAGTGTCCGCGGCATGGATGCCGCGGCCAAGCCCCCATGGACGGGTTTACGGCGTCTCCCGCAACCGGACCCACCCCGCCATCCCACGGATAGCCAGCTTTTGCTTCGGCTGTTGCTGTTGCTGTTGCTCTGGCTTCGGCAGGTGCAGGGCTGCAAGCCCTGCCGAACACCCTCTACTTTGCCTGCTCGCAGAACTTCTGCCGGTACTCGAGCGCCTTCGGCATCAGTGCCTGCAGGTTCTGGATGCGGGTGCCCGGATTCGGGTGGGTGGAAGCGAACTCCGGCGGCGCCTGGCCGCCACTGGCCTGGCCCATGCGCTGCCACAGCGGCACCGCCTCGCGGGGATCGAAGCACGCCGCCGCGGCCAGCATCAGCCCCACTTCATCGGCCTGCGTCTCGTGGCTGCGCGCATAGGGCAGCAGATAGCCGTAGCCCATCGCCGACATCATCATCTGTTGCTGCTGCGCATCCATGCCGCTGGCGGCACCGGCCATCTGCCCGATCTGGGTCAGCTTCTGCTGCGCCATCCGCTGCGCACCATGGCGCAACAGCGCGTGGGCGATCTCATGGCCCATCACCACCGCCATCGCATCACGCGTACGCGCCACCGGCACCAGGCCGGTGTAGACCGCCATCTTGCCGCCCGGCAGGCAGAACGCATTGGCCTGCTCGGACGGGATCACGTTCACTTCCCACTGGAAATCCCGCGCGAAATGCGCGGGCTGCACGCCGTGCTCCTGTGCCAGCGCGGTCTCCACCACGTCCACCTTGGCGATCAGGCGCTGCGCGATGTCGCGCACATCGCGCGCGATCGGCGCATTCGGATCCATCGGCCGTTCCTGCGAGAGGATCTGCTGGTAAGCCTGCAGACCGAGCGCGGTCTCCTGGCGCGCATCCAGGCTGCTGTCGATCATCACCTTCTCGCCAGTGTAGGGATCGACGGTGCGATTGGAGAACCAGTAGAACACCGCATAGCCCGCCGCCAGCAGCAGCACCCACCAGCGGATGTTGCCGAACAGGCCGCGTCGCTGCGGACCTTGGGGCGAGCGGGAAAAGGGATCGTTGCGCATCGGTGGTCTTCCAGCAGACCCCGCCGGCTGGCGGGCACGGCGCAATCTTAGTGCGCGGACGCCAGCAGCGGGTGAAGCCCGATGCCGCTCAGATGCCGCGCACCAGGCGGAAGCCGATGCGCGCATTGGTGGTGTCCGAATCCTGCGATTGACGCCAGGCCGCACGGGTCTGCTCGGGCGCATTGGCCCAGTTGCCGCCCCGGATCACCCGCGAGCGGCAGCCCGGGTTGAACCAGGCGACACCATCGGACGGCGCACGCCGGTAGCTGGCGTGCCAGCAGTCGGCCACCCATTCGCTCAGATTCCCGGCCATGTCGTGCAGGCCGAAAGCATTGGCCTGGAAACTGGCCACCGGCGCCGGTCCCCACCAGCCATCGCCATAGCCGATGAATGCGTTGTGCCAGTGCCGACCCGAAGGCGAGACGTCCTTGCTGCCGGTGAAATTGCCGCTGCCCGGCGGCGGCGTACCAGCGTCTCCCCAGGGGTAGCGGCCACTGCTCCCGGCGCGCAGCGCATATTCGAATTCGGCCTCGCTCGGCAGCCGGTAGCTGCGTCCTGTCTGCTCGGACAGCCATGCCGCGTAGTTCTCGGCATCCCGCACGCTGACATGCATCACCGGCGAGTTACCCAGTGCACGCGCGCCATCGTAATCCGAACGCCAGTCGACGCCGCTGCGGCGGATGAAATTGCCGCTGCGCTCGTCATAGACCACCGAGTGGCCGCGCCGGGTCGCACGTGGTCGTGCATTGGTCGACTTCACATAGCGCTCGAAATCGCCGACGGTAACCTCGGTGATCGCCATCGCGAAGCCGCGGTCAAAGCGCACGTAGTGGGAGGGGCGCTCGGCGTCGGTGGAGCCGGGCTCGGCATCACCCGCGCCCATCTGGAAGCCGCCATGCGGCACCACCACCATCTGCGGACCGCGCCCACCATCACGCATCGCGTCGCTGAACACCTGGCCCGGACGGAAGCTGCCGTAGTGGGTGGCCAGATCGATGCGTTCGCGCAGCTGGGCCACCACCGCATCCCCCGGCAAGGCGATGCGCAGGGCCTCGGCCAGCTTTTCGCGCGCCGGCTTCAGCCCCTGCGGCGTCGCCAGATCGCGCAGGCCCTCATCACGCAGCTGCAGCAGCGCGGCGGCGCGGATCTGCTCGATGCGCTCGAAGGCATCGGCAATGGTCGGTGACGAGTCACGGACCTTGCTGGCTTCGGCCAGCCAGGTGCCCGCACTGGCAAAGTCGCGTACGCGCGCGGCGTCCTCGGCCCGGCGGATCAGGCCACTTTCGGCCGCCGCCAGGCCCTGCCGCGCCCGGCTGTTGTGTTCGTCCAGAGCCAGCGCTTCACGGAAGTTGCCAATCGCACCGTCACCGTCCTCGCCGATCCGCCCCGATCGCAGGTCTTCCTCGCCGGCACGGTTATAGGCCACCACGCGCTGGGCGAGCTCCACCCGGCCCTGCAGCGCGCGCACCTTCTCATCCTTCGGCGCCAGGGTCAGCAGCACCAGTGCCTGGCGACTCGCCTCGGCCAGCGCCTCGCGCTGCCGTAGTGGCCGAACCAGCAGAGCATCGGCCTGCTGCTGCAGGCGCTGGCGAGCACGCTGCAGGCCGCTGCGGGCCAGGCGATCATCCGGATCTTCCTCCTGCACCGCCAGCCACAGCGGAACCGCCGCGTCGGCGTCCTCGTACAGGTGCCCGTCGCTGAACGCCTTTTCGGCTGCGCGGCGCAGCTGGGCGACGCTGCGGCCCTGCCGGTCGACCCGTGGCGGTGTCCACCGCTGCACGTCCTCGGTGGCATCCTCACCGGCAATGGTGACGCTACCCTGCCCCACCCCCGGTGTCGGCTCCGCCAGTGAACCTTCCTGCGGCCGCGCGTCTTCGCCAGCAGCCGGCCCCGGCTCCGGTGTTGCCGAGGGCGACGGCGTGCAACCGGCCAAGGCCACGGCCAGAGCGGTGCACAGCACGGACGACAGCGGAAAACGCAAGCAGGATCTCCTTCGGCACGGACGCGGACCGACGTTAGGCTATTCTCCCCTGCCTGAGCAAACCCGAGTAGTAGGCCCTGACCCGTGGCAACCTGGATCACCACCCCCGCCGAGCTGGATGCGTACTTCCAGCAGCGTCCGGCCCGCATCGGCCTGGACACCGAATTCATCCGTGAACGCACGTTCTGGCCACAGTTGGCTCTGGTGCAGATGGCGGTCGGGCAGGACATCCTGCTGATCGATCCGCTGATTCCCGGTATGGCCGAGGCACTGGCGCCGTGGCTGGCCGATGAGTCGATCACCAAGGTGATGCACAGCGCCAGCGAAGACCTGGTTGCCTTCAAGTGGACCTGCGGCGTGTTGCCGCGACCGCTGTTCGACACACAGATCGGCGCCTCGCTGGCCGGCATTGGTGGCGGCATGGGCTACCAGAAGCTGGTCGCGGAAATCACCGGCGTGGCGCTGGCCAAGGGCGAAACCCGCTCGGACTGGATGCGCCGTCCGCTCTCGGAGTCGCAACTGCAATACGCCGCCGACGACGTCGAGCACCTGTTCGCGCTGCATGACGCCATTGATGCCAAGTTGCAGGCGCTGGGCCGCCAGCAGTGGCTGCACGACGACGGCGAGCGCCTGCTGGCCAGCGTCGCCAATGACGAGGACCGCTGGCCGCATCTGGCGATGCGCTCAGCGCAGTTTCTCGATGCTCCCGCGCAGCGCCGCCTGCTGCGCCTGCTGCGCTGGCGTGATGTGCAGGCACGCAGCAGCGACCGCCCGCGCAGCTGGATCCTGGACAACGAACTGGCCGCCACGCTGGCACGCACGCCACCGGCCGATGCCGCCGCGCTGGCCACGCTGTTTGAACAGTTCCCGAAGGCACCGCGCAAGCTCGCCGGCGCGGTGTGGCAGGCGCTGGACACGCCGCTGGCCGATGAGGCCGAGGCACCGCTGGCATTGCCCGCCAACGACACCAACAAGCAGGCACTGAAGAGGCTGCAGGATGCCGTTGCCGAGCGCAGCCGCGAGCTGGGTCTGCCGGATGGCGTGCTGGCCTCGCGCAAACATCTGGAAAGCTACCTGGAGCGCCGCCAATGGCCGGCCGCACTGGCCGGCTGGCGCCAGCAGGAACTGGAGTCGCGGCTGCAGGCGCTGCTGCCGGCACGCTGATGGCACAAGGCGCCGGACCACGTCGGCGCCGTGCACCTCAGGCCTGCAGGGGCCGTGCTAGGGTTTGCCGGTACTGACAAGGAGACGTCGATGCAGACCCTCAAGATCGCGACCGCCTGCGCACTGCTGCTAACCCCGTTGGTCCTGGCATGCACTGGGCAGGCCGCACCGCTTTCCTATGCACAGGAAAAGGAGAACACAGCCAAGCTGGTGGACATCATTGACGGTGCCACCCGCGATGGTCTGGTTGCCGTGCTGGTGCCGGCCCCGTATGTCGTGCACAACGGCGGGCCAGGCGTCGGCTCTCCAGTCCCCGGCTTTCATCTGGGCCACCGCTCGACCGACCTGCCCGGGTTCTCGACCCGGGTGTCCTTCCAGCACAAGGACATCCCTTCCCAGGGATATGTTCAGCAGTTCAACACCAATGAGTTGGAGAGCGACCCCCAGCGAACGGTGCTGATGGACGTCTTCGAGGTCCATTTGATTCCACCGGGTACCTACCTGCTAAACGGTGCGGAAAACTACCGTCTGAACACCCGCGTAGCCAGACTGAATCCACTTGGGACACGGGACGAGGTATCGAAGGACATCGGCGCCACCCGCCTGGCCGACGTCGATTACCGTTTCTATTCCTGGAAGAAGGTCTGGGTACCACCGGGCGTCCTGACCGATCAGCACTCCCAGCAGGTCTGCATCTCGGTGCACGTGGCCTCCGGCAACTGCGTGGCATGGGGCACCCAGAACTACGAAACCTCGCGCACGACCGAAGGCTACTGGGATGACAGGATCGTCCCTGAAGACATCCCTGCCGTACGCATCCAGGCGGTCATCGCCAAGGCCCACGCGCCACTGGCCTTCACTGCCCACGAGGGGCAGATCCTGCTCAGCCCCTTCATTGTTGCCGCCGACGGCGATATCGATTTCAACGCGAACGACTGCGCACCGGTCGACAAGCTGACGGGCTGCGCCCTGCGCCGCTTCAGGGTGCACTACCAACCCGCGCCGTTGGAGGCTGCACGCAAGCACATCGCAATCACCTCGCGCGGCCTCAACGGCACGCAGCGCAAGGTACTGGAGCGGATGGAGGCGATGCAGCTGCAGGTGCTGGGCCCCAGTGCGCCGTCCGATGCGGCGCTGGGCAAGGGCGTCAGCGCCACACCCTGAGCACGGATGAGCCATGCCCAACAACGAAAAACGGCGCTCGATGAGCGCCGTTTCAGTTAAACGAACGGGTAAGGCTTACCAGTTCATGTTCAGCGAGACACCGACGGTGCGCGGTTCGTTGTAGACCGCAGCCATATAGTTCTCGATCACACCCTTGAGGTTCTTCTCGTTGGTGATGTTGCGCGCGAACAGCGCCACTTCGTAGGCACCATAGTTGCCCGAGTAGCCGATCTTCAGGCCGCCTTCGAAATCACCCTTGGAGTTGAACTCCTTGCTGTCGTACAGCACGAAGCTGGTGTAGCCCTGCTTGTTCCAGTCGGTGGACACGAACATGGTGCCCGCGTCGCTGACCGGGAAGTCGTAACGGGCGGCCAGGTTGACGTTGTACTTCGGCGCGTTCGGCAGCGGGTTGCCGTCGATCTGCGCGAAGGTGTTGGCACCGACCTTGATGGTCGGGTCATTCACCGTGCACACCACCTGGCCGTTGAGGCCGCAGACCTGCGCGTAGACGCGCTTGTCCTTGATCTCGCTGTGCAGCAGGCTCAGGCCGGCGCTCAGGGTCAGGTTCGGAATCGGGCGCAGCTCCATGTCCGCTTCGAAACCATAGGCCCTGGCCTTGTCGGCGTTGAACAGCACGCCGTTGCCGTCCGAATCGTTGCCGTTGAGCTGGATGTCGTTGACGGTGTAGGTGAACGCGGTGGCGTTCAAGCGCAGGCGGTTGTCCCACAGGCTGCTCTTCACGCCCGCTTCCCAGGACAGGATGGTCTCGGAATCGGCGGTGGTGAAGTCGGCATTGAACACGGCCGAGCGGCCCTGGATGGTCGGGCCGCGGAAACCGCGGGCGACCTTGGCATAGACGCTTACGTCCGGCGTGATCTGATACATCGCGCTCAGATCCCAGCTCGGGGTGGTGTCGGACATCTTGACGTCGGTGCGGCCCTTGTAGGTGACCACGCCAGCGGCAGTGTCAGCCGTCTTCAGCAGGCGGGTGTGCTTCTCGTCCCGGGTCTGGCGCAGGCCGGCCGTGACGGTGAACTTGTCGGTGAAGGCATAGCTCAGCTGGCCGAAACCGGCCCACGAGGTGTTCTTGTTGCGCAGGCGCACCCAGTTGTTCGGGTTGCGGGCCGCGCCCTGCAGGAACCAGGCGCGCTGGTAGAAGTCGGTGGTGTCGCTGCCGTTGAAGTAGAAGGCACCGGCCTGCCACTGCAGCGCGCTGTCGTCATGGCTGGCCAGGCGGAATTCCTGGGTCCACTGGTCCAGGTCACGGATGCGGCCCATCGACTGGCCGTAGCCGTTCGGCACGCCGTTCACCGGGAAATTCACCGCAGCGCCGCCGTCGGTGTCGCCACGGCTGTAGCCGGAGGTCGTCTCGTAGGCGGTGATCGAGGTGAAGTCGATCGCGCCGAAGTCGTAGCGCGCCTTCACCGAGCCGCCGTAGGTCTTGTAGGCCTGCGGGTTGTTGTCGGCTTCGTCGTAGGCAACCTTGTCGCGCGGCACGTCGGTCTTGTTCGAGCCCTTGGTCAGCGCACCGCGCAGGAACAGGGTCGAGGTGCCTTCGTAGTCACGGGCGTGGGCCGAGGCCAGGATCGAGAACTGGTCGCTCGGGGTCAGCAGCAGCTGCGCGCGTACGTTGCGGTCATCGAAGCCGCCCATCGCGTTCTTCTTCGGGCTGACCGTGCCGTCGGCACTCGGGCCCTTGTAGGTGTTGTCGACGTAGTCATCGCGGTGCTGGTACAGCGCCGACACGCGGAACGAAGCGATGTCGTTGATCGGGCCGCCGAAGCCGCCGTCGATCGACACGCTGTTGTAGGTCGCGTAGCTGGCGTTGACCCGGCCGGTGTAGTCCTGGGTCGGCTTCAGGGTGTCGAACTTGATGATGCCGGCGGTGGTGTTGCGGCCGAACAGCGAGCCCTGCGGGCCACGCAGCACTTCCACCTGGTCCACGTCATAGACCGGGTTGGACTTCAGCACCACGTGCTCCAGCACCACATCGTCCTGGATGATCGACACCGGCTGCGAGGCACCCAGGTAGAAGTCGATATTGCCGAGGCCACGGATATAGAAGCGCGGGAAGATGCGGCCGGTGGTGGTTTCCGCATACAGGCTCGGCACGCGGCCGGACAGTGCCAGCAGGGTGTCGTCGCCGCCGGCGGTGAAGTCGCGCATGCGCTCGCCCTGTACCACACCCACCGAGACCGGCACTTCCTGCAGGTTCTGCTCACGGTGTTCGGCGGTCACGGTGATCGTGTCCAGGCCGGTCGGGGTCGGCGCGCTGTCCTGCGCGGCGGCACCGAAGCTGCCGACCAGAGCCAGGCCGGCGCAGGCCAGGGCCAGCGGATGGCGACGGAAGGAAACGAAGGAAGACGACAGACCCGACAGGCGGCGGGAATCGGAATGGGAGGGCATGGAATGCTCTGAGGAGGCGTCCGTGCGGCCTGCGCGAGCCGGGCGGCAAAAAGGGGGAAAACTGCGCAAGCGGCCATTATCCCCCAAATTGTTACGATTTCGTTGCGCGGCACCCGAACCCGGCGAAACAAGCGGTTTCGGCACAGTCAGCCGGCAGCGCCTGGGGTCAGATCCGTTTTCCAAGGGAAAACGGATCTGACCCCGAAGCTCCTGGCAGCCGGTCAGCGCGACATCGACCCTCGCAAGTCGCCCGCGTGCGCGCTGCGAAACCAGCTCTCGCCTTTACTTCTACGGCGCCGCGGCTTCGCGCTACGGCGTCGCGGCTTCGCGGAACGACTGCTCATTGCTGCCGCCCGCGGCATTGCCTTGCGCAACGCCTGGTCTCTGTCGAATTCGCCCTGCTGCGGCAGGCCCTGGCCTGAAACGGTCCGGGACGGCGGTGGATCCCGTCCCCGCCCCGTCCCGGCCGGGCGCTTGGCAAGCGCGGCGGGCGGCGCTACACTGAAAGCCTGCCGTGGGGCCATAGCTCAGCTGGGAGAGCGCGTCGTTCGCAATGACGAGGTCAGGAGTTCGATCCTCCTTGGCTCCACCACTCTTCAGAAGAACCCGCAGATCGCCATGATCTGCGGGTTTTTTTCTTTTCAGCGCCTCCGGCTCAGGCCGGCTCCTGGTCACCATCCTTGCGTTGCGGGCCGCGCGAGTGCGCATCGCGCACCCGTTGATCGCGCTGCCCCGGCCGCTGCTTGGCCACATCGTCCTGCTTCCTGTCCTGGCGGCTTTCCTGGATGCCCTGCTTCGGGTCCTGATCCTTGTCTGGCTCGTTCATCTGATTACTCCCTCATCGGCATCAGGCCGACGTTCTGCCCCACGCTAGAGGCCGGCGGGTAATCCACAGGTCAGTCCCGCGCCAACAGCGTGTGCACGAACCCACTTGCTGCGACGGTGAACACACGCCCAGAATCCGATGCAGCACGAATTCCGCGTACAGCCATGCCCCCGCCCGCCCAGCACGCGGCACACACCGTGCCGATGAACTTCAATCCAACCGACGGCAGCATCCAGCTCGGCACGCTGCCGAACCTGATCTGTCCCAGCCTCTCACTGCAGGAGGCGCGCATCGTCTTCGCCACGCTGACGCATGGCGAGCGCGATGTCGGCACCGGCTATCACTGGCTCAGCCTGCAGCGGCTCAGCCTGGGCGGTGCGCCCGCTGGCATCAGCCTGGGCTTCCACGGGCAACAGCTCGACATGGTGACGATGGGTGTCGATCTGCCTGATGCGACACTGGAAGACGGCTGGCCCACCCAGGCCGCGATCGATGCCGAAGTCGCTTTCATGCAGCGCATCTTGGCCACGGCACTGGGGCGCAAACTGACAGGCGGCCACGCCCGCTTCAGCTGGGGCGAGGCTTGGGCCCGGTTTGACCCGAAGGGATTCATGGCGAGCAGCGGCCTCCGCTACTCGCCTCGCACGTGACGGCGCTCAGGTTCGGGTGATCGACACGCCGCCTTCAACGCGCATTGCGGTACCGGTAACGAAGCTGCTTTCATCGCTGGCCAGGAACAACGCCGCATTGGCGATCTCCTCCGGCTTGGCCATGCGCTTGAGTGCATGCAGCGAGCGCACGAAATCACGCGCATCAGCGGTCGGTGCCGCCTGCCGGCCCATCTCGGTATCGGTGCCCCCGGGCAGCAGCACGTTGCTGCGCACGCCACGCGCGCCGTATTCGGTGGCGATCACCTGGCTCAGGCCGATCAAGCCGGCCTTGCTCGACGCATAGGCCGCCATTCCCGGGAAGCCGACGGTGTGGCCGACGAAGGTGCCGACAAACACCAGCGAGCCACCGCCGCGTGCCAGCAACACCGGCAACTGGGCGCGTGCGGCATGGAAGGCGGCATCGAGATTGGTGGCCATCACCTCGCGCCACGCATCCACCGGGAACTCTGCTGCCGGTGAACCGGGGCCGAGCATGCCGGCATTGTTGAGCGCGATGTCCAACCCACCGAATGACTGCTGGGCCAGTTCCACCAGCGCCGGTGCCGTGGCCGGATCAGCCACGTCCGCGGCATGCACCACCACCTCGCCACCGGCGGCGCGGATCTGCTCGGCCAGCGCCTGCAGCGGCTCCGGCCGCCGTGCGTTGAGCACCAGCTTTGCCCCTTCTGCAGCGAAGCGCAGGGCGCTGGCGCGGCCGATGCCGGCGCTGGCACCGGTGATGAGAGCAATCTTGTTGTTCAGCCGCATGGTCGTGGTACCGGTTGTGAAGTGGCCGCCACGATGCCGCGCCTATCGCCTTCCAACACTCCGTTTCCGGGCCCGGCCCATCGGTGCAGGAAACGGAGTTTCCGCAGAACCAGCACGTGCCAGAATCCGGCAATGGACAGCACCGCCACCACCGCCCTCGATGCCCGCGTCGAACGGGTTTGCCGCCACCTTCAAGCCAGCCACGACGAACCCTCGCTGCAGGAACTGGCCGGGATCGCGGGTTGCAGCCCAACCCGTCTGCATCGCCTTTTCAAGGAAGCAACCGGGTTGACCCCGAAGCAGTACGCTGCCGCGCTGCGCGCCGACCGCCTGCGCACCGGGCTGGAACAACAGGAACGCATCACCGACGCCTTCCACGATGCTGGCTTCGGCTCCAGCGGTCGCTTCTACGAGAACGCGCCGAAGCTGCTGGGCATGACGCCGAAGCAATGGCGTGCCGGTGGTCGCGGCGAAGTCATCCACTTCGCGCTTGCCGAAAGTTCGTTGGGCAGCGTGCTGGTGGCCAGCAGTGCCACCGGCGTGGTCGCGATCCTGCTCGGCGACGATCCGGAAGCGCTGCTGCAGTCACTGCAGCAGCGCTTCCGCCAGGCCGAACTGGTCGGGGCCGACAGCGGCTATGAACAACTGGTGGCACAGGTGGTGGGCCTGGTCGAGGATCCCTCGCGAGGCGCCACGCTGCCGCTGGACATCCGCGGCACGGCTTTCCAGCAACGCGTATGGCAGGCGCTGCAGCAGATTCCGCGCGGACAGACGGCCTCATATGCCGAAATCGCCGCGCGTATCGGCGCGCCGCGATCGAGCCGCGCGGTGGCACGCGCCTGCGCAAGCAATCCGCTGGCCGTGGCGGTGCCCTGCCACCGGGTGGTGCGCCGTGACGGCGACCTGTCCGGCTATGCCTGGGGCGTGGCACGCAAGCGCGAACTGCTGCGCCGGGAAAAGATCGCCAACGGCTGACACGACCCGCAAGCGCCAACCTTGGCCGGCATCGGCCAAGCCCTCAGTCCAGCTTCACCACCAGCTTGCCGAAGTTGTGCCCCTGCAGCAGCCCGAAGAACGCCTCCGGTGCATTTTCCAGCCCTTCCACCACATCCTCGCGGTACTGGATGCGGCCCTCACGCAGCCACTGCGCCATCTCGCGCTCGAAGTCCGGCCACAGGTGCTTGAAGTCGTGCACGATGAAACCGCGCACGGTCAGGCGCTGGCGCAGGATCTGGCTGAACAGCACCGGCAGGCGGTCCGGGCCAGGCTGCGCAACACCACGATTGTTGTAGGTGGCGATGGTGCCGCACACCGGAATGCGGGCGAAGTCGTTGAGCAACGGCAGCACCGCATCCAGCACATGGCCCCCGACGTTCTCGAAGTACACGTCGATACCCGCAGGTACCGCCGCGCGCAGCTGCTCGGCAAAATCAGCCGCGCGATGATCCAGCGCCACGTCCACGCCCAGCGTCTGCAGATAGGCACGCTTGGCCTCGCCACCGGCGATAGCCACTACGCGCGCGCCCTGCAGCTTGGCCAACTGCGCCACGGTCGCGCCGACCGGCCCCGTTGCGGCGGCCACCACCAGCGTCTCTCCCGGCTGCAGGCGGGCGATTTCATGAAGGCTGGAATAGGCGGTGAAGCCCGGCATGCCATACACCCCCAGCGCCGTACTCAACGGCAGCCCGGCCGGGTCCAGGCGGCGGCCCAGCGCCTTGGCCGGCAGCACCGCGTGGGTCTGCCACCCGCCCGGCGCCAGCACCCGTTCGCCCACTGCGACACCCGCAGCCCTGGACTGCAATACCTCGGCCACGGTCTGGCCTTCCATCACAGCGTCCACTGCCACCGGCGCGGCATACGACGGTCCCTCATCCATGCGTCCACGCATGTACGGGTCCAGTGAGAGGTAGCGATTGCGCAGCAGCACCTCACCGTCGCCCAAGGGCGGCAGCGCGGCCTGCTCCAGGCGGAAATTGGCTGCAGTGGGCGCCCCCTGCGGACGCGACGCCAGCACGATGCGGGTGGTGGTCGATGAGTCGGACATGACGACGGTCTCTGCTGTTGCCAGCATCAGGAAAGGAACGCCGACACTACGCCGCAGCGTTCCCCCATGGGGGTCACGAAAACAGCGTTCCATGTCCGGTATCGGTGCCGTCCACGCGCAGGCCGCGCCACGCCGCCTTTGTCGATCACCGTGGCCCGCTGAATTCCGCCGCACGCGATGATCACCGCGCCACCGCGCACGGATGAATCGGCATCCAGCGCCCCCCCTGCCCCGCGACGGCGGATCAAGTACTTGCGTCTACGCAGACGGCAATGTGAAGGTTTTTTGCCAAAATGCTTGCCGTAGCCGGCTGACCTCCGTAATATGCGCGTCCTTGGCAGCGACCTCGCTGCAATGAACTACGTGGCCGAGTAGCTCAGTTGGTAGAGCAGGGGATTGAAAATCCCCGTGTCGGCGGTTCGATTCCGTCCTCGGCCACCACGTTCGACAGCCTGCAGAAATGCGGGTCTTTTTTTCGGGAATCGCAGTTGATCGTGATTGCCACACAGTTTGGCCGAGTAGCTCAGTTGGTAGAGCAGGGGATTGAAAATCCCCGTGTCGGCGGTTCGATTCCGTCTTCGGCCACCATCTTTCGAGACCTGCAGAGATGCAGGTCTTTTTTTGTCCGTGCTTCGCGCACTGCACGAGTGGCGGATGCGGCGCCCGCGCACACGCCCGGTTGACGAAACATTTACACCGGCATGCGCGGCGGCACCTACGCTCCAGACTCCTGCCTGGAGCCTACCGATGCCTCTGCGCCCCGCCCTGTTCGCCTGCCTGCTGCTGGCCGCTTTCCCGGTGATCGCCACTGAACCTGTGCGCGCGGTCGAGCGCCTGGACATCGATCGCTACGCCGGCCAGTGGCACGAGATTGCGCATCTTCCGGTCTCGTTCCAGAAGCAGTGCGTGGGCGAGATCACCGCCAACTACGGACTGCGCAGCGATGGCCGCATCAGTGTCACCAACGCCTGCCGCAACGGCGACGGTGAGCGCGTGGTCGCCGAAGGCGTGGCACGCGCGGTGGCCGGCCATCCCGGCCAGTTGCAGGTGCGCTTCGCGCCGGACTGGCTGAGCTGGGTCCCGCTGGTCTGGGCCGACTACTGGGTGCTGGCGCTGGACCCGGACTATCAGTGGGCACTGGTCGGTGAACCGGACCGGAAGTACCTGTGGATCCTCTCGCGCCTGCCGGAAATGGACCGCGCACGCTTCGAAGCGCTGAAAGAAAAAGCCGAGGCCATGGGCTACGACCTGCGCCCGCTGCGCCTGATGGCCCCGCTTCGCGATACGCCCGCCGATTGAACCGCGTCGCAACCGCGGCGCCGCGCGCGCGCCGTCCGGCACCGCGCACGCCCGGCCGCCATCTTCACGCGCTACCCTCTGCGACGGGTCGCCACAGGCGATCCAAACAACCATACGCCGTAGTATGCTTATCCAAACGCACCCCTCCAGAGGACTTGCGCCCATGCTCCACCGTTTCCGTATCGCCTTGATTGTCCTGTGCACCCTCGCCCTTGTTGCCTGCAACAACGGCATCGTCAAGCGTGTTTCGGAACCGGCGGCCAGCCTGCAGCAGCTGACCGTGCGTGCCGACGGCAACTGGACCGTGGCCCTGCGCCTGCAGAACTTCAGCTCGATGCCGATGACCTTCGATGACGTCTCGCTGGCGCTGACCGTCGGCGACAACGAAGCCGGCACCCTGCACGCGAAGCCTGGCATCTCCATCGGCGGCACCTCCGCCGACGTGATCAATGTCGACCTGGTGCCCAGCTCGGCCGCGCGCCTGGTGGTGGCCGATGCGCTGGCCAGCAACCGCACCCTGGCCTATGGCCTGAAGGGAACGGTGGCGGCCACGCCGCAGGAAAAGAAGCAGCGCAGCTTCGACATCAGCAGCCGCAGCACCCTCAACCAGGCCCCCGGCCTGCCCGGCGTGCTGCGCTGAACGCGCCTTTCGTGGCGGCCCCCGGCGCCGCTCTCCCCTGCCCTGATCAAATCGAGACGTACCGATGAGCAGCTACACCGCCCCGCTTTCCGACCTCCGTTTCGCCCTGCACGACGTGCTCAAGGTCGAACCCCTGTTCGCCCGCCTGGGCTTCACCGACGCCACCGCCGACGTGGTCGATGCCGTGCTGGAGGAAGCCGGCCGCTTCAGCGCCACCGTACTGGCCCCGCTCAACAGCGTCGGCGACGAGATCGGCTGCGTGCTCGACCAGGCCAGCGGTGAAGTGACCACCCCGCCCGGCTTCAAGCAGGCCTACGACCAGTTCGTCGATGGCGGCTGGACCGGCCTGACCGCCTCGCCGGAGCTGGGCGGCCAGGGCCTGCCGCACACTCTGGGCGTGCCGCTGAACGAAATGATCAATGCCGCCAACCTGGCGTGGGGCAACTTCCCGCTGCTCTCCCACGGCGCCATCGAAGCACTGAAGCAGCACGGCGAGGCCTGGCAGCACGAGGCTTTCCTCAAGCCGCTGATCGAGGGCCGCTGGACCGGCACCATGTGCCTGACCGAACCGCACTGCGGTACCGACCTCGGCCTGCTCAAGACCAAGGCCGAGCCGAACGCCGATGGGAGCTATTCGATCACCGGCACCAAGATCTTCATCACCGCCGGCGAGCATGACCTGACCGGGAACATCGTGCACCTGGTGCTGGCCAAGCTGCCCGACGCTCCCCCGGGTGCCAAGGGCATCTCGCTGTTCGTCACCCCGAAGTTCAAGGTCGACCGCGACGGCAACGTCGGCGAGCGCAACGCACTGCGCTGCGGCTCGATCGAGCACAAGATGGGCATCAAGGGGTCGGTCACCTGCGTGATGAACTTCGATGGCGCGCAGGGCTACCTGGTCGGCCAGCCGCACAAGGGCCTGCAGGCGATGTTCACCATGATGAACACCGCGCGCCTGGGGGTCGGCCTGCAGGGCATCGGCCTGTCCGAGCGCGCCTACCAGAACGCGCTGAAGTACAGCCGTGAGCGCCTGCAGTCGCGCGCCCTGAGTGGTGCCAGGTTCCCGGACAAGCCGGCCGACCCGATCCTGGTCCACCCGGATGTGCGCCGCATGCTGCTGACGGTGAAGTCGCTGGTCGAAGGCAGCCGCCTGCTGGCGCTGCACGCCGCCACCCTCATCGACGTTGCCCACCATGCCGAGGATGCCGCTGAGCGCGAGCGCGCCGACACCCTGGTGAGCTTCCTGACCCCGATCTCGAAGGCCTGCCAGACCGAATGGGGCATCGAGAACACCTACAACGCCCTGCAGTGCTTTGGTGGCCACGGCTACATCCGCGAGCACGGCATGGAGCAGCTGGCCCGCGACGCCCGCATCACCACGCTGTATGAAGGCACTACCGGCATCCAGGCGCTGGACCTGATCGGCCGCAAGACCGCGTCCAGCCAGGGCGCCGGCCTGAAGCTGATGCTGGCCGAGATCGAAGCCTTCGCCAAGGAACACGAGGGCAACGAAGCGCTGGCCGAGTTCATTGGCCCGCTGCGCGCCAAGGCCGCCGAATGGGGCAAGCTGACGATGGACGTGCTGCAGCGCGCGGCCGCCAATCCGGACGAACTGGGCGCGGCCAGCTACGACTACCTGTTCTATTCGGGTTACGTGGTGCTGGCCTACTGGTGGGCCCGCAGCGTGGCCGCCGCCGATGCCAGCGCGCACGGCGCCGCCTTCGCCCAGGGCAAGCTCGAGACTGCGCGGTTCTATTTCGCCCGTGTGCTGCCGCGCACCCTCAGCCACGCCGCCGCGATCCAGTCCGGCGCCGCCCCGCTGATGGCGATGGACGACGAGCGCTTCGGCGCCTGAGCCGGGCGTCGCCCGGCACCGGTAGTGCCGGCCGCTGGCCGGCAACCGCAACAGCAACAGCTGCATCCCGGTGGATGGCGGGGCGGTGTGGGCTGGCAGGACACGCCGTAAACCCATCCATGGGGGCTCGATGGCGCCATCCATGGCGCCAACGGTCCTGCCACCCCACACCACCCAGCCTCTGACAGTTCCCCGCGAACTGCGTAGATCCACGCCATGCGTGGATGGTCCCCCCCGAAATCCATCTGGAGAAGAGCCCCCTTTTGTTAAAGGGGGCGCGCCGACAGGCGCGGGGAATAGGTGGAATGCGCGGACCTGAATGTTGACGATTTGTGTATCGCCTGTCGGCGATACACAAATCGTCAACATTCAGGTATAAGCTGTTCTCCCGATGGAGACAGACACTACACGCTTGGGTCTGATCGAAGCCGGAGCTCCGTTTTCTGCTCCGGGCGCCGAAGCATCGCCCAACGCCACGACGCTGCATCGCCCCGGTTCGGTCCGGCTGCTCTCGCTTGATGCCCACGGACGCGTACTGGACTGGATCACCTGGCAGGATGCGGCCTGCCTCTACGCCCGCGAGGCAGTGGCCTGGACGCTCGGCGATCCCTGCCTGCACATCCACGGTGGCACCAACCGCTTCAGCGGCCTGCAGAGCGGCATGGACCTGCACCCGATCATCGCCGCCCGCGGCCACGCCCGCTCCCGCGCGATCGACCCCACGCCGAACCTGACCAATCAGGCCCTGTTCGCCCGCGACGCCCATCTGTGCATGTACTGCGGCCAGCAGTTCACCCGCCCGACGCTTACCCGCGACCATGTCATGCCGCTGTCCAAAGGTGGCCTGGACTGCTGGGAAAACGTGGTCACCGCGTGCTTCCACTGCAATTCGCGCAAGAGCGACCGCACCCCGCAGCAGGCCGGCATGCCCCTGCTGGCAGTGCCCTACCGGCCCAGCTGGATCGAGCACCTGATCCTGTCCAACCGCAACATCCTGGCCGACCAGATGGCCTTCCTGAAGGCGCAGTTGCCCAAGCGCTCGAAACTCAGCACCTGAACGCCCGAAAATGCAACCCTCACCGTCCTGTCACGGACGGCGGCGTTTGCTTGCCCCACCCCCGTTTGAGGGCGAAAATGGGCGTTCAGAAAAAGTGCGAACATGATGATCGACTCTGCCCGCTATCCCCGCCTCGCGCGCATCCAGACACCGGATGACCTGCGCACGTTCGACGAATCCGAATTGAGGGCGGTCGCCGACGAACTGCGCGCCTACCTCATCGAATCGGTGGGCAAGAGCGGAGGTCACTTCGCCGCCGGCCTGGGCGTTATCGAGCTCACCGTGGCCCTGCACTATCTGTACCAGACCCCGGTCGACCAGCTGGTGTGGGACGTCGGCCATCAGACCTACCCGCACAAGATCCTGACCGGCCGCCGCGACGAGATCCATACTGTCAAGCAGAAGGACGGTGTCGCGCCGTTTCCGAAGCGCGAGGAAAGCGAGTACGACACCTTCGGCGTCGGCCACTCCTCCACCTCGATCTCGGCCGCGCTCGGCATGGCCATCGCCCGCCAGTCCGAAGGCGACGACCGCAAGGTCGTGGCAGTGATCGGTGACGGCGCGATGACTGCCGGCATGGCATTTGAGGCGCTGATGCACGCCGGTGGCATGGAGCCGGAGCCGAACCTGCTGGTGATCCTCAACGACAACAACATGTCGATCTCCGAGGCAGTGGGCGGCCTGACCAAGATGCTGGGCCGAGCGACCGGCAGCCGTACGCTCAACGCGCTGCGCGAAGGTGGCAAGAAGATCCTCGGTGACAAGAAGAACAACCCGGCGCGTTTCGTGAAGCGCTGGGAAGAACACTGGAAGGGCATGTTCGTGCCCTCCACGATGTTCGAGGAAATGGGCTTCCACTACACCGGCCCGATCGACGGCCACGACATGCCGGCCCTGTTGTCCACCCTGAAGACGCTGCGCGCCTCCAAGGGCCCGAAGCTGCTGCATGTGATGACCACCAAGGGCAAGGGCTACGAGCCGGCAGAAGGCGATCAGATCGGTTACCACGCCGTGGGCCCGTTCGATCCGGACAAGGGCCTGGTGGCCAAGGCCGGGGCCAAGAAGCCGACCTATACCGATGTATTCAGCGACTGGCTGTGCGATGCCGCCGCCGCCGAGCCGCGCCTCTACGGCATCACTCCGGCGATGCGCGAAGGCTCTGGCCTGGTGCGCTTCAGCAAGGAATACCCGCAGCGCTATTTCGACGTGGCGATCGCCGAGCAGCACGCGGTCACCCTCGCCGCCGGCATGGCCACCCAGGGTGGCAAGCCGGTGGTGGCGATCTACTCCACCTTCCTGCAGCGTGCGTACGACCAGCTGGTGCACGACGTGGCGATCCAGGATCTGGACGTGCTGTTTGCGATCGACCGCGCTGGCGTGGTCGGTCCGGACGGCGCGACCCACGCCGGCAACCTCGACCTCAGCTTCCTGCGCTGCGTGCCGAACATGGTGGTGATGGCACCCTCCAGTGAAGCCGAGTGCCGGCAGATGCTCAGCACCGGCCTGCAGCACCCGGGTCCGGCGGCCGTGCGCTACCCGCGCGGTACGGGTACCGGCGTTGCGGCCGGCACCGACCTGTCGACCCTGCCGATCGGCAAGGGCGAGCTGCGCCTGCAGGGCAACCGCATCGCCCTGCTTGCCTTCGGCAGCACCGTGCCCGCCGCCGAGCAGGTCGGCCGCGAACTGGGCCTGAGCGTGGTCAACATGCGCTTCATCAAGCCACTGGATCGCGAGCTGGTGCTGACCATGGCCGCGCAGCACGAGGGCCTGGTCACGATCGAAGACAACGTCGTGGCCGGCGGTGCCGGTTCCGGTGTCGGTGAACTGCTCAATGCCGAAGGCGTGCTGCGTCCGATCCTGCACCTGGGCCTGCCCGACAGCTACCAGCACCACGCCAGCCGCGAGGACCTGCTGGCCGAAGCCGGTATCGATGCGGCCGGCATCCGCGCCGCCGTGCTCAAGCGTTGGCCACAGCTGGCCGCAGGCAGCCCACCGCTGAGCGCAGCGGGCTGAGGCCGATCAGGAATCCACGCATCACGGGAAGGTGCAGCCGAAGGCTCGCACCTTCCACGGTGGAAGCAGGTGGTTCCACGCCATGCGTGGATGGCCGGACCCCGCAGGCCTGCCCCGGCAGGCGCCCCACGCTCAACCGTAACTGACCGCTTCCACGAACGCCCCGCTGGCCTCCACGCGCACGGCGGCGCGCTGCCCGGTGTCGACGAAGTGCAGGCGGGCCAGGGTCTCGGCAAAGTCATAGGCTCGTGCGCCATCACGGAACTCGATTGGCTCCGGCCTATCCGGGTGCAGCACGCGCCACTGGCGCTGTTCGCATTGCAGGCGGATCAACATGCAGCTCACTCCTTGAGGCAGCGTATCGACGGCGGCGCGATGCTGATGCCGGCTACGGCAATCGACATCGGGAATCAGGGCACGCAAGGCACCCTGATCACAGACGATACGGCGTTCAAAATGTGAGCTGTATCAGATTATTCTGATTTTCATGGGTTGAATCCGTAAAGCTCAGTTCACCTGGAACTGCGCCCTGCAGCCATCGCTCACCCAGATGCCGCGGCGATCCCAGCCCCAGCTCTGGCCTTCGATGCAGGCACTGCGCGAGTCCTGGCGGATCAGGCGCACGCCCCGGCGGATGCGGGCATCGCAGTACTCCTGCCGGTGGCCATTGGAATGGCAGGTAACCACATCGCCACCGCCCCATCCGTTGCCATTGCCCCAGCCGCCGCCATTGCCACCCCAGCCGCCACCGCGGCGGTATTCACCGACGAATTCGGCACGGCACCCCTGTGTGACCCAGACGCCGTTGCGCGACTGGCCCCAGGTCTCACCTTCCACACAGGGCGAACCGGACAACTGGCGGATCAGCCGCGCGCGGCCATCCAGGCGGCACTCGTTGCTGCGGTTCTTGACCGACTCGCAGCGCACGATGCCACTGCCATCGCGGCCGCCATAGCGGTCGTCGTCGTAGCCGTAGCCATAGCTCTGCGCCTGGGCGCCGCCGGCGGCCGCCAGCATCGGCAACAGGGTGCAGGCCAGGGTGCGCCAAGTGAGTGCCTTGCCCATCGAGATCTCCAGATGAATACGATGGCGCAAGCATCCGGGATTCACGGCCCGGCGCACAGAGGGAGGCGCGATGGCAGTTGTTCCCCCATTCAAACAACTCAACCGCGGCTGACTGCACTACGGGGGCTGGCGTCACTCTCCAACGTAAAGCGCGTCTACCGTGTTGCCAAGCGCCTCGACCCGCACCGTGCTGCGCTGGCCGGTGCGGCGGTGATGCTCCAGGGCCAGCGCGGCGGCGGCATCAAAGGCGTCGGCGCCCCGGGCGTAACCGGTGGTGTCGCTCATCTGCGGATGCAGTACGGACCAGCGCTGGGCATTGCATTGGACGGTGATGACCATCGGGAGGCTCCTGCGGATGAAAGGGTGCAGTGGCAGGCAGCGGGCCGCTTGCCGTTACACCATCAGGCTAGCGACCGCCTCCGGGATGGCCTATCAGATTTGTACGAAAATGCCGCGCCCTCGCGTCGGATCTTGGCTTTCCTCACATCCCTGAGTCCGTTTAGCCCGTTCATTCCGTGATCCTTGTCACGGAGTCAGGCTGGCTTCACACTACCGTCATCAACAGGGGCCCCTTCCACATGCGCACCTTCTTCTCGCACCAGCGTTCGACGTTGCTGAAGTTCTATTTCGTGGCCAGCTATCTGATCCTGATCGAAGAGTTGATCCGCGCCGCCGTGCATTGAGCGCTTGCTGACGGGCTATTTGCGACAGAAAATGTCGCTTTACGCACGGAGCTCGCGCATGAAGGTGCTTCTTCTGATCCCGGCCCTGCTGGCTCTGGCCGCCTGTGCCAGCCAGGACACGGCGACCGCGCGCGCTGATGCCGCTGAGGCGTCGCCAGCGACGCCGGTGGTCGGGGGCGACCGTGATGCGCACGGCTGTATCGGCTCTGCCGGCTATCAGTGGTGCGAACACAGCCAGCGCTGCGAGCGCCCCTGGGAGCTGGCGCAGGCGCAGGGCTTGGCCAACACGGCCGAAGCCATCGACGCGTACTGCGCCAAGCCCGCCAGCCCGGCGCGCAAGTGAGCACGCCCTGCCATGGCTGAGCTGACTCCCCTGCCCGATCTCGCCCGTGGCCGGTATCGCCACTTCAAGGGCGGCGAATACGAGGTGATCGATATCGTCCGCAGCAGCGAGACGTTGGAACCGATGGTGCTTTATCGCGCACGCTATGGCGAAGGCGGCCTGTGGGTGCGCCCCTACCCGATGTTCATCGAGCAGGTTCTGGGCGAACACGGCCCGCAGGCGCGCTTCGCTCGCATCGACGATTGATCCGGTGCGACCCGCAGTGACCCGGAGCCCGCGATGAACCCCTATATCTACCTGGCCGCCGCCATCGTGCTGGAAGTGATCGCCACGTCGCTGCTGAAGGCCTCGGACGGCATGAGCCGGCTGTGGCCGACAGTGGGCGCGCTGGTTGGCTATGGGCTGTGCTTCTACCTGCTGTCGGTCACCATGAAGTCGGTGCCGACTGGCATCGCCTATGCAATCTGGTCCGGCGTCGGCATCGTGCTGATTTCGCTGATCGGCCTGGTGGTCTTCAAGCAGCGGCTGGATGCACCGGCATTGATCGGGATCGGCCTGATCTGCGCCGGCGTACTGGTGATCAATCTGTTCTCGCGCAGCAGCGCGCACTGAAGACGCTGCTGCGCGAACGGCGCTAGCTGACCTTCCTCAGCTGACCTTCTTCGCCACGCTCATGCCGATCAGGAACAGCACCACGGCGATGATGATGCCTGCCCAGAACAGGAACTTGGCGATGCCTACGGCGGCGCCAGCGATGCCGCCGAAGCCCAGCACGCCCGCGATGATGCCGATGATGGCGAAGATGATGGCCCACTTGATCATGTCAGTCCTTTCCCTGCAGGGAATGCAAACGGTGCGATCAGGCTAGGCCGCCACCGATGCGGCGCTCGTGAACGGGCCGCGTGTGCGGCGTGAATCAACGCGGCCGGAAGCGCAACAACGCCACTGCGAAAGCCAGGAACACGCTTCCCACCAGCCGCTCGAACCAGCGCCGTGCGAATGGCTTGGCGAGCCAACGGCGCAGGCCGTGACCACCGGCCGCATACATCACGTACCAGAACAGTTCGCAGGCCGCGAAGGTCGCCACCAGCACGCTGTACTGCACGGCCTGGCTGCGCGACGGGTCGACGAACTGTGGCAGGAACGCTGCGGCGAACAGCAGTAGTTTGGGATTGCTCAGGCCGACCCACAGGCCGCCGCGGAACACCGTTCCTGCGCCATGTACCGGCGCCAGTGTGACCTCGTCAGCATCGGCCACCGCGGGTGCGGGCCGGCAACTGTCGCGCCAGGCCTTGATGCCGAGCCAGGCCAGGTAGGCCACACCGAGATAGCGCAGCACCTCGAACAGCATGGGCGAGGAATGCAGCAGCGCACTCAGGCCCGCTGCGGAAGCCGCCAGCACAAGCAGCATCGCCAGCAGGCAGCCGGCCATGGCCGGCACGCTGCCGCGAAATCCCAGCCCGACGCTGCGGCCAAGGATGTGCAGCATGTTGGGCCCAGGCGTCCCGCACAGCACGAAGACCGTGGCCAGGAACCACCACCAGGTATGCAGGGCCATATCGGGCGTCCACTTCAGAACATCCAACCAGCATAGAGTGCGCCGGCCTGGCGCGGCACACACAGTGCAGCATGGATGCGGTGGTTACAGAGGCAGGCTCAGGCCGCGAGCGCGTCGCGCCGTACCAGTACCTGGTCGATCAGGCCCCATTCGCATGCCTGCTCGGCGCTCATGAACCGATCGCGGTCCAGGGTCTGTTCGACCTCCTCGAAACTGCGTCCGCAATGCCGCGCATACAGCTGGGTGATGCGCTGCTTGGTGCGCTGCATCTCCTCGGCATGGATGAAGATGTCCGAAGCCTGGCCCTGCACCCCGCCCAGCGGCTGGTGCACATGCAGGCTGGCATTGGCCAGCGCCGCGCGGTGACCCGGCTCGCCGGCCATCAGCAGGAACGAACCCATCGACCGCGCGGTGCCCATGCACAGCGTATGCACCGGGGCCGAGATGTATTGCATCGTGTCGTACATCGCCAGGCCGCTGGAGATCACCCCACCCGGCGAATTGATGTACAGATGGATCGGCTTCTCCGGATTTTCAGATTCAAGGAACAGCAGTTGCGCGCAGACCAGCGCCGATACGGTGTCATCGACTTCGCCGTTGAGAAAGATGATGCGCTCGCGCAGGAGCCGCGAGTAGATGTCATAGGAGCGCTCACCGCGCTCGCTGCGTTCCACCACCATCGGTACCAGCTGCATTCTGTCCCGCATGTGCCTGCTCCCTGTAGCGTTCGATCCAGGCGCCGGCTCAAGCCGCGCGCATCACCGTGCGATGGTCATCGTTGGACGCCGGCGGTATCAGCGCGCGCCGGTCGGTGAGCCGATGCACGATGGTCAGCACCGTTCCCCCATCCTCATCAGCGCGCAGCCGAAAACACACAAGGCTGTGCAGATGTGGGGGCTGTGCATCGCGCAAGCGGAATCCCAGCTCCCGCCCCTCCTCGCACAGGCAGGGCTTTGGATCGGCAAGATCGGCGGCAGGCAACCAGCGCTCACGCAGTGCCGGATCGAACAGTGCGCGCCAGACCCGTTCCGGCGGCGCAGGCAACCGCTGCTCCATCACCAGCGCGGGAGCCGCTTCCTTCAGTACATCGTCCATCAGTCCATCTCCTCCAGCAGGTTCTGCAGTGCGGACATCCGCGCCGGCCAGTAGGCCCGGTATCGCTGCAGCCAGCGTCCGATGTGGGCCAGCCCGCGCGGATCGACTTCATAGTGGACGAAGCGCCCCTGGCGCTGCTCACGCACCAGCCCTGCATCGCGCAGCACTGCCAGGTGCTGGGACATCGCAGACTGGCTGATCGCAATGCCCTCGCGTAGCGCGCTGGCATGTTGCCCGCCATCGGCCAGCTTTTCGAAGATATGGCGGCGGGTGGGGTCGGCCAGCGCCTTGAACAGGGCGTTCTCGATCATGGCCTATACATTAGCGATCACTAATGTGTCGTGCAAGTCCCGCATCGGTTGTGCTGCAATGACGGCTCCCTGGCATGGAGCTGAGCATGAAGACCCTTGGCCTGATCGGCGGCATGAGCTGGGAAAGCTCCGCGCAGTACTACCGTCTCATCAACGAGGCGGTGCGGAACCGCCTCGGTGGCGCCCATTCGGCGCAACTGCTGCTGTGGTCGGTGGATTTCGCCGGCATCAAGCAGTTGCAGCACGACGGTCAGTGGGATGTGCTGGGCAACCACATGCTCGATGCCGCGCGGCGACTGCAGGCCGGTGGCGCCGAGCTGCTGGTGATCTGCACCAACACCATGCACATGCTGGCCGGCCGGATCGAAGCCGAATGCCCGCTGCCCCTGCTGCATATCGCCGACCCGACCGCCACGGCGATCCTGCAGGCAGGCATCCGCAAGGTGGGTCTGCTCGGCACCGCCTTCACCATGGAGCAGGCGTTCTACCGCGACCGGCTGCAGGACCGCTTCGGGCTGCAGGTACTGGTTCCGGAGGCTGATGATCGCCGCTGCGTGCACGACATCATCTACCAGGAGCTGATCGCCGGCGTGGCCAGCGAGCACTCGCGGCAGGTGTACGCCGGCGTGATTGCGCGGTTGGTCGCGCGCGGCGCCGAAGCGATCATCCTCGGCTGTACCGAGATCATGCTGCTGGTGCGCCCCGAAGACAGTGCGGTGCCGTTGTTCGACACGACCACCCTGCACGCGCTTGCGGCGGTGGACGCTGCGCTGGCCTGACCGCGCGCAGCGTCAGCCTTGGCCCTGGACTTCCAGTGCGGTGATCAGCCAGTCGACCACAGCCTGCGAATCACACAGGAAGAAGATGGCATCGCCCGAACGCGCTTCGGTCAGCAGCCGATAGACGGTAATCGCCACCGCCGACTGGTTGGCGATGAACACCTCCGGGCTGCGCGGCCCTTCGCTGTGGCCGGCCACGGCGTGCAACGCCTTGCGCGCAGCCACGGTGGCGGGCGGGTCTGCGCTGCGGGTCAGTTCCGGCCCGCGCAGGCCCCACGCAATGAACACATGCTTGCCCTTGAACGTGGTGTCCAGGACACGCACCTGCCCGGCCTCTGCGCCAGCCGAGCGATGAATGACGGTACTGCTGATCAACGCAACCCCCTGTGGTCGTCGTGGTCCGCGCATCCTCCTCCGCAAGCCGGCTGCACGCCAGTGACGGCAGCCACAGGCTGCGCCGGCATGCGTGGGAGACATGTAAGAAGGTGTAAGCCGATGCGATCGGATGTGCCGCGATGATAAGGGATGTAAGGCCCTGCATGGGCCGGTGCGCACTACTAAATCCCCACTGAGCCAGCGCCGGAACGATCCGTTCCGACGGCCTCGGGCTGGTCCATTCTTGCGGCCCATTCCCCCTGCCGAGGCTCTCCATGACCCATCGCCTGTTGCCGCCCATTGCCACCTCCGCCCTGGCCCTGCTGCTGGTGGCCACCACGGTGGCCGCCCAGGACTACGACAGCGATCACATTCCGCCGCTGCGTTGCGAGTCGCAGTTCAACAAGACCCAGCAGTGCCCGATCGAAGGCCGCATGCGCATGGCCAGGCAGCTGTCGGTCACCCGCTGCGTCGAGGACCAGAACTGGGGCCAGAGCCGCCGCATGCTCTGGGTCACCGAAGGCTGCCGCGCTGAGTTCGTGGCAGACGAACAGGGACGCGGCCGCTGGCCGGGGCGCGGCCGGGATCGTGATCGGGATGACGACGGCGAGCGCCTGGTCTGCGAGTCCTACGAGCAGAAGGACAAGGAATGCCGCATCCGGGTGCGCCATGAAGTGCGCCTGGTCAAGCAGAAGTCGGTGACGCCGTGCGTCGAGGACCGCAACTGGGGCTGGGACCGCCGCGGGGTGTGGGTCAGCGACGGCTGCCGTGCCGAGTTCCGCGTGTATTGACTGCCGACCACACGCTGGCTTTGGCGGATACGCAGACACGGCCGACGTGATCGATGGACTGGGCGCATCCAGTCCAGGAGCCTGCGATGGCACCACCCGATCCTTCCTCGACGATGCTGCATATCCGCGAGGTGATGCCCGCCTCGGGTTTCATCGACAGCGGCATCGGGCATGGATTGGACGAAGGCGATCCGGAGCTGATCTACCGCTTTTCCGGCAGCTGATCGAGATACGTGGTCACCTTTGCGTCCAGCAGGTCCATCAACACCGGATCCATGCAGCGATAGTCGTCGGGGATGTCCAGGCAATGCAGGCGCTTGTGTTCCAGCAGGCGCGCGTATGCGGCCCGCAGGCGATGCTGGTG
Source organism: Stenotrophomonas maltophilia complex sp. Om-AH-Sm3 (assembly GCF_059337855.1). Classification (NCBI taxonomy): domain Bacteria; kingdom Pseudomonadati; phylum Pseudomonadota; class Gammaproteobacteria; order Lysobacterales; family Lysobacteraceae; genus Stenotrophomonas; species Stenotrophomonas maltophilia complex sp. Om-AH-Sm3. Next base: position 109,039 of record NZ_JBYBLQ010000011.1, on the reverse strand, counting down.
CTTGGCCTCCATCACGAAGATGACATCGGCCCAGCGGATATCCGCCGGGCCGATGGGGCGTCGTGCATGCGGGCTGGTGCCGGCCGACAGCGCGTTGAAGCCGGGCCGCCGTCGCCACATGGCTTCGGCGGTCGGGCTCCGCAGCTGGTTGCGGCTGCAGACGAACAGCAGGTTGATCATTCCTGTTCCTGCAGTTGCCGGGCGCTGAGGACCGGATAGGTGAAGCCCAGCTGGCGTGCACGCGCGAGCTTGGCATCGCGCGTATACAACAGCTTCCAGCTCTTCTCGGGCTTGTAGCGGTAGGCGGTCGTGGCGCGGTCGCCACCACGATTGCGGGCCTGGCTGCGACGCCAGGCACGGTTTCTTGCAGATTCCATGATGTGTTCTCGTGAGTACCGGGTTCAGCAGCCGCGGTAGTACGAGTAGCGCGCAGCATACACCGCACGCACAAAAAAGCCCACGCATCGCTGCGCGGGCTTCTTGATTCATCACAGTGGTCGGGACGGCCGGATTCGAACCGACGACCCTCTGCCCCCCAGGCAGATGCGCTACCAGGCTGCGCTACGCCCCGACTGATGCTGCGATGTGCCCGCCAGTGCGGCGGGCCGTGAAGTATAGCGGATTACGATGGAAATGGGATCAGCGGCGCAACAACTGCAGCACTTCTTCCAGCTCCATGCGTACCTGCTTGATGATCTGGTTGCTCAGCGCCGATTCCTCGCGGGCATCGGGGCCGTCCAGACGCAGGCGTGCACCACCGATGGTGTAGCCCTGTTCGTACAGCAGGCTGCGGATCTGCCGCACCATCAGCACGTCATGGCGCTGGTAGTAGCGGCGGTTGCCTCGGCGCTTGGCCGGCTCAAGGCTGGGAAACTCGGTTTCCCAGTAGCGCAGGACGTGCGGCTTGACGTCGCACAGCTCGCTGACCTCACCGATGGTGAAGTAGCGCTTGGCCGGGATCGGCGGTAGTTCGCGGTTACTGCCCGGATCCAGCATAAGCTTCCACCCTCTCCTTGAGCTTCTGGCCCGGCCGGAAGGTGACCACCGTACGGGCGGAAATCGGAATTTCCTCGCCGGTCTTCGGGTTGCGACCCGGGCGCTGGTTCTTGCGCCGCAGATCGAAATTGCCGAAGCCCGACAGCTTCACCTGACGTCCCTGTTCCAATGCTTCACGCAGCACATCGAAAAACGCGTCGACGAATTCCTTGGCTTCCCGCTTGTTCAGACCGACTTCGTCGAACAGCTTTTCCGCCATCTCCGCCTTGGTCAATGCCATTGCCTGCTACCCCCGAGTGCCGCCCGCTCAGCCGCGGATCCGGGCGTGGTGTTCACGCTCGATGGCAGTGACCGCCTCGGCCACCACCGCATCCACGTCGCGGTCCGTCAGAGTGCGCGACTTGTCCTGCAAAATCAAGCCCATAGCGAGACTCTTGAATCCCGGCTCGACGCCCTGGCCGACGTAACGGTCGAACAGGTTCAGGTCGCGCAGCAGCGGGCCGGCGGCCTGGCGCACGGTCGCCGCCAGATCGGCCCAGGCCACCTGTTCAGGCACCAGGAACGCCAGGTCGCGACGCACCGCCGGGAAGCGCGACAGCTCGCCGGCACGTGGCAGGCGACGGGCGGTCAGCGGTTCCAGATCCAGCTCGAAGGCGTAGACATCGGCCTCGATATCCATCGCCTTGGCCAGACGCGGGTGGATCTGGCCGATCCAGCCGATCGCCACGCCATCGCGGTACACCTCGGCCGACCGCGCCGGGTGGCCGTAGGCACGGGCCGACGGGCGGAACTCCAGTACCGCACCACTGGCAGCCGCCAGCGATTCCAGGTCGCCCTTCAGATCATGGAAGTCGACCTTGCGAGTCGGCAGGCCCCACTGCACCGCCTGCGCGTCACCGCAGACAGCTGCCGCCACGCGCGGCGTTTCCAGCGGTGCCGGTTGGCCATCTCCGGCCTGCTGGGCGAACACGCGGCCGAGCTCGAACAGGCGCACGCGGCCGAGCTGGCGGGCGGCGTTGCGGCCCAGTGTGGCGACCAGGCCCGGCAGCAGCGACGGACGCATTACCGCCAGTTCGGCCGACAGTGGATTGGCCAGTGGCACCAGGCCGTCGCGCAGCTGCCACTGGGCCAGCAGTGCATCGTCGACGAAGGCGAAATTGACGGTTTCCTGCTGGTCACGGGCGATCAGCTGGCGGCGCACGCTCAGCGCGTCCAGCTGGGTCTCGCTCGGCATCGCCACGCGGGCGGCACCGCCCGGCAGCGTGGTCGGGATCTGCTCGTAACCGTGGATGCGGGCCAGCTCTTCGATCAGGTCTTCTTCAATGGCGATGTCGAAGCGGCGGCTCGGCGCGACCACCTGCCAGCCGTCGGCAGCAGCAACCACGTCCATGCCCAGCGCGCGCAGGATGCGCTCGACTTCCGCATCGTCGATGGTGATGCCGAGCACGCGGGTGATGCGGGCACGGCGCAGCACGATGGTTGCCGGCTGCGGCAGATCGGCTTCACGCACGGCCTCGGTAACCGGCGCCGGGGTGCCGCCCGCCAGGTCCAGCACCAGGCGAGTGGCGTACTCGATCGCGATGCGCGGCAGCGCCGGATCGACGCCGCGCTCGAAGCGGTGGCCGGCATCGGTGTGCAGGCCCAGCTTGCGGCCACGGCCCATGATCGCAGCCGGCGCGAAGTGCGCGGCTTCCAGGAACACGGCGGTGGTTGCGTCGGTGACACGGGTGTCGAAGCCGCCCATCAGGCCAGCCAGGCCGATAGCACGATCGGCGTCGGTGACCACCAGGAAGCTGTCGTCCAGCGCCGCATCGCGGCCGTCCAGCAGCTTCAGCGTCTCGCCCGCGCGCGAACGGCGCACGGCAATGCTGCCCTGCAGGGTGCCGAGGTCGTAGGCATGCATCGGCTGACCCAGCTCCAGCATCACATACTGGGTGATGTCGACCAGCAGCGAGACCGGACGCACGCCACTGCGGCGCAGGCGCTCGGCCATCCACAACGGAGTCTTGGCGGCGGCGTTGACGCCCTCGATGACACGGCCCAGGTAACGCGGCGCTTCGGCGCCGGCGTCGAGCTGGATGCTCAGCTCACGGCTGCCGACTGCCGGAATGGCCTCGGCAGCGAAGTCCAGCACTTCGCTGCGGGTGGCGGCGGCGACGTCATAGGCGATGCCGCGCAGGCTGAAGCAGTCGGCGCGGTTCGGGGTCAGCTTGATCTCGATGCTGGCGTCCGGCAGGCGCAGGTAGTCGACCAGGGCCTGGCCGACCGGCGCGTCATCGGGCAGCTCCAGCAGGCCGGAGGCATCGTTGTCCAGGCCCAGCTCCTTGGCCGAGCACAGCATGCCGTTGGACTCGACGCCGCGCAGCTTGGCCGGCTTGATCTTCAGCTCGCCGATCTGCGCACCCACCATGGCCAGCGGCGCGACCAGGCCCGGGCGCGCGTTCGGTGCGCCGCAGACGATCTGCAGCAGTTCGCCCTGCCCGGCATCGACCCTGCACACCTGCAGGCGATCAGCTTCGGGATGGCGCACGGCCTCGACGATGCGCGCCACGACCACGTGATCGAGGCCTTCGCCCAGCGCGGTCACTTCTTCCACTTCCAGGCCGATGGCGGTCAGCACTGCACTCAGTTCATCGCGCGAGGCGCCGGTCGGGACATGGCTGCGCAGCCAGTTTTCGGAGAATTTCATGGTGTCACCCTGGTGGGCCCGGCGCATGCGCCTGGGCCTGCGAATTTAGGAGCAGCCGAGCATGGCTCGGCTCTACATGGTTGCGGCTTACGCGAACTGTTTCAGAAATCGCACGTCGTTCTCGAAGAACGCGCGCAGATCGTTGACGCCGTAACGAAGCATCGCGAAACGCTCCACGCCCATGCCGAACGCGAAGCCGGTGTAGCGCTCCGGATCGATGCCGACGTTGCGCAGCACGTTCGGATGGACCATGCCGCAGCCCAGCACTTCCAGCCAGCGGGTGCTGCCGTCGGGCTGCTGCCAGGCAATGTCCACTTCCGCGCCCGGCTCCACGAACGGGAAATAGCTGGGGCGGAAGCGCATCTCGAAGTCGCGCTCGAAGAACGCGCGCACGAACTCGGCCAGCGTGCCCTTCAGGTCGGCGAAGGTCGAATGCTCGTCCACCAGCAGGCCTTCCACCTGGTGGAACATCGGCGAATGGGTCTGGTCGCTGTCGCTGCGGTACACCTTGCCGGCGGCGATCATGCGCAGTGGCGGCGCGTGGTCGCCCATGTAGCGCACCTGCACGCCGGAGGTGTGCGTGCGCAGCAGGCGGCCGTCGCCGAAGTAGAAGGTGTCGTGCATGGCGCGCGCCGGATGGTGCGGCGGGAAGTTCAGCGCCTCGAAATTGTGCCAGTCGTCCTCGATCTCCGGCCCTTCCGACAGCTCGTAGCCCAGCCGGCCGAAGATGCCGGTGATGCGCTCCAGGGTGCGGGTGATCGGGTGCAGGCCGGCACGGTCGCCGTTGCGGCCCGGCAGGGTGATGTCAATGGCTTCGGCGGCCAGGCGCGCATCCAGCGCTGCGTCTTCCAGCAGCGCCTTGCGCTCGCCCAGCGCGCGGGTCAGCGCGTCGCGGGCCTGGTTGATCGCTTCACCAGCGGCCTTGCGCTCGTCCGCCGGCAGGGCGCCGAGCTGCTTGAGCTGCGAGGTGATGCTGCCACTCTTGCCAAGCAGGGCCACGCGCAGCTGTTCCAGCACGTCGGGACTCTGTGCGGCGGCCACATCGGCCAGCGCCTGGGTGGTGAGGGATTGGATGTCGCTCATGGGGGGCCGGAACTCCAGTCGATCTGCCATCGCGATGCGCGAAGGGCCGACCCCTGTCGCCACCGCCGTCCCCGCGCTGCCGCCATGGCCTCGCCGGAACCCAAAAAAGAATGGGGAAGGACTTGCGTCCTTCCCCATGCATTGCCTTGACCTGACACCGTTCCGAGTGAACGGTTACGGCATCGGGAAGGACTTATGCCGCCAGCGCGCCCTTGGCCTTTTCGGCCAGCGCAGCAAAACCGGCTGCGTCGTGCACGGCGATGTCAGCCAGGACCTTGCGATCCAGGGTGATGCCAGCCTTCAGCAGGCCGTTCATGAAGCGGCTGTAGCTCAGGCCGTTGATGCGGGCAGCCGCATTGATACGGGTGATCCACAGCGAACGGAAGTTGCGCTTCTTCTGCTTACGGCCGATGTAGGCGTACTGCTGTGCCTTGATGACCGCCTGCTTGGCGACGCGGAAGACCTTGCGACGGGCGTTGTAATAGCCCTTGGCGAGATCCAGAATCTTCTTGTGGCGGCGACGCGCCTGTACGCCACGCTTAACTCGTGCCATTTTTCAGTTCCTCAGAGGTAAGGGAGCATGCGGTCCAGACGGCCTGCGTCTTCTGCACGGACATGGCCCGTCTGACGCAGATTACGCTTACGCTTGGTCGCTTTCTTCGTGAGGATGTGGCTACGGTTGGCGTGGCCGCACTTGTACTTGCCCGAGGCGGTCTTGCGGAAACGCTTGGCCGCTGCCCGGTTGGTCTTGATCTTGGGCATTGCAATGTCCTTGATGGGATATGACCCTGGTTTCTGACTGATCTGGCGGCGGCCTGGGCCGCTCTTTCCGTCCTGCCATGATCGGCGTACGACCCGTCCTGGGTGGGTCGAGCCGGGCATGATACAGGCAAAACCGCCCTGCCACCAGCCCCTGCAGCCCTTTCGCCGGCACTTCACCGGCATCCTGCAAAAGCAAAGGGACGCCAGCGGCGTCCCTTTATCCTGAACCATTCAGCCAGGCGCCCCGGAAGGCGGCCCGTCCGGCCTCAGGTCTTCTTCTTCGGCGCGATCATCATGACCATCTGACGCCCTTCCAGGCGCGGACGGGATTCAATGACGATGTCCTCGCCCAGATCGGCCTCGATCCGGTTGGCCATTTCACGACCCAGTTCCTGGTGGCTCATTTCACGGCCACGGAAGCGGATGTTGACCTTGATCTTGTCGCCTTCTTCAAGGAACCCGCGCATCTTGCGCAGCTTGATCTGGTAGTCGCCCTCGTCCGTGACCGGACGGAACTTCACTTCCTTGATCTCGACCTGCTTGGTCTTCTTCTTGGCCTCGCTGGCCTTCTTCTGCGCTTCGAACTTGAACTTGCCGAAGTCCATGATCTTGCAGACCGGCGGATCGGCCTGCGGCTGGATCTCGACCAGGTCCAGGCCTTCATCTTCGGCCATGGACAGCGCTTCGTCGCGCGACAACACGCCGATCATTTCTCCGTCACTGCCGATCACGCGGACGCGCGGCACACGGATTTCCTGATTCTTGCGGTTCTGTTTGTTGTCAGGGGTGCTGATATTACGTTCTCCCAAGGGTATCGAACCGGTCCGGGTGCCTGTGCGCCCGGACCGGACCTTTGCTTACGCGCCCTCGGCCTGGAGCCGCTCGATGAAGGCCTGCAGGCTCATGCTGCCCAGGTCTTCGCCAGAACGCGTACGCACCGCCACAGCCCCATTCTCCTTCTCGCGGTCACCGATGACCAGCAGGTAGGGCACGCGCTGCAACGTATGCTCGCGGATTTTATAGCCGATCTTCTCGTTACGCAAATCCGAGCTGACGCGGAAGCCTTGCTCCGCAAGGGTTTTGGTCACGCCCGAGACGTAGTCGGCCTGGGCGTCGGTGATGTTGGCCACCACCACCTGGGTCGGTGCCAGCCAGGCCGGGAACTGGCCGGCATGGTGCTCGATCAGGATGCCCAGGAAGCGCTCCATCGAGCCGACGATGGCGCGGTGCAGCATGACCGGGTGCTTCTTCTGGCTGTTCTCGTCCACGTACTCGGCGCCCAGGCGGCCCGGCATCATGAAGTCGACCTGCATGGTGCCCAGCTGCCAGGTACGGCCGATCGCGTCCTTCAGGTGGTACTCGATCTTCGGGCCGTAGAAGGCACCCTCGCCCGGCAGCTCCTGCCATTCCACGCCACAGGCGGTCAGCGCCGAGCGCAGCGCGCCTTCGGCCTTGTCCCAGGTGGCGTCGTCACCCAGGCGCGACTCCGGACGCAGCGCGATCTTGATCTGGATCTCGTCGAAGCCGAAGTGCCGGTAAACCGCCAGCGCCTGCTGGTGGAAGGCCGTCACTTCCGACTCGATCTGGTTTTCCGTGCAGAACACGTGGCCGTCGTCCTGGGTGAAACCACGCACGCGCAGGATGCCGTGCAGCGCGCCGGACGGCTCGTTGCGGTGGCAGGAACCGAACTCACCGTAGCGGATCGGCAGGTCGCGGTAGCTGTGCAGGCCCTGGTTGAACACCTGGATGTGGCCCGGGCAGTTCATCGGCTTGACCGCGTACGTGCGCTTCTCCGATTCGGTGAAGAACATGTTGTCCTGGTAGTTGTCCCAGTGGCCGGACTTCTTCCACAGGCTCACGTCCAGGATCTGCGGGCAGCGCACTTCGCCGTAGCCGCTGCTGCGGTAGACCTTGCGCATGTACTGCTCGACCACCTGCCACAGTGCCCAGCCCTTCGGGTGCCAGAACACCAGGCCCGGGGCTTCTTCCTGCAGGTGGAACAGGTCCTGCTGCTTGCCGATGCGGCGGTGGTCGCGCATCTCGGCTTCCTCGATGCGCTTGATGTACGCCTCCAGCTGCTTCTTGTCAGCCCAGGCGGTGCCGTAGATGCGCTGCAGCTGCTCGTTCTGCGCGTCGCCGCGCCAGTAGGCGCCGGAGATGCGGGTCAGCTTGAAGGCCTTCAGGAAGCGCGTGTTCGGCACGTGCGGGCCCCGGCACATGTCCACGTATTCCTGGTGGTAGTACATGCCCATCGCCTGGATGTCGTCGGACATGTCTTCGATCAGGCGCAGCTTGTAGTCCTCGCCACGGGCCTTGAAGATCTCGATCACCTCGGCGCGCGGCGTCATCTTCTTGATGACGTCGTAGTCCTGGGCGATCAGTTCACCCATGCGCTTCTCGATCGCGGCCATGTCGTCCGGCGTGAACGGGCGCTCGGAATAGATGTCGTAGTAGAAGCCCTCGGCGATCACCGGGCCGATCACCATCTTCACGTCCGGGTACAGCTGCTTGACGGCGTGGCCGACCAGGTGGGCGCAGGAGTGGCGGATGATCTCCACGCCCTCCTCGTCCTTGGCGGTGATGATGCGCAGGCTGGCATCGTGGTCGATGACGTCGCTGGCATCGACCAGCACGCCATCGACGGAACCGGCGATGGTGGCCTTGGCCAGGCCGGCACCGATCGACTGGGCGACGTCCATGACGCTGACGGGATTTTCGAACTCGCGGCGGCTGCCGTCGGGAAGGGTAATGTTGATCATCGCATTGGCTTCGTGCGGGGCCCGCGGGGCGGGCTGGAAAGCGTTCCCGGGCCGTTGCCCGGGCAATAAAAAAGCGCCGCGAGGGCGCCTGGAACGCAGGGCCTTCGGGGGCAGGTCAACAGTGGGCGGTGGTAGTGCTCATGTCGCACGCTCGGCCGGCGCTGGGCGCGGGCCACCTTGTTCCAGTCAGGAGTCTGCGACGATCTTAAACCAGCGCACCGGAAAGCCCAAGGGCTGCCGTGCGGTCCGCTGAATGGCCGGCGCTGGCGGCGTGAAAACGCAATGATTACCATGTCCGCGCAGCCCGCCCCGTGCCAGCCTGCCCGCTTCCCCCAGGACCTCGTGATGCGCCACCCGCTCCGACCGGCTCCCGCCGGCCCCGCCCGTGCCCCGCGTTCGCCGGCCCACTGCCGCGGCGCCCGCCCGCAATGATCACCGTCGGCCTTTCCACCCTGGGCTTCTGCAGCCTGGGCGTGCTGGCAGCGATGTTTTCGGCACTGGCCTTCTACGCCGCCTCGCCGCACTGCCGTTGGCCCCGCCTGCGCCGCGCCGGTCGCCTCGGCCGCCAGATCGGCCTGGTCGCCGCCGCTGCTGCCCTGTGGTTGTGGATGGCCGAACTCGGCTTCGCTGCCGGTCTGGTGGCGATGCTGTGCACCTGGATGCTCGCCGCGATGCTGCTGCCGGCGCTGGCCGCCTGGCATCGCCCGGGCACGGAGTCGCCGTGATGTGGTCGCGCGCCATCGCCGGCATCATCGCTGGCTTCCTGCTTGCGGCCGCCGCCACCGGCCTGCTGGCCTGGCTGCCGCCCGGCCCGTGGCAGCGCGCACTGGTGCCGACCCTGATCGCCTTCACCCCGTTATGGATGCTGGCCGCCCTGTGGGCGTTCAGCTTCCGCAGCGCACTGCGCGCCTGGCTGGTTCTGGGTGGCAGCGCCGCGGCCGGCTTCGCCGTGCTCGGGCTGCTGCGCCTGACCGGCGCGGTGCAATGAGAGCTCCCCCATGAAGTTCAGTTCGCAGACGCTGCGCACGTTCACCACCCTGCACACCTGGGTCGGCCTGGTCGCCGGCTTCGGCCTTTTCGTGGCCTTCTATGCGGGTGCGCTGACCCTGTTCCATCACGACTTGCCGCTGTGGCAGACCCCGGGCGCAGCCACCGCCTTGCCGGCGGGCCTGGACGATGCGCAGTACCTGCTGGAAGACGTACTGGCGACACACCCGGAGGCCCGCCGCCACGTTGGCATGACCTTCCCGGGCACCGAACACCCGCAGCCCCTGGCGTACTGGCAGGCCGATGACGGCAGCTGGCGCTACGCCTGGCCGGGCCAGATCGCCGGCAGCCCCTCGCCGCCGCAGACCGGACTGGCAGAACTGGTCAACGAACTGCACTACAGCCTCGGCCTGCCGGTGGCCGGCATCTATGTGATGGGCATCGTCAGCCTGCTGTATGGCATGGCGCTGCTGAGCGGCCTGGTGATCCACCTGCCGAGGCTGTTCGGCGACCTGTTCGCGCTGCGCCCGGGCCGCAACCTGAAGCAGCTGTGGCAGGACGCGCACAACGTGATCGGCGTGCTCAGCCTGCCTTTCCACCTGATGTTCGCAGTCACGGGCGCCCTGCTGTGCCTGGTGTTCGTGCAGATGGCCCTGCTCAATCCGCTGATCTACGACGGCAAGGCGCTGCAAGCGGTACCGACCGCGATGGACACTGCGCCGGTGCGCGATGCCAGCGGGATTCCGGCACCACCGGGCAGCCTGCGCGTGCTGCATGCGCGCGCACTTGAAGTGGCCCGCGCGCAGGGCGTGGCCAACTTTGAACCGGCCTACCTGAAGCTGGCCAATGGCGGCGATGCCAACGCCACGATCGAGATCACCGGCGAGGCCAGTGGCACCCTCGGCCCGCTTGGTGCCGTGGCATTGGACGTCGCCACCGGCAACCTGCTCGCGTCGCAGCTGCCGGGCCAGCGCGACGCCAACCACGCCACGCTCAGCGCCGCCTACGCGCTGCACTTCGGTGAGTTCGGCAACGGCGTGGTGGTCTGGCTGTACTTCCTGCTCGGCCTCGGCGGTGCGTTCCTGTTCTACTCCGGCAACCTGCTGTGGATCGAGTCGCGGCGCAAGCGTCGCCAGCCACAACAGCCACGTGCCGGTGTGAACATGGCGCGGGCCACGGTCGGGGTGTGCATCGGCCTGTGCGTGGCGATCTCGGTCGCGTTCGTCACCGCACTGGTGCTGGAGCGGCTGGCACCGTCGGCGGTCGACCACGGCATCCGCTGGGCCTGCTTCGGCAGCTGGGCAGCCTGTGCGCTGTGGGCTGCACTGCGCCGCCCCGCGCAGGCCGCGCGCGAACTGCTGTGGGCCGCAGCGATCAGCACTGCACTGGTGCCGGTCCTGCACGGTGCACTCAATGGTGACTGGCTGTGGCGCGCCGCCGCGCGTGGCCAGTGGCCGCTGTTCTGGATCGATGCCATCGCGCTGGCCATGGCCTTCGGCTTCGCCCGCCTGGCCGTCGCCAGCCAGCGCCGCGCCCGCAACGGCGATCCGAACAGCGTCTGGGCGAACTGAAGCGTCGCCCGACACGGGCCGGCGCTACCGCTGCGGGCGCTCTTCGCCCGGGTAACGACTCACTTCGATCAGGTTGCCATCCGGGTCGCGGAAGTACACTGATTCGATCGGTCCCAGCGCACCGGTACGCGCGACCGGCCCCTCCTCCACCACAATGGCCTGCGCCTGCAGGTGTGCCAGCACATCGACCATCACTGTGCGCGTGACCAGGCACAGATCGGCACTCCCCGGCGTGGGTCGCAGCGCATGCGGCTGCAGTGGCGCATTGGCCGGATGCAGGTTGATCTTCTGCTGGCCGAACTGCAGCGCGCTACGTCCCGCGCCGAAGCGTACGACCTGCATGCCGAGCACGCGCTGGTAGAAGTCACAGCTGCGTTCGATGTCGGCGACGGTGAGAACCAGGTGGTCCAGGCGTTCGAGATGGATCATGCGCAAAGCGTAGCGCCGCCGGCGTCATCGCACTGTGCGGTGTCGGGTCGCTGGCGTTGCAGCATGGCGCCGGGCATCGGCCGGCGCCACCCGGTGCTCAATCGCCGATGCGAGCCTTCTGCCACGGGCCGAGCATGGCGTTGAGCAGGCTGGCCTGATCGTCGTCACCGGTCAGCTCCCACATGAACACTCCGGCCAGGCCCTGCTCGCGGGCGAACTGCGCACGCAGGCCGATCGAACGCGGGTCCTCATAGCTGATGAGGATTTTCTGCCCGGCGTTGTACAGCCACGGGCTCTGCGCCTGCGGCTGCCAGTGCCTGGTCCAACCCGGCTGGTCGAGATAGCGCGCCTTGATCACCCGCCAGTCGCCGGCATCGGCCGGTGCACTGTAGGGCTGATACAGGCCGTCCGGTGCATCGCCGGTGACCTTGAAGCCGCGCCCGTAGAACGGCACGCCCAGCACCAGCTTGTCGGCCGGCACGCCATGTTCACGGTAGTACTGCACGGCGCCGGCCACGTTGTTCCAGCGGCGCAGCTCCGGCGCCAGCGGATCGGCCGGCACTTCATGCAAGGGCGCATTGAAGGTCGACACCGACGAAAAGCCGGTGCCCATGTCGTAGCTCATCAGGTTGATGAAATCGAACACCCTGGCCAGCGCCGGCAGGTCGTAGCTCGCCGCTGGATCATAGGGACCGTCGGTCTGCAGGCGGCCGGCGGCCAACGCGGCGGTCAGCAGCATCGGCTGGCCCACCTTGCGACCGCGTGCATCGAGTGCCTGGCGGAAGGACTGCGCAAGCCGGGTCAGGTTGGCGCGATCCTGCGGGCGATGCGCCAGCTCCTTCGGTCCGCCACTGACCGGGAATTCCCAGTCGATGTCCACGCCATCGAAGCTGCCGGCGTGGCGTTCGAAGAACAGCGCCATGCACGAATCGACCAGGCGCCTGCGGCTGGCCTCGGTCAGCGCTGCATCGGAGAACCCACCCGCGCCCCAGCCACCGATCGAAATCAGCGTGCGCAGGTGCGGATGCGCCTTCTTGAGTTCGGCCAGTGCGGCGAAATTCTTCGGCGCTTCCGCACCGACCGTGCAGCGGCCGTCCTCGATGGTGGAGAACGCGTAGAACAGGTGGGTCAGGCGCTCGGCCGGAATGCTCGACACCGGATAGCGCTCGGCCGATCCGCCAGGGTAGTAGGCGCCGAAGATCGGCGGCTGTGCGGGCGCTGCGTGCGCGGCAATGGGCAGGGCACCGGCAATCAGCACGGCAAGGACGGCCACGGTCTGGCGGAACATGGGATCTCCCGGTTCAAAGGCGCCGTCACGTTAGCAAACCGATGGGGCTGTGGTGCGGATATCGCGGCATGTCGTCCCATGGACAGGTGCGATCCGTGCAACCGTGACAGAACGATGGCCGCGTGGCGGCGATCATGCACTGCAGCAGGACATGCAGCGACCTGGATGAGCTTCTCTTCACAACATCGAGGCAAAGAAAAAGCGGGCCGAAGCCCGCTTTTTCATTTGCGAAAGCGTGAGGACCAACGGTCCTCACCCACCGCACGATCAGCAGTACCGATTATTCGGCGCTGGCGCCTTCGCCCTCTTCGACTGCCTTCATCGACAGGCGGATACGGCCCTGCTTGTCGACTTCCAGCACCTTGACCTTGACCACATCGCCTTCCTTCAGCTTGTCGCCGACCTTCTCGACGCGCTCGCTGGAGATCTGCGACACGTGGACCAGGCCGTCCTTGCCCGGCAGGATGGTGACGAACGCACCGAAGTCCATGATCTTGGCGACCTTGCCTTCGTAGATGCGGCCCGGCTCGACGTCCGAGGTGATCTGCTCGATGCGGGCCTTGGCGGCCTGGGCAGCGATGGCGTTGACCGACGCGATGACGATGGTGCCGTCGTCCTGGATGTCGATCTGGGTGCCGGTTTCCTTGGTGATGGCCTGGATGGTCGAGCCACCCTTGCCGATCACTTCGCGGATCTTGTCCGGGTGGATCTTGATGGTCAGCAGGCGCGGCGCGTAGTCCGACAGCTCCTCACGCGGAGCGGTCAGGCCGTGGGCCATTTCACCCAGGATGTGCAGACGGCCAGCCTTGGCCTGCTGCAGGGCCTGCTTCATGATCTCTTCGGTGATGCCTTCGATCTTGATGTCCATCTGCAGGGCGGAAATGCCCTCAGCGGTACCGGCCACCTTGAAGTCCATGTCGCCCAGGTGATCTTCGTCACCCAGGATGTCGGACAGGACCACGAAACGGTCGCCTTCCTTGACCAGACCCATGGCGATGCCTGCCACCGGAGCCTTCACCGGCACGCCGGCGTCCATCAGCGCCAGCGACGAGCCGCAGACCGAGGCCATCGACGAGGAACCGTTCGACTCGGTGATTTCCGAAACGACGCGGATGGTGTACGGGAAGGCTTCCAGCGACGGCATGACAGCCAGCACGCCGCGCTTGGCCAGACGACCGTGGCCGATTTCGCGGCGCTTCGGGCCCATCATGCGGCCGCACTCGCCCACCGAGAACGGAGGGAAGTTGTAGTGGAACAGGAAGTTTTCCTTGTACTCACCGGCAACGGCATCGATGACCTGGCCATCACGGGCGGTGCCCAGGGTGATGGTCACGATGGCCTGGGTTTCGCCGCGGGTGAACAGCGAGGAACCGTGGGTACGCGGCAGCACGCCAGTCTTCACGGCGATCGGGCGGACGGTGTCCAGCGCACGGCCGTCGATACGGACCTTGGTGTCCAGCACCGAGTCACGCATGGTGCGGTATTCCAGCTCGCCGAATTCCTTCGACAGCTCAGCCGGGTTCCAGCCTTCGGCGGCCACGCGGCCCGCCAGGGCTTCGAACACGTCCTTCTTGATCGCCGAGATGGCGTCACGGCGCTGCAGCTTGTCGCGCACCTGGAAGGCTTCGCCCAGGCGCGGGCCGATGGCTTCCTTCAGCGCGGAGATCAGCGCGTCGTTCTTGGCCGGGGCTTCCCAGGTCGACGGCTTGGTGCCGGCTTCGACGGTCAGCTCGTTGATCGCGTTGATGACCTTCTGCATTTCGCGGTGACCGAAAGTCACGGCGCCCAGCATCACGTCTTCGGACAGCAGCGCGGCTTCGGATTCGACCATCAGCACGGCGTTGGAGGTACCGGCAACGACCAGTTCCAGCTGCGAGTCAGCCAGTTCGCTGACGGTCGGGTTCAGGATGTACTCGCCGTTCTTGTAGCCGACCTTGGCAGCGCCGATCGGGCCCATGAACGGGGTGCCGGCCAGGGCCAGGGCAGCCGAGGCGCCGATCAGGGCCGGGATGTCGCCGTCCACGTCCGGGTTCAGCGACATGACCGTGGCGATGATCTGCACTTCGTTCTTGTAGTCTTCCGGGAACAGCGGACGGATCGGACGGTCGATCAGACGCGAGATCAGCGTTTCCTTCTCGGTCGCACGGCCTTCACGCTTGAAGAAACCACCCGGGATGCGGCCGCCGGCGTAGAACTTTTCCTGATAATCGACGGTCAGCGGGAAGAAGTCCTGGCCTTCGCGCGCGCTCTTGGCAGCGACGGCGGTGACCAGCAGTACGGTGTCGTCCATCTTGACGATGACCGCGCCGCTGGCCTGGCGGGCGACTTCGCCGGTCTCAAGCGTGACGGTGTGCTTGCCGTACTGGAAGGTTTTGGTGATTTTTGCCACGGAGGGTGTCCTTGGGGATGCTGTCTGCGAATTTGGACCGTCGGCGACCCTTGCCGCCAGCGGGTGGCCGGATCGTTCCGGCCTGAATCGGGGATTGCGGTGCTACAAAACAAAACCGCGGCGCATCGCTGCGCCGCGGGGGATTCGTTGCTTAGCGACGCAGGCCAAGCTTTTCGATCAGGGCCTTGTAACGCTCGACGTCCTTCTTCTTCAGGTAGTCGAGCAGGCTGCGACGGCGGTTGACCATCTGCAGCAGGCCGCGGCGGCTGTGGTGATCCTTCTTGTGGGTCTTGAAGTGGCCGGTCAGCAGTTCGATGCGGGCGGTCAGCAGGGCAACCTGGACTTCCGGGGAGCCGGTGTCAGCGGCGCTGCGCTTGTTGTCTTCAATGACCTTCTGGGTGTCGATCGACATTTCTTTTTTCTCTGTGATGCGTGGCCGGCAGGAACGCGCTTCGCGCACCGCCAGGCTCGCCGTGGACTACGAGGATGAAACCTGCGCGAGGCAGGTTGCCGGAAAACGGCCGCGAAATTGTAACGGCCAGGGACTTCCGGGACAAGGACCGGGGCTGAACCACCCTGCCCCGGTCAGAGGTTGAAACGGCGCTGCGGGGCCAGCAGGCCACTGTCGTCGACCTGGCCCAGGCCCTGGACAGCATCGTCCGGACCGAACACGGCCACCAGGCCATGCGGCCAGGACGCGTCACGCTGGCGCTGGCCGACGCAGAAGCGGTGGGTCTGCCCGGCATCGAGGTCGACCCGCGGGTATCCAGCCAGGCCGGCTGCCAGCGGCAGCAGCAGCGCGTCCATGCCCGCCTCGTCGCCGGCCTCGGCCATCGCCCGCAACTGGTCCAGGGTGACCATCGCCGGCGCGCGGAACGGTTCGACCCACAGCCGGCGCAGCGCGCTGATGTGGGCGCCACAGCCCAGGCGTTCGCCGAGATCGCGGGCCAGGCTGCGGATATAGGTGCCGGACCCACAGGTCACGCGCAGGTGCAGGCGCCCGGCCAGCTGTTCGAGCACCTCGATCGCGTGCACCTGGACCTCGCGCTCCGGAGCCTCGATGGCCTCGCCGCGGCGGGCCTTCACATACAGCGGCTCCCCGCCCTGCTTCAGCGCCGAATAGATCGGAGCCCGCTGACGGATGTTCCCCGTCAATGGCGCCAGCGCAGCCTGCAGGGCCTCGGCGCTGATCGCCGGCACCGGGCGCTGCACCAGCACCTGGCCCTCGGCATCATCGGTATCCGTGGTCTGGCCGAGGACGATCTCGGCATCGTACGCCTTGGCCGAACCCAGCAGCAGGCCGGCGATCTTGGTGGCCTCGCCGAAGCATAGTGGCAGCAGGCCGGTGGCCAACGGGTCGAGGCTGCCGGTGTGGCCACCCTTCTCGGCACGGAACAGGCGGCGCGCCACTTGCAGGGCGGCGTTGGAGCTCATGCCGGTCGACTTGTCGAGCAGCAGGATGCCATCCAGGCGGCGGAACTGAATTCGGGTCATGGCAGGAATGTGTAGGGCCGAGCCATGCTCGGCTGCCGCAGCGCGGTCTGCGTCAGACGTCGCACAGCCGGAATGCAACGACGCCGGGCATGCCCGGCGTCGCGCGGTTATTCGTCGTCGCTCCCGCGACGCTTCTCCGCGGCCAGCGTATCGGGCAGGTCGCGCAGGATGTTGTCGATGTGCTCACCACGGTCGACCGAATCGTCGTAGTGGAAATGCAGCTCCGGCACGTGGCGCAGCTTCATCGCGCGGGCCAGGTCCATGCGCAGGCGGTAGCCCAGCTCCTTCAGGCCGGCCACGGCTTCAGCCGAGCGTTCCGGCATCAGGGCGGTGACGAACACCTTGGCATGGGCCATGTCGCGGGTGATTTCCACGTCGGACACGCTCACCGAGGGCAACCCGTGCTCGCGCACGGCGTTGTGCACCAGGGTGCCGAGTTCACGGCGCAGCTGGGCGGAGACACGGTCGGTTCGATGGAAAGTCTTGGGCACGAGCAGCTCTTGGTTCAGTTGTCGCCCGACCAACGGTCGGGCGCTACCTTTGATTCGATTGTCGCCCGACCAACGGTCGGGCGCTACAGGTACATGGTAGGGCCCGACCGTTGGTCGGGCCACCTTGCAGCATTACAGGGTGCGCGGCACTTCGATACGCTCGAAGCACTCGATCTGGTCGCCCGGCTTGACGTCGTTGTAGGCCTTCACCGCGATACCGCATTCGGTACCGTTGCGGACTTCCTCGACGTTCTCCTTGAAGCGACGCAGCGATTCCAGCTCGCCCTCGAAGATCACCACGCTGTCGCGCAGCACGCGGATCGGCTTGTTGCGCTTGACCACGCCCTCGATGACCATCGAGCCGGCAACGGCGCCCAGCTTGGAGCTGCGGAAGACGTCGCGGACCTCGGCGATACCGATGATCTCTTCGCGGATCTCCACGCCCAGCAGACCGGATGCCACCTGCTTCACCTGATCGATCACGTCATAGATGATCGAGAAGTAACGCAGGTCGACGCCGTTGGATTCAATGATGCGACGGGCCGAAGCATCCGCACGCACGTTGAAGCCGATGACGGTGGCCTTCGAAGCAGCCGCCGAGTTGGCATCCGATTCGGTGATGCCGCCGACGCCGGAGTGGATCACGTTGATGCGGATGTCTTCGTTGGACAGCGCGACCAGTGCCTGGCTCAGGGCCTGCACCGAACCCTGCACGTCGGCCTTGATGACCAGGTTGAGGACCTGCTGGCCCTCGCCCTTGCCCAGGGTCGCCATGATGTCTTCCATGCGGCTGCCAGCGGTGGCGACCAGGCGCGATTCACGGCGCTTGGTCTCACGCTGCTGGGCAACATCCTTGGCCAGGCGCTCGTCCTCGACCACCACGAAGTCGTCTCCGGCTTCCGGCACACCGGACAGGCCCAGGACCTGCACCGGGATCGACGGGCCGGCGAACTCCGGCTGCTTGCCGGTTTCGTCGAAAAGCGCACGCACGCGGCCGTACTGGATACCGCACACCAGGTAGTCGCCCTTCTTCAGGCGGCCCTGCTGCACCAGCACCGTAGCGACCGGGCCGCGGCCCTTGTCCAGCGACGATTCGATCACCACGCCCGAGGCGCGACCTTCGTCGACGGCCTTCAGTTCCAGCAGTTCGGCCTGCACCGACACCGCGTCCAGCAGGTCGTCGATGCCCAGGCCGGTCTTGGCCGAGATCTCCACCATCTGGATGTCACCACCGAACTCTTCGGCCACGACCTGCTCGGAGAGCAGCTCGTTCTTGACCCGCATCGGGTCGGCACCGGACTTGTCGATCTTGTTGATCGCCACGATCAGCGGCACACCCGCCGAACGGGCGTGCTGGATCGCTTCCTTGGTCTGCGGCATGACGCCGTCGTCGGCAGCAACCACCAGCACCACGATGTCGGTCAGCTTGGCACCGCGGGCACGCATCGAGGTGAACGCCGCGTGGCCCGGGGTATCCAGGAAGCTGATCACGCCCTTGGGCGTATCCACGTGGTAGGCACCGATGTGCTGGGTGATGCCGCCGGCTTCGCCGGTGGCAACCTTGGTGCGGCGGATGTAATCCAGCAGCGAGGTCTTGCCGTGGTCGACGTGGCCCATGATGGTGACCACCGGCGGACGCTGGGTGGCTTCGCCCTGGTTTTCACCGGCCGAGGCCAGCAGCGCGTCTTCGGCGTCGTTGTCGTTGGCACGGATCGCCTTGTGGCCGAGTTCTTCGGTCACCAGCGCGGCGGTGTCATGGTCGATGGACTGGGTGATGGTGGCCATCACGCCCATCTTGAACAGCGCCTTCACCACCTCGCCACCCTTCAGCGCAAGCTTCTGCGCCAGGTCGGCCACGGTAATGGTGTCGCCGATCGCCACTTCACGCACCACCGGTGCGGTCGGACGTTCGAACGCGTGCGGGCCGGCGTTGTTGCCACCACGCGACATGTCGCGACGGCCACCGGCCTGGTTGCGGCCGCCCGGACGACCACGGGTGTTGCTGTTGTTGCTGTTGCCACGACGCGCACGATCGGCCGCAGACAGGTGCATCTGGCCGGCGAAACGATCACCCGGGCCACGCTCGTTGCGCGGCGCGCTGCGGTTGTTGCGGTCGTCGTTGCGCGGCGGCGGCGCACTGCGCGGCGCAGCCGGGGCTGTCGCCGGGGCGCGCGGCGGGCGCGGCGCGGTTTCGTCGATCGGAGCACGCTTGGGCTTGCTGGCAGCCAGCGTCTCGGCCGCCTTGGCGGCAGCCGCAGCTTCCTCGGCGGCCTTCTTCTCGGCCTCGGCGCGTTCCTTGGCGGCGGCCTCTTCCTCGCGGGCACGGACGATGGCTTCGTCGCGCAGACGATCCTTTTCGGCCAGCGCCTGCTGTTCGGCGAGGTTGCGCGCACGCGACTCTTCCAGCTTGCGCAGGATGTCGGCGCGCTCTTCGTCCGGCGTCATGGCGCGAGCACCATCCTTGACGTAGGTACGCTTCTGGCGCACCTCGACATTCACGGTCGTCTTGCTGCGACCAGAACTGACCGTCACTTCCTGCTGTTTCCGGCGGTTGAGCGTGATCTTCTTTGCAGACTGATCCGTCTCTTCCGGGGCCTGCTCGGGCTTGCCGTGCGAACGACGAAGGAAGCCCAGGAGCTTCACCTTCTCGGTACTGGTCACGACCTGGTCGGGACCGCTGAACTTCATGCCGGCACCGGCCAGCTGTTCCAGCAGTTTTTCGACCGGCGTGTTGACCAGTTCGGCAAGCTTGCGGATGGTGGTTTGCTGCGACATTCGGATCCTATGATCTTGTGGGCGCCCCCCCGCATCTGGAGGTGGCGCGGATTCTACGCCCTGAGCGGCTCAGGGCCCTGTTCATTGCCGGCTCATTCGCCGCGTTCCAGTCGGGCGATCTCCTCGGCACGCGCGGCCAGGATCAGCGCCGCAGCGCGCTCCTGGTCCAGCCCTTCAATGCCGAAGTCCATGACCTCGTCGGCGGCCAGGTCGGACAGGTCCTCGCTGGTACGCACGCCGTGGCCGGCCAGCGCATACGCGGTGGCTTCGTCCATGCCCTTCAGGGACAGCAGGTCCTGCGCCGGCTGGCCGTCTTCAAGGCCTTCCTCGACTGCCAGGGCCTCATTGAGCAGCGCATCGCGGGCACGAGCGCGCAGCTCTTCGACGATGTCTTCGTCGAAACCTTCCACGGCCAGCAGTTCGCCGACCGGGACATATGCGATTTCCTCGACGGTGCCGAAGCCTTCGCTGACCAGGATGCCGGCGATCTCTTCGTCCACTTCCAGCTTGTCCATGAACAGCTGGCGTGCGGCGGCCTGCTCGGCCTCCGACTTGGCGGTGACCTGGTCCTGGGTCATCACGTTGAGCTGCCAGCCGGTCAGGCGGCTGGCCAGGCGCACGTTCTGGCCGCCCTTGCCGATCGCCTGGGCGAGACGGTCTTCGGCAACGGCCAGGTCCATCGAGTGCTTGTCTTCATCGACGATGATCGACTGGACTTCGGCCGGCGCCATCGCATTGATGACGAAGTTGGCCGGATTGTCGTTCCACAGCACGATGTCCACGCGCTCGCCGTTGAGCTCGTTGGACACGGCCTGCACGCGCGAACCGCGCATGCCGATGCAGGCACCGATCGGATCGGTGCGATGGTCGTGGGCCAGCACGGCGATCTTGGCGCGATCGCCCGGATCGCGCGCACAGGCCTTGATTTCCACCAGGCCCTGGCCGACTTCCGGCACTTCCAGCTTGAACAGCTCGATCATGAATTCCGGGGCGGCGCGGCTGATGAACAGCTGCGGACCACGCGGTTCCGAACGGACCTCGGCCAGGTAGCCGCGCACGCGGTCACCGGCGCGCAGCACGTCGCGCGGGATGCCCTTGTCCTTCGGAATGAAGCCTTCGGCGTTGCCACCAAGGTCGACATAGATGTTGCCACGCTCGGCGCGCTTGACCACGCCGGTGATCAACTCACCGACACGATCCTTCCACGCGTCCACGACCTGCTGGCGCTCGGCTTCGCGCACGCGCTGGACGATGACCTGCTTGGCGGCCTGGGCAGCAATGCGGCCGAAGTCCGGGTTCTCGATCTGTTCTTCGATGTAGTCGCCGACCTCGACGCCTTCGGCTTCGTCGACGGCATCCATGAGGCGGATCTGGCGGTCGGGCGACTCCATGACCACATCATCGGCCACCACTTCCCAGCGGCGGAAGGTTTCGTAGCTGCCATCCTTGTGGTCGATGACCACGCGGGTCAGCACTTCCTCGTCGGGATAGCGCTTCTTCGCTGCCGAGGCCAGAGCGGCCTCGATGGCATCGAAGATCACTTCACGCGGCACGCCCTTCTCGTTGGCGACTGCGTCGACTACCAGCAACAGTTCCTTGCTCATTGGCTCACTCCGCGCGCGGCTTCTTTGCCGCCGGCTCGTTGGAAGAAGAATTCGTGTTCGGCTTCGGACGCTTCGGTGCCGGACCGGTCGGCTTGCTCGGGGCCAGCCCCAGCGCCACCCAGTCGGGCATGATCCGTGCCTTGTCGATGTTGTCGGCCGACACCACCACTTCGGCCTTGTCGACGATGAAGGTGATGGTGCCCGCAGCCTCGTCGGTCGCCTCGATACGCCCCTGCAGGCGACGACGGTTGTCCTGCGGCAGCTTCAGCGTGACCTTGGCCGATTCACCCTGGTGGCGAGCGAACTGCTCCAGGTTGAACAACGGGCGATCCACGCCCGGCGAGGACACTTCCAGCGTGTAATTGCCGCTGATCGGGTCTTCGACGTCCAGCTGCGCCGACACTTCGCGGCTGACCCGCTCACAGTCGTCGACATTGATGATGCGCTCGGGCTGTTCAGCCAGTGGCACGTCGATGTAAAGGCGCAGGGTCGCACCGCCGGGGGCCGGCAGATACTCAACGCCCAGCAGCTCCAGGCCCAGCGACACAACGGTCGGGGCGAGCAGATTCGCGATGTCGGTTGCCTTGTCGCTCACAGCCTGGCTTGATCTCTTGGTTGGGTGCCGGCCTTGGCCAGCGTGAAAACATGACGCCCCGGAAACGACAAAGGGCCCGCTGGGCCCCTTTTCCGGAAAGACTCCGGTGACTGGATTCCGGTTGCAACCTGCATTGCCTGCCGGTCGCGGCCCTCCTTCCGGATCCGGACTCCCGCTGGGAGGCCGCCTTCAGGGGTACTGCTAGGCCGCTGATGATAGCGGCTGCACCGCGCTGGTGCAAGGTGCGGGCCTGGGGGCAGCCCCTTTTCCGCACCGGCAGTTCGGGCATGGCTCGACTCTACAGAAACGGGCCAGCCCAAAGAAAAACGCCTTCGAAGGAGGACTTCGAAGGCGATCTCTTTACTTGGTAGCGGGGGCAGGATTTGAACCTGCGACCTTCGGGTTATGAGCCCGACGAGCTGCCAGACTGCTCCACCCCGCATCAGGAGCGGAATTATGAGCGATTGCTTCGAAACATGCAAGCTTTCCCTCATTCATCAAATCGGTTGGCGCCGATCCGACGTTGGTAGCGGGGGCAGGATTTGAACCTGCGACCTTCGGGTTATGAGCCCGACGAGCTGCCAGACTGCTCCACCCCGCACCGGAAGTGTTTGAACTGCTGCCGCGCTCTTTCGAGGACGGCTACCGCAACGATGTTCTGGCTGAACCGCTGCAGTGACAACTCAGGCTGCGCATATTACACGAATCGCGCAGCTTTGTGTCAATTTTTATGCAAGATGCGCAAATGCCTGCTGGCACCAGACCATGATCGGGTTCCAGGCAAGGCCCAGCGCCAGCAGTGCCAGCGCGTTCACGCCCAGCACCAGGCCCAGCACGCGGTCGTTGCTGCGCGGCATGGCCTCGCCCACCGGCTCATCGAAGTACATGACCTTGATGACGCGCAGGTAGTAGAAGCAGCCCACCACGGCGCACAGCACGCCAAGGATGGCCAGCCACAGCAGGCCGCCGTTGACGGCCGCGCCCAGCACCGCCAGCTTGGTCCAGAACCCCAGGAACGGCGGGATGCCGGCCAGCGACGCCATGATGCACAGCACCAGGCCGGCCATCCACGGATTGCGGGCGTTGAGCCCCTTGAAGTCCTCGATGTTCTCGGCTTCGAAACCGGCGCGCGACAGGGCGATGATCGCACCGAAGGCAGCGGTCGACATGATGGCGTAGGCCAGTGCGTAGAACAGCGCGGCGGCATAGCCCTGCGCGCCGCCACCGGCGATGCCCATCAGCAGGAAGCCGATGTGCGAGACGGTGGAGAACGCCAGCATTCGCTTGAGGTTGCTCTGCGCGATGGCCATCAGGTTGCCGATGACCAGCGAGACTGCGGCCAGGCCGGCAATGAGCAGCTGCAGCTCGGTCGACAGCGGCCCCACGCCCATTTCCAGCAGGCGGTAGGCCATGCCGAAGGCCGCCAGCTTCGGCGCCGAGCTGATGAACAGCGCGATCGGTGCCGGGGCACCCTGGTAGACGTCCGGCAGCCACATGTGGAACGGCGCGGCGCCCAGCTTGAAGGCGACGCCGGCGATCATGAACACCGCACCGGTGATCAGCAGCACGCGCTCTTCCGAGTGCGGGATGGCATCGCGGATGACGTCCAGGTGCAGGCTGCCGGTGGCGCCGTAGATCAGCGACATGCCGTACAGCAGCAGGCCCGAGGCCAGCGAGCCCAGCACGATGTACTTCATCGCCGCTTCCGAGGCCAGGCCGTTTTCACGGTTGCTGGCGACCAGGGCGTAGGAGCACAGCGCCAGCAGCTCCAGGCCCAGGTAGACCATCAGCAGGCTGCCGGCCGAGACCAGGATCATCATGCCGGCGGTACCGAACAGGATCAGCACCGGGATCTCGCCCTGGAACAGGTTGCGGTCACGCAGGTAGCGCCAGCCGTAGATCAGGGTCAGGCCGCTGAGCAGCACGATCCCGGTCTTCATCACGTCCGCGGCGGTATCGCGCACGAACATGCCATGGAAGACCTCCCCCTGCCCGCCCACGCCGGTGGCCAGCATGAACAGCACCACGGCCAGCGCAGCGAGCGCGAACAGGTGGGTGACGATCTTGTTCCGGTTGCTGACGAACAGGTCGAGGATCATCAGGGCGAAGGCGCTGCCGATCAGCACCAGCTCGGGAGCGAGCGGTGGCAGGTCAGCGGCGGTCAATGGCAGCAGCGGCGAGGTGGTCATCATCAAATCCTGGAATTACAGCAGCTTGCTGGATGCGATCTGCATCGCCAGCTTCGCGATCGAGGGCTCCATCAGGTCGGTCAGCGGCTTGGGGTAGATGCCCAGGGCCAGCACGCCGATGGCGAACACGCCCAGCACCAGCCATTCGCGGCCGTTGATGTCCTTCAGTTCGGCCACATGGCTGTTGGCCACTTCGCCGAAGAAGATGCGCTTGTACAGCCACAGGGTGTAGGCGGCGCCGATGATCAGGGTGGTGGCCGCGCCCAGGGCGATCCACGGATTACGCTGGAAGGCCGAGAGGATGACCATGAACTCGCCGACGAAACCGCTGGTACCCGGCAGGCCAGCATTGGCCATGAAGAACAGCATGGCGAAGGTGGCGAACCACGGCATCACGTTGACCACGCCGCCGTAATCGGCGATGCGGCGGCTGTGCATGCGGTCGTACAGCACGCCGACGCAGGAGAACATGGCGCCGGACACGAAGCCGTGCGAGATCATCTGCACCATGGCGCCCTGCAGGCCCAGGCGGGCGGCATCGGCGTTGCCGGCTTCACGCACCAGCCACAGGGCGATGAAGGTGCCGAGGGTGACAAAGCCCATGTGCGCGATCGACGAGTAGGCGATCAGCTTCTTCATGTCGTCCTGCACCAGGGCGACCAGGCCGACATAGATCACTGCGATCAGCGACAACGCGATCACCAGCCAGGCCCATTCCTGCGACGCGTCCGGAACGATCGGCAGGTTGAAGCGCAGGAAGCCGTAGCCACCGATCTTCAGGGCGATCGCGGCCAGGATCACCGAACCGGCGGTCGGCGCTTCCACGTGGGCATCCGGCAGCCAGGTGTGGACCGGGAACATCGGCACCTTGACCGCGAAGGCGATCAGGAAGGCGAAGAAGATCCAGGTCTGTTCCTTGGCCGACAGCGGCAGTGCGTACAGGTCGGCCAGCTGGAAGCTGCCGCCCTTCATGTACAGGTAGATCAGCGCCACCAGCATCAGCACCGAGCCGAGGAAGGTGTACAGGAAGAACTTCAGCGCGGCGTAGATGCGGCGCGGGCCGCCCCAGACACCGATGATCAGGAACATCGGGATCAGCATCGCTTCGAAGAACACGTAGAACAGCATCGCGTCCGTCGCAGCAAAGATGCCCACGGTGACGCCTTCCAGGATAAGGAAGGCCGCCACGTACTGGTTCACGCGCTTGTCGATGGCGCTCCAGGCGCCGATCAGGGCAAGCACGCTGACCAGGGTGGTCAGCAGGATCAGCGCCACGGCAATGCCGTCCACGCCCAGGTTGTAGCCGATCTTGTACGCCGGGATCCAGGCGTGGGTCTCGACGAACTGCAGAGCGTCGACGCCCGCGTTGTAGCCGCTCAGCAGCGAGAGGCTCGCCACGAACGTCAGCACCGCTACGCCCAGCGACGCCCAGCGGGCGGTCTGCGCATCACGGATCGCAAGAATCAGGGCACCACCGATGATCGGCAGCCAGATGAGGACACTGAGTAGAGGCCAGTTCGACACGTCTTCTTATTCCGTACAGGTCATCAACGCAGGTAATGCATCAGCACGCCCAGCAGGGCAATCAGGCCGATGATCATCGCGAAGGCGTAGTGATAGAGGAAACCGGATTGGGTACGACGCAGCACGCCGGCTGCGACGTCCACAACACGTGCCGAGAGATTGACCACGCCGTCGACGATGTTGCTGTCGATCCAGCGCGAGACCTTGCCCAGCTTGACGCTGCCACCGGCAAAGCCATCGATCCACAGCTTGTCGAAGCCGTACTTGTTTTCCAGCACCGAAACCAGCGGAGCGAAGGTCTTGCGGGCCTTGCCCGACAGGTCTGGCTTCCACAGGTAGAACAGTGCGGCCAGCAGGAAGCCCGCAACGGTCAGCACGAACGCCGGCGCCATCATGCCGTGCAGCGCGAACGCGACCGGGCCATGGAACTCCTCGCCCAGGAAGCCGATGGTGTTCTTGGCCGGATCGTAGAAGTCGACGATGCCGGTGAAGAACGTATGCGCCTGTCCCTTGATGGCGTCGTGCGCGTGGTGGCCGGCCCAGTCGGTGCCATACAGCATCGGACCGATGCTGAAGAAGCCGATGGCGATCGAAGGGATGGCCAGCAGGATCAGCGGCAGGGTCACCACCCACGGGGTTTCGTGCGGCTCATGAGGACCGTGGCCATGGCCGTGGTCGTCGTGATGCGCATCGCCGTGGTGGGCATCGGCGGCATGGTGCTCGTCATGGCCATGGCCATGCGCGTGGTCATCATGCGTGTCGCGGAATCGTTCCTTGCCATGGAAGGTCAGGAACAGCAGGCGGAAGCTGTAGAAGCTGGTGACGATCACGCCGCCCAGTACGGCCCAGTAGCCGTAGGTGGCCACCCAGTTGTTGGACAGGTGCGCGTGCAGCTCGGCCGCCTCGATGATGGTGTCCTTCGAGTAGAAGCCGGAGAAGAACGGCGTACCCACCAGCGCCAGGGTACCGATCCACATGGTGATGAAGGTGATCGGCATGTACTTGCGCAGGCCGCCCATCTTGCGCATGTCCTGCTCGTGGTGCATCGCGATGATGACCGAGCCGGCGCCCAGGAACAGCAGGGCCTTGAAGAAGGCGTGGGTCATCAGGTGGAACACGGCGGCCGAATAGGCCGACACGCCCAGTGCAACCGTCATGTAGCCCAGCTGGGACAGCGTGGAATACGCGACGACGCGCTTGATGTCGTTCTGCACGATGCCGATCAGGCCGGTGAAGAACGCGGTGGTGGCACCGATGAACAGCACGAAGTTCAGCGCGGTCTGCGACAGCTCGAACAGCGGTGACATGCGGGTGACCATGAAGATACCGGCTGTCACCATCGTCGCGGCGTGGATCAGTGCCGAGATCGGGGTCGGGCCTTCCATCGAGTCCGGCAGCCACACATGCAGCGGGACCTGGGCCGACTTGCCCATGGCACCAATGAACAGGCAGATGCAGATGACGGTGGCGATCGACCAGATCACCGGCTCGTTCAGCAGCTGCATGCCCAGGATGGTGCCGTCCCAGATCTGCAGCTGGGCGCGCGGGTCAGCCAGCATGCCGGCCTGCGAGAACACCTGCGAGTAGTCCAGGGTGCCGAACACCCACAGCACGCCGGCGATGCCCAGCAGGAAGCCGAAGTCACCGACGCGGTTGACCAGGAACGCCTTCATGTTGGCGAAGATCGCGGTCGGGCGCTTGAACCAGAAGCCGATCAGCAGGTACGACACCAGGCCCACCGCTTCCCAGCCGAAGAACAGCTGCAGGAAATTGTTGCTCATCACCAGGGTGAGCATCGAGAAGGTGAACAGCGAGATGTAGCTGAAGAACCGCTGGTAGCCCGGGTCGTCCTGCATGTAGCCGATCGTGTAGATGTGGACCAGCAGCGACACGAAGGTCACCACCACCATCATCATCGCGGTCAGCTTGTCGACCATGAAGCCGACGTGCGCCGAATACTGGCCGACTTCAAAGAACGTGTAGATGTTCTGGTTGAACGGCTGCGCGCCGCCCCACACCAACTGGTAGAACGTGTACATCGACAGGCCGCAGGCCACCGCGACGCCGAGGATGGTGATGGTCTGCGCGCCGAAGCGCTTGACCTGGCGACCGAACAGGCCGGCGATGATGCTGCCGAACAGCGGTGCGAGCACCACTGCGATCAACAGACTCTTGGAGAGAGTGATTTCCATCTGTGGATCAGCCCTTCAACGAATCGACTTCGCCGACATTGATCGTGCGGCGGGTACGGAACAGGGTCACCAGGATCGCCAGGCCGATGGCGGCTTCCGCGGCGGCGACGGTCAGGATGAAGAACACGAACAGCTGGCCGGACGGATCGCCCAGCTGGCGCGAGAAGCCGACGAAGTTGATGTTCACCGACAGCAGCATCAGTTCGATCGACATCAGCAGGACGATGACGTTCTTCCGGTTGAGGAAGATGCCGGCCAGGCTGATGGCGAACAGCACCGCGCCAAGCGCAAGGATGTGGCCAAGGGTAATCACGGCTGGGTCTCCTCGCCGGTGGCCGGCTTGCTGTTGCTGTGCACGACCGGGGCCTCGGCACCCATCTTGACCATGCGCAGACGCTGGCCGGCCTTGACCATGGTCTGCTCACCCGGGTTCTGGCTCTTGACGCCGGTGCGGCGACGCAGGGTCAGCATCACGGCAGCAACCACGGCCACGGTCAGGATGACGGCGGCGAACTCGAACGGAAGCAGGTACTCGGTGAACAACGTGCGCGCCAGCCAGGTGATGTTGGACGTGTCGGCGGCGACCGCAGCGGCGTTGTCGGCCGGGAACGGCGTGGCCGAACGCGCCTTGACGCCGATCAGGATCAGCATCTGCACCAGCATCGCGACGGCGACGATGAGGCCGACCGGCAGGTAGCGCACCCAGCCCTCACGCAGCTTGGTGGGGTCGATGTCCAGCATCATCACCACGAACAGGAACAGCACCATCACCGCGCCGACGTAGACCAGCACCAGCGCCACACCGAGGAACTCGGCGCCCACCAGCAGCCACACGCAGGCAATGGAGAAGAAGGTCAGCACCAGGCAGAGCACGGCGTGAACCGGGTTGCGCACGCTGATCACCGCACCGGCCGAAACCGTTGCCGCGATGGCGAACACCCAGAAAGCGATATTTACCCAATCCATCTCTCGACCTCAGCGGTAAGCGGCATCGGCGGCACGACGCTCGGCGATCTCGTTTTCGAGACGGTCGCCCAGGGCCAGCAGCTGCGGCTTGGTAACGATGTTTTCGCCACGATTCTCGAAGTGGTACTCGAGGATGTGGGTTTCGACGATCGAGTCCACCGGGCAGCTTTCCTCGCAGAAGCCGCAGAAGATGCACTTGAACAGGTCGATGTCGTAGCGCGTGGTGCGGCGGGTTCCGTCCTCGCGCTTGGCCGAGTCGATGGTGATGGCCAGCGCCGGGCACACCGCTTCGCACAGCTTGCAGGCAATGCAGCGCTCTTCGCCGTTGGGGTAACGGCGCAGCGCGTGCAGGCCACGGAAGCGCGGCGACTGCGGGAACTTCTCCATCGGGTACATCATCGTGTACTTCGGCTTGAAGCTGTACTTCAGCGTCAGCCAGAGGCCCGCCAGCAGTTCGAGCAGCAGCAGGCTCTTGAAGTAATGGGTAATCCTGTTCATCACTTTAGACGCCCTTTTGAATCACGCCGAAGAACACCATGACGGCGGTAACCGCGATCCACAGAATGGCCAGCGGGATGAAGACCTTCCAGCCCAGGCGCATGATCTGGTCGTAGCGGAAGCGCGGGAAGCTGGCACGGAACCAGATGTAGGCACTGGCGAAGAAGAACACCTTGACGAACAGCCACGGCGCGCCGCCCTTCCAGACCCAGTCGACCAGCGGCGAGACATCGCCGAAGTTGACCCAGCCCTGGACCGGGCTCAGCCAGCCGCCGAGGAAGAAGATCGAGATCAGGAAGCTGATCAGGATCATGTTCGCGTATTCGGCCAGGAAGAACAGGGCGAACGCGCCGCCGGAGTACTCGACCATGTGGCCGGCGACGATTTCCGATTCGCCTTCCACCACGTCGAACGGCGCGCGGTTGGTTTCAGCCACGCCCGACACCCAGTAGATGACGAATAGCGGGAACAAAGGCAACAGGAACCAGTCGAAGAAGCCGGAACTGCCGGCCTGCGCCATCACGATGTTGCTCAGGTTCAGGCTGCCCGAGGCGATCATCACGCCGACCAGGGCAAAGCCCATGGCGATTTCGTAGCTGATCATCTGTGCCGAGGCGCGCATCGCACCCAGGAACGCGTACTTCGAGTTGGACGCCCAGCCGGCCAGGATGATGCCGTAGATGCCCAGCGAGGTCATCGCCAGCAGGTACAGCAGGCCGGCGTTGGCGTTGGACAGCACGATCTGCGAATCGAAGGGGACCACCGACCAGGCCGCGAAGGCCGGGGCCAGGGTGATCAGCGGGGCCAGCAGGTAGATCGCCTTGTTGGCGCTGCTCGGCTGGACCACTTCCTTGAACAGCAGCTTGAAGACGTCGGCGAAGGCCTGGAAGATGCCCATGCCCACATACATCGGGCCGTGGCGGACGTGCATCCAGCCGATCAGCTTGCGTTCCCAGACCACGTAGAAGGCCACCGAGATGATCACCGGAACGGCGATCACCAGGATCTTCAGGATGATCCAGATCAGCGCGCCGATGTCACCGAGGCCCAGCAGCCACTGGTGCAGCGGGTCGACCGCGTTCAACAGCAATTCGTTCATGCAGCCACCACCGATACGCGAGCGGCACCCAGCGGCGCGGTCGCGCCGTGGCCCGATTCAATCCAGACCGAACCCGCTGCGACGCGGGCGTCGACCACCACCGGCAGGGTGGCCTTGCCGGCATCGGTGCCGACCTTGGCCATCTGCCCTTCCTGCAGCTGCAGGCGAGCGGCATCTTCAGCGTTCAGCACGATGCGCGGGGCGTTGCTGAGCGGATGCGACTGCAGCGCCGGCGCGCGACGGACCACCGCATCGGTGCGGTAGATCGCGGCGGTCGAAGCCACTTCCAGGCCTTCACCGGCAACCGCCGGCTGTGCCGAAGCGGCAATACTGACCGACACAGGGGCCAGGCTGGCACGCAGTCCGGCCAGGTCGGTGAAGTCGAAACCGGCCAGCGCCATGTCGCCGCCCAGGGCGCGCAGCACGCGCCAGCCTTCACGGGCCTCGCCCGGCAGCTTGCCGCCGGCACGGGCCGACTGCTCGCGACCGTCGAGGTTGGTAAGGGTGGCATCGATTTCCGGCAGCGCACCGATCGGCAGGATCACGTCTGCAACGTCGCGGGTCGAGGCGCAGGCGAAGTGGCTGAACGCCACCACCTGGGCACCCACCAGCGCCTTGCGCGCGGCCGGTGCATCGGCGAAGTCCAGGCCCGGCTCCAGCCCGTACACCACGTAGGCCTGGCGCGGCTGCGCCAGCATCGCGGCGACGTCCTTGCCGGCCGGCAGCACGCCGGCGCGGGTCAGGCCCACGGCGTTGGCGCCCTGCGGGATGCGGCACAGCTTGGCACCGGTCGCTGCGGCGAAGTCACGCGCCGCGGCGCGGATCGCGGCAGCCTGCGGGTGATTCTCGGCGATGCCACCGACGATCAGTACGGTGTTGTTGCCGCCCTGCACTGCCGAACGCAGCTCGCTGCTGGCCAGCGCATCGACGAACTTGGACGGTGCGACGATCTGCTTGCCGGCAATGCTGAAGGCAAAGTCGAAGTCCACCGGATTGATGACGTGGATCTTCGCGCCCTTGGTGGTCTGCGCCTTGCGCAGGCGGGCGTGCAGCAGCGGCAGTTCGTGGCGGATGTTGCTGCCCAGGACGACGATGCGGTCGGCGCCTTCGATCTCGGCCAGCGGCAGGCCGAACACTTCGGCGGTTGCGGCGTCGGAGAAATCGCGGTTGTTGATGCGGTGGTCGATGTTGCCCGAGCCCAGGCCCTTGGCCAGGCGAGCCAGCAGCGCACCCTCCTCGTTCGAGGTCGACGGATGCACCAGCACGCCCAGGTTGTCGCCCTGGTTCGCCTTGAGGATCTCGGCGGCTGCGGCCAGGCCTTCGGCCCAGCTCACTTCCTTCCACTCGCCATTGACCTTGCGCAGCGGCTTGACCGCGCGGTCTTCGCTGTACAGGCCCTGGTGCGAGTAGCGGTCGCGGTCGGACAGCCAGCACTCGTTCACCGCTTCGTTGTCGCGCGGCACGGTGCGCAGCACTTCGCCGCGACGCATGTGCAGGAACAGGTTCGAACCCATCGCGTCGTGGTAGCCCAGCGACTCGCGCGCGGTCAGCTCCCACGGGCGGGCGCGGAACTGGAACACCTTGTTGGTCAGCGCGCCGACCGGGCAGACGTCGACGACGTTGCCCGACAGCTCGGTGGTCAGCGGCTTGCCGTCGAAGGTGCCGATCTGCAGGTTCTCACCGCGGTACATGCCACCCAGTTCGTAGGTACCGGCAACGTCGGCGGTGAAGCGGACGCAGCGGGTGCACTGGATGCAACGGGTCATCTCGGTGGCCACCAGCGGCCCCATGTCCTCGTCCGGCACCACGCGCTTGCGCTCGTTGAAACGGCTCACCGAACGGCCATAGCCCAGCGATACGTCCTGCAGCTCGCACTCGCCGCCCTGATCGCAGATCGGGCAGTCCAGCGGATGGTTGATGAGCAGGAACTCCATCACCGAGCGCTGGAACTTCAGTGCCTTCTCACTGCGGGTGGCGACCTTCATGCCGTCCATCACCGGGGTAGCGCAGGCCGGCGCCGGCTTCGGCGACTTCTCCACGTCCACCAGGCACATGCGGCAGTTGGCGGCGATCGGCAGCTTCTCGTGGTAGCAGAAGCGCGGAATCGGAATGCCGGCCTTGTCGGCCGCCTGGATGATCATCGAACCCTTGGGCACGACCAGCGACTTGCCATCGATCTCGATGGTCACGTGGTCTGGTGGCACGTTCGGGTTTACGGGTTGCGCGCTCATGCGGCGGCTGCCTCCACCTTCTTGCCGTCAACCATCGAATGACCGTTGACGATGTAGTACTCGAATTCGTCCCAGAACTGGCGCAGGAAGCCCTGGATGGGCCATGCAGCCGCTTCACCGAACGCACAGATGGTGTGGCCTTCGATCTGGCCGGCCACCGCCTTCAGCTGGTGCAGGTCTTCCATCGTGGCCTTGCCGGCGACGATGCGCTCCAGCACGCGGTGCATCCAGCCGGTACCTTCACGGCACGGCGTGCACTGGCCGCACGATTCCTTGTGGAAAAACTGGCTGATGCGGCAGGCGAACTTGACGCAGCAGACGCTGTCGTCGAGCACCACGATGGCTCCCGAACCCAGGCCGGAGCCCAGCGCACGGATGGTGTCGTAGTCCATCGGCAGGCCCTTCAGCTCGGCCGCGGTCAGCACCGGCATCGACACGCCGCCCGGGATCGCGCCCTTGAGCTTGCGGCCCGGACGCAGGCCACCGGCCATCTCCAGCAGGTCATCGAAGGTGGTGCCCAGCGGCACTTCGAAGTTGCCGCCGTTCTGCACGCAGCCGGACACCGAGAAGCACTTCGGGCCGCCGTTGGCGGTCAGGCTCAGGCCCTTGAACCACTCCGGGCCGTTGCGGATGATCGCCGGCACCGAACCATAGGTTTCGGTGTTGTTGATCGTTGACGGCTTGCCGTACAGGCCGAAGTTGGCCGGGAACGGCGGCTTGTAGCGCGGCTGGCCCTTCTTGCCTTCCAGCGATTCCATCAGCGCGGTTTCTTCGCCGCAGATGTACGCGCCGGCGCCCAGCGCGCCGTAGATGTCGATGTCCACGCCGCTGCCGAGGATGTTCTTGCCCAGCCAGCCGTTCGCATAGGCGTCGGCCAGGGCCTGCTCGAAGTGCTCGAACGGCTCGTGGTGGAATTCACCGCGCAGGTAGTTGTAGCCCACGGTCGAACCGGTGGCGTAGCAGGCGATCGCCATGCCTTCCACGACCGAATGCGGGTTGTAGCGCAGGATGTCGCGATCCTTGCAGGTGCCCGGCTCGGATTCGTCCGAGTTGCAGAGGATGTACTTCTGCATGTTGCCCTTGGGCATGAACGACCACTTCAGGCCGGTCGGGAAGCCTGCGCCACCGCGGCCGCGCAGGCCCGAGGCCTTGACCATCTCGATGACCTGCTCCGGCGGGATCTTCTCTTCGAGGATCTTGCGCAGGGCAGCGTAGCCACCGGTCTTCAGGTAGCTTTCGTACGACCACGGGGTGTCGTAATGCAGGGTGGTATAGACCACCTGGTGCGGCAGCGGCGCGGGGCCGACCGGACCCTTGGATTCGTGGTGATGTGCCATGCCCTTACTCCAGCCCGTCCAGCAGCTCGTCGACCTTTTCCAGGGTCAGACGCTCATGGTAGTGACCGTTGATGACCATCATCGGTGCGCCGCCGCAGCCGGCCAGGCACTCTTCCTCGCGCTTGAGGTAGACGCGGCCATCCGGGGTCGATTCACCGTGCTTGATGCCCAGTTTCTTCTCGCAGTGGCGCACGATGTCTTCGGCGCCATTGAGCCAGCAGCTGATGTTGGTGCAGATGGCCACGTTGTTGCGGCCCACCTTCTCGGTCTCGAACATCGAGTAGAAGCTGGCGACCTCGTAGGCCCAGACCGGCGGCAGGTCCAGGTACTTGGCCACGGCGGCGATCAGCTCGTCGGTCAGCCAGCCCTGGTTCTGCTCCTGGGCCGCATGCAGGCCCTGCAGCACGGCAGAGCGCTTGCGATCCGGCGGGAACTTGGACAGCCAGTGATCGATGTGAGCGCGGGTCTTGTCGCTCAGCACCACCATCGGGTCGACGTCGCGCGCCGCCTCGAAATTACCTGTCGCCTTCATCGGCCGACCTCAGCGAAATGCATAACGTGAAATTCCAGAAACTGCGGCGCCGGCTTGCGCCGGCTGCCTGCAGCGGGCGTTGGCGTAGCGGACGGCATTACCGGTCAACCTCGCCGAACACCAGGTCGTAGGTACCGATCATCGCCACCACGTCGGCCAGCATGTGGCCGCGCACGACCGAATCGATCGAGGACAGGTGGGCGAAGCCCGGCGCGCGCAGGTGCACGCGGAACGGCTTGTTGGCGCCATCGGAGACCAGGTAGCAGCCGAACTCGCCCTTCGGGGCCTCCACCGCCGAGTAGGTCTCGCCGGCCGGTACGCAGTAGCCTTCGCTGAACAGCTTGAAGTGGTGGATCAGCGCTTCCATGTCGTCCTTCATGTCCTCGCGCCTGGGCGGAGCGACCTTGAAGTTCTTCACCATCACCGGGCCCGGGTTGGCCTTCAGCCACGCCACGCACTGCTTGATGATGCGGTTGGATTCGCGCATTTCGGCAACGCGGACCAGGTAGCGGTCGTAGCAGTCACCTTCCTTGCCCAGCGGGATGTCGAAATCGACGGCATCGTACTTGGCGTACGGACGCTTCTTGCGCAGGTCCCAGGCAATGCCCGAGCCGCGCAGCATCACGCCGGTCATGCCCCACTGATGGGCCAGCTCGGGAGTGACCACGCCGATGCCGACGGTACGCTGCTTCCAGATACGGTTGTCGGTCAGCAGGGTTTCGTATTCGTCGATGCGCTTGGGGAACTCGACGGTGAAGTTCTCCAGGAAGTCCAGCAGCGAGCCTTCGCGCGAAGCATTGAGCTGCTTCAGCGCCTTGCCCTTGTGCCAGCGCGATTCCTTGTACTTCGGCATGTGGTCCGGCAGGTCGCGGTAGACACCGCCCGGACGGTAGTACGCCGCGTGCATGCGCGCGCCGGAAACCGCTTCGTAGCAGTCCATCAGCTCTTCGCGTTCGCGGAAGGCGTACAGCATCACCGCCATCGCGCCCAGGTCGAGCGCGTTGGAGCCCAGCCACATCAGGTGGTTGAGGATGCGGGTGATTTCATCGTACATGGTGCGGATGTACTGGGCACGCTCCGGCGCCTCGATGCCCATCAGGGTCTCGATCGCGCGCACGTAGGCGTGCTCGTTGCACATCATCGACACGTAATCCAGGCGATCCATGTAGCCGATCGACTGGTTGAACGGCTTGGACTCGGCCAGCTTTTCGGTACCACGGTGCAGCAGACCCACGTGCGGGTCGGCGCGCATGATGGTTTCACCGTCCATTTCCAGGATCAGGCGCAGCACACCGTGAGCGGCCGGATGCTGCGGGCCGAAGTTCATGGTGTAGTTGCGGATTTCCTGCCGGCTTTCGGCGGCGTTGCTGGCGAACGCTTCGCCAGCCTGGTGTACGTGGCTCACTTCACTGCCTCCTGCGCGCGCTCACCTTCTGCGGTCTGCAGACGGGCGTCGTCGCGGATCACGCGCGGCACGCCGACACGCGGCTCCACCGAGGTGACCGGTTCGTAGATCACGCGCTTCTTTTCTTCGTCGTAGCGGACTTCGACATTGCCGATCAGCGGGAAATCCTTGCGGAACGGATGGCCGACGAAACCGTAGTCGGTCAGGATCCGGCGCAGGTCCGGGTGGCCTTCGAAGATCACGCCGTACAGATCGAACGCTTCGCGCTCGAACCAGTTCAGGCCCGGCCAGATGCCGGTCAGCGAGGACACCACCGGCAGCGCTTCGTCAGGGGCGAAGCAGCGCAGGTGCATCATCAGGTTGTGCTGGTACGAACGCAGCTGGGCGACCACGGCGAAGCGCTGGGTCGGCATGTGCTGCGGGCGGGCACCGTCGGCACCGTTTTCCTCGGTGGGGAACTCGCCCCACGCGAAGCGGCCCTGGGCCTTGCCTTCGACGCCACGGCTGAAGCCCTGCGAGGACACATCGGCGGTGTCCCACTCGTCGGAGCCGTAGCCGAGGTAGTCGACGCCGCACAGATCCACGGCCTGCTCGAAACCAAACTCGTCACGCAGCGCCAGGGCGGTGGCGTGCCACTCGGCGGCAGGCACTTCCAGCGTCACTTCGCCGCGGGGTTCGACCACGATGACCTTCGCACCAGCGAAACGTGCGGACAGTCGGTCGATGAAGGATGCTTGCTCTGCCATGGGGGCTTGGCGCGCTCTTGTCAGGTGAAGGGGTCAGCGGGCGATGGTCTGTGTACGCCAGATCTTCTTCTGCAGCTGCAGGATCCCGTACACCAGCGCCTCGGCGGTCGGCGGGCAGCCCGGGACGTAGACGTCCACCGGCACCACGCGATCACAGCCGCGCACCACAGAATAGGAGTAGTGGTAGTAGCCGCCACCGTTGGCGCAGCTACCCATCGAGATGACCCACTTCGGGTCCGGCATCTGGTCGTAGACCTTGCGCAGCGCCGGGGCCATCTTGTTGACCAGGGTGCCGGCCACGATCATCACGTCGGACTGACGCGGCGACGGGCGGAACACCACGCCGTAGCGGTCGAGGTCCAGGCGCGCGGCACCGGCGTGCATCATCTCGACGGCGCAGCAGGCCAGGCCGAAGGTCATCGGCCACATCGAGCCGGTGCGCGCCCAGTTC
The DNA here is from genome assembly GCF_059337855.1 of Stenotrophomonas maltophilia complex sp. Om-AH-Sm3. Lineage (NCBI taxonomy): Bacteria > Pseudomonadati > Pseudomonadota > Gammaproteobacteria > Lysobacterales > Lysobacteraceae > Stenotrophomonas > Stenotrophomonas maltophilia complex sp. Om-AH-Sm3. Next base: position 71,957 of record NZ_JBYBLQ010000011.1, on the reverse strand, counting down.
AGCAGTGCATCGACGCTGGTAGTGACGAAGCCCTTCTCCAGCAGCGGGTTGTCGCCTTCCGGCCGCAGGATGTCATCAACCCGGCCTTCCGGCGTGGGGTTGTTCATGAGGCCATCGAGAGTCTGAATCACTCCCATTCCAGCGCTCCCTTCTTCCAGACGTAAATGAAACCGAGGAACAGCATGCCGACGAACAGGCCCATGGTGATGAGCGAGCGGGCGCCCAGTTCCATGAAGACCTGGGTCCACGGCACGATGAAGATGATTTCCAGGTCGAAGACGATGAACTGGATCGCGATCAGGTAGTAGCGCACATCGAACTTCATGCGCGCGTCTTCGAAGGCCTCGAAGCCGCACTCGTACGGCGAGAGCTTTTCCAGATCGGGGCGGCGGGGACCGAGGAATCGACCAACCAGCATCAGCGTAACGCCGATACCGGTGGCAACGATCAGAAACAGCAGAGACGGCAAATATTCGGCCAGCACAGCGATTCTCTCTTGCCTCTGCCGCCGCGCCTGCAGGCGCTTTGGCATGGGGGAGTGGACGGGAATCTGCCTGGCGCCTTGCGCGCCAGACGAACCCGCTTTACTTACAAATGGTGCCCAAGAGGGGACTCGAACCCCTACGACTTGCGTCGCTACCACCTCAAGGTAGTGCGTCTACCAATTCCGCCACCTGGGCAAACGATCACATCAGACTATCTTCCCGATGCGCCGCATATTGTAACCGGCTTCAGTGTTTCTGGGAGCCTTCCGAAGGCTTTTCTTCACCAGAAACCGAAGATTCCGCCTGAGCCGGCACATTCGCCGCCGGAACCGGGGCGGCCGGGACCGCATCGGCCTTCGGAACGGCCGGCAGTTCGTCCGCCGGAGCCGCCGGCGCGCTGGCCGCCGGGGCGGACATCAGGCCCAGATCCTGGTCGGCCGCCGGGCGGCTGCCGTGACCGGCATACCAGGCCATGAAGAGACTGATGCCGAAGAACACCACGGCCAGCCACTTGGTCGACTTGGACAGGAAGTTCGAGGCGCCGCGCGCACCGAACACCGTGCCCGAGGCACCAGCACCAAAGCCCGAACCTGCCGCCGCACCCGAGCCACGCTGCATCAGGATCAGCGCGATCATGGCCACAGCGACCAGCACGTAGACGACATTGAGGATCAACATCAGCATTGGAAACCGCCCTCGGACAATACTTCTAGGATTAGTTCGCGGCCGCCGCCCGTGCGATGGCCAGGAAGTCCGCGGCCACCAGGGAGGCGCCGCCGACCAGCCCACCATCGACATCCGGCTGCGCGAACAGTTCCCCGGCATTGTCGGGCTTCACGCTACCGCCGTAAACAATGGGCAGTGAATCAGCGATTCTAGCATCGATGCGCGCGACTTCGCCACGGATGAACGCGTGCACCTGCTGTGCCTGTTCCTTGCTGGCGGTACGGCCGGTACCGATGGCCCAGACCGGCTCGTAGGCGACCACAGCATTGGCGAAACCTGCCGCGCCCACCAGCTCCAGCACCGGCGCCAGCTGGCTGGCGATGACCGCTTCGGTCTGCCCGGCCTCGCGCTGTTCCAGGGTCTCGCCCACGCACAGCACCGGCACCAGGCCGGCGTGCTGGGCGGCGGCGAACTTGCGCGCGACCAGCTCGCTGCTCTCATGGTGGTACTGGCGGCGCTCGGAATGGCCGACCAGGCCATAGCGGGCCCCAACCTCGACCAGCATGGCCGCGCAGACCTCGCCGGTGTAGGCGCCCTTCTCGTTGCTGCTCACGTCCTGCGCGCCGAAGGCCAGGCCGGTCTCGGCGAAGTCCTCGACCAGCTCCCCCAGGTAGGGCAGCGGCGGCAGGATCACCACGTCCACCCCCTCCAGCGGCAGCCCGGCAGCCACCTGCCCCAGCAGTTCATTGGCGAATTGACGGCTGCCATGCAGCTTCCAGTTTCCGGCGACGATCTTGCGGCGCATGAGCGGGTGGCTCCTGTGTGAAGTCAGCCGAGCATGATACCCGCTGCGGCAAAAATCCGTTTCCTTGTAAGCGGTTACATGGATTTTCAGCCAACGGCGCAGCCCCTCGTGGCGGAGGGGGGGGGCGGGGTTTGGTTGGTCGCGGAGAGCCCGGCTAGATCTGGGGCCTGGCCGGGCGGGTGGGACTGCGCAGGGGGCGCTGCAAGTACGTCCATGTAAGCTCGATCGCCGCATCCATGCGGCTCACGCCCCTGCGCAGCCCCACCCGCCCGGCCTTTGACACATTCCGGCGGTTCCGCCCGCCACGGAAAGAAAAAAAGAAGAGCAAGAGCAAAGGCAAAAGCTGCATCCCGGGTTGATGCTGGCTGGACCAACCCCCTACCCCACTTCGAACAGAGATATCTCATCCACGCATGGCGTGGATCTACCGCGTCGACCAAGGTCGACACCCACCGGGAATCGCGATTTACCCACCGTCACCGGGAAGCTGTCGGGAACGGGGCGGTGTGGGTTGGCAGGACCGTTGGCGCCATGGGCCCGAGGCATGCCTCGGGCGGGTTGGGCAGGACGCCCAACCCCGGTCTTGCCGTGTGCGCAGGACAGCGCACACGAGCAAGGCGCCATCGAGCCCCCAGGGGTGAGGTCGCTTTGCTTGCGAAGCACTGCTTCGCAAGCGCCCGAACGCACAGCCGCCAGCGGCTGGGCCGGTCTGGGGGTTCACGGCGTGTCCTGCCAACCCACGCCGCCCCGCCCAACACGCAGAAACCCAGAGCCGCTTTGGCTTTGGGTTTGCCGGCCAGCGGCCGGCACTACCGCGGGTGCAGGGTGCAACCCTGCAAAGAAAAAGGCCGCCTTTCGGCGGCCTCGCTTCTCTTTATTTCAGCTTGATCTCGCGCAGGCGTTCTTCGAGGAAGCCGTGGGCGGTGATCGGCTCCGGGTACCGGCTCGGGTTCTCCGGGGTGATGCACGAGGGCAGCACGTCGATCAGGAAGTCCGGGTTCGGGTGCAGGAAGAACGGCACCGAGTAGCGCGGCTGGCGCGCCAGCTCGCCCGGGGGATTGACCACGCGGTGGATGGTCGACGGATACACGTGGTTGGTCAGGCGCTGCAGCATGTCGCCGATGTTGACCACAATGGTGTCCGCGTCTGACGTGAACGGCACCCACTCGCCATCATGCGACTGCACTTCCAGGCCTGCGGCACTGGCACCGACCAGCAGGGTGATGAAGTTGATGTCGCCATGGGCACCAGCACGCACGTTCGGGATGTCGTCGGTGGTGATTGGCGGGTAGTGGATCGGGCGCAGGATCGAGTTGCCGAAGTTGGTCTTGTCGGCGAAGAAGTCTGCCGGCAGGCCGATATGCAGGGCCAGCGCCGACAGGACGCGCGACCCCAGGTTGTCCAGTGCCTGGTACAGGCCATAGCCGCGCTCACGGAAGCCCTCGACCTCGGTCGGCCACAGGTTCGGCGCCATCACATCGCGGTACTTGGAGTCGTCGGCGATCTCGCGGCCGATGTGCCAGAACTCCTTCAGGTCGAAGTGCTTGGAGCCCTTGGCCGTCTCCACCCCGAACGGGGTGTAGCCGCGGGCGCCGCCGCTGCCGGCCACGTGGTACTTGCGCTTGACCTCTTCGGGCAGGGCGAAGAAGGCCTTGAAGGCATCGTAGGCCGCATCGATGTCGGCCTGCGGAATGCCGTGGTTGCGGATGCCCGCGAATCCCCATTGGCGGTAGGCCGCGCCCAGCTCGGCCACGAAGGCCTCGCGGTCGCTGTCGAAACGGGTGATGTCGAGGGTGGGGATCTGGCTCACAGCGGTTCCTGGCTTGTCATTGGGTCTGGGGGGCCAGCGCATTCATGGCCCACCTGAACATTGTGACAGATCGCCCGGGGGACGCCACCCGATACGAAGAAACAAACAGATACAATGCGCGACCCGCGCGCGGCCCCACGATTCCGTCACCCCGGGGATCCCGCCGCCTGCATCACCCGCCGCCCCAGTCCCTCATGCGCCCTGCTGCTCCCTCTGCCGACACCGCCCTGCCCTCCGGCCCCGCACGCCACTGGCGCCGCCTGGCGTGGTGGTCGCTGTTCGTGGCCGGCAACGCGCTGCTGGCCATGGCGATCACGCTCGGCAACGTACCGCTGGCAGACAACCCGGGGGGCAGCGTGGGCCTGGCCTATCTGGCCGTTGCCCTGCCCGGTCACCTGCTGGCATTCGGCGCCCTCGCCGGCCTGCTGCCGCTGCTGATGGGCCTTTGGCCGCGCAGCGCACGCCCCCTGAGCCTCAGCGCCGTGCTGCTGCAGGGCCTGTGGCTGTGCCTGTTGCTGGTTGATGCAAAGGTTTTCACTCTGTATCGGTTTCACCTCAATGCCATGGTGGTGAACATGGTGTTCGGCGGTGCGCTGCAGGACCAGGTCGCGTTGTCGTGGAAGACCTGGCTGCAGGCCGGACTGCTGGTGGCCGCCATCTTCACGGCTGAAGGACTGTTGGCCTGGGCATGCTGGAAGCTGCTGCCCGCCCGGCCGCGCCGCCGCCGGGTCCTGCAGGGGTGGGCCATCGTTGCGCTGCTGATGGCCGGCGGCCAAGCCGCCACGGCCTATTACGATGCCCGCGGCGACCGTGCCGTCATCGCGCAGTGGAATTACCTGCCCTGGGCACAGCCGATCACCGCCAAGAGCTTCATGCGCAGGCTCGGGGTCATAAGCGAACAGCAGGCGGGCCTGCCCGACCCGCGCCATGCGCAGCTGCTGTATCCGCTCCAGCCCCTGCGTTGCCAGAACCCACACCGCCCCAATGTGCTGATGGTGGTGCTGGAATCGCTGCGCCAGGACGTGCTGACGCCGCAGCTGATGCCCAACACGTCGGCGCTGGCGCAGGACGCGCGCGTGTTCGATCGCCATTTCAGCACCGGCAATGCCACCCGCTACGGCCTGTTCGGCCTGCTCTACGGCCTGCCCGGCGGCTACTGGCAGAGCATGCTGGACGAACAGCGCGGCTCGCAGCTGTTCCAGGTGCTGGGCCAGCAGGGCTACGACCTGCACCTGTACGGCAGCGCGCCGTTGTACAGCCCGGAATTCGATCGCACGGCATTTGCCGATGTGCGCGACCGGCTGCACCAGGGCCCTTCCGCCCTGACCCCCGACAAGCGCGACGCAGCCATCGTCGCCGCGCTGCGGAATGACATCCGCAGCAGCCAGGCGGCGCAGCACCCATGGTTCGGCTTCGTGTTCCTCGACTCCACCCACGCCGGCTACCACCTGCCCGCCAGCTACCCACCAGTAGCCACGCCGATGGCCAAGGAGATCGACTTCCTGTCCTTCGGCCCGGACCACGACCCGACGCCGGAACTCAACCGCTACCGCACTGCCGTGCACTATGCCGACAGCCTGATCGGTTCGCTGCTGGACGACCTGCGCGCGCAGGGCCTGGCCGAGGACACCATCGTGCTGGTCACCGGTGACCATGCCGAAGAGTTCAACGACCTCAAGCTGAACTACTGGGGCCACAACGGCAACTTCTCCGATTACCAGCTGCAGGTCCCGTTCGTGCTGCATTGGCCAGGCAGGGCCGCTGGCCGCGACGTCCGCACCAGCTCGCACGAAGACTGGGTACCGACGCTGATGCGCCATGCGCTGGGCTGCGAGAACGCATTGACGGACTTCAGTACCGGCCAGGACCTGCTGGCCACGCCCGCCGCCAGCGAACGTGCACTGGTGGTGGAGAGCTGGTCGCAACGCGCTGTACGCCATGGCGATGCCATCTACGTATTCGACAAGTTCGGCAACGCGACCGCGCTCGACCGGCACTACCGCCCGCTGCCGCAGCAGGCTCCGGACGCAACAGCCATCCGCTCTGCATGGGAAGCGCTGACCCGCTTCCGCAACCGCTGATCTTCAAGGACCGATCCTGCATGAACCGTCCTCTGCGCATCCTGCATACCGAAGCCGCCAAGGGAATGGGCGGGCAGGAGATCTACATCTTCCGGCACATGCAGGTGATGCGCGCGCGTGGCCATGAGGTGTCATTGCTGTGCCAGCCCGATGCACGCCTGGCCACACTGGCACGCGAGGACGGATTCACCGTGCATACGCTGCGCATGGGCGGCCTGGCACGCCTGCTGCGCGGCATGTGGTCGGTATCGCGGCTGGTGCGCCGCGAACGCTTCGACGTGGTCAATACCACCAGCCGCCGCGATGCGCTGATCGCCGCCGCCGGTGCACGCCTGGGCGGCACGCCGCTGGTGGTGCGCTCGCGCCATCTGATGAGCCCGGTCAACTCGTTGCTGACCTATACCAAGCTTCCACACCGGGTGCTGACCGTCAGCAGCTTCGTCAAGCAACTGCTGGTCGACCGCGGCATTCCAGCCGAGCGCATTGGTATCGTGCCGCCGATCGCGGTGCCTCCACGCTGGAGTGATATCCGCAAGGCCGATCCTTGGCAGTGCCTGCAGGACGTACGCGCGGAAGTGCGTGCCGAGCTTGGCTTCGGCGAGCAGGACATCGTGGTCGGCTGCGTGGCCGTGCTGCGTGAGCCCAAAGGCCATGCCGACCTGCTGCAGGCGATGGTGCCGCTGTGCAAAGCCAACCCGGACCTTCACCTGGTGATTGTCGGTGATGGCCAGGCCGTGACGGAACGACTGCAGGCGATGTGCGCCGAGCACGGGCTGCAGCGCCAGGTCCACCTGCTCGGCTACCGCGATGGAGCCTGCAGGCTGATGGCCGGCTTCGACATCTTCGCACTGGCTTCGCACAAGGAAGCGGCCGGCACCGTATTCCTGGAAGCGGCCTACGTGGGCGTACCGATCGTCGCCACGCGGGTGGGCGGCGTGCCGGAAATGGTGATCGATGGCAGCAATGCGATTCTCACCCGTTTGGGTGACAATGCCGCCCTGACAGGTGCATTGCGCCTGCTGGTGGACGACCCGGAACGGCGACGGCAGATGGGGCGCGCTGGCTGGGAGTGGATGCACGGCGCACATCGCTTCACGCCGGACGGCCACGGTGAAGCGACCGAACACTACTACCACCAGTGGCTGAAGGAGCTGGGACATGGCTGATGCACGAACCGTTCCGGTGCTGATGCACCACCACGTCAGCCCTTCGCCGGGCATGATCACCGTGTCGCCGGAGAACTTCGAAAGCCAGATTGCGTGGCTGGCAGCCAATGGCTGGACCTCACTGACGCTGGAGCAGTACGCCGGCTTCCTGGCCGGCAAGCCGGTGCCGCGCAAGTCGATCGTCATCACCTTCGACGATGGCTATCTCGACAACTGGGTGTATGCGCACCCGATCCTGCAGAAGTACGGCATGCACGCGGTGGTGTTCGTGGTCACCGGCTGGATGGGCGAAGGCCCGGAACGTCCGCACGCCGGCATTGCCGGCGCGGCACTGCCGTCGACGCCGGACCATCGTGGCTGCGAAGCGGCGATCTACGAGCAGGACCGCAGCGACGACGTGATGATGCGCTGGAGCGAAGCACGCGCAGCCATTGCCGCCGGCACCTTCGAAGTGCATTGCCATACCCACACCCACACCCGCTGGCTGCGCCGCGACGATCTGGACCGTGCGCAGCGCCGTGCGGGCCTCAGCCGGGATCTGGCGATCTCGCGCGACGTCCTGCAGGACAAGCTCGGCGAGGTGTCCGATACGCTGTGCTGGCCCTACGGCGATTTCGACCAGGACCACATCGAGGTGGCACGCGAGCAGGGCTTCCGCTACCTGCACACCACCCACCCGTTCGGCCGCAACGTGGTCGGCGGTGATCCGGAGCGGATCTACCGCTTCGCGATCCGCAACCGCCCGGCCAGCTGGCTGCGCAAGCGCATCGCGCAGAGCTACAACCCGCTGATCGCGCCACTGTTCAATGGCTTCAAAGCGCGCCAGAAGAAGATGGTGCCGGGGCCATAAGCACCACGCCCCTGCCGGTTGAATGAAAAACGCCCCGGCTTTGCGGGGCGTTTTTCGTTGGTGCGAATGTGCACGCGCTTCAGGCAGCGGCTTCACGCACCGCTGCGGACAGGCGGTCCAGCGTGTCCTGCATCAGCGTGGCGTCATCGGCCTCGACCGTGACCCGCACCACCGGCTCGGTACCGGACGGGCGCAGGAACGCGCGGCCACGGCCGGCGACAGCCTGCTGCGCCACAGCCAGCGCGGACTGCACGCTTTCAGACTGCACCGCAGTCTTGGCCGGGACATTGCCCAGACGCACGTTCACGGTCTTCTGCGGTACCCGCACAAGGCCCTTCAGCGCCTGGCGCAGGGTCTGCCCACTGTTGCGCAGCGCGACCAGCACCTGCAGGGCGCTGACGATGCCGTCCCCCGTGGTGGCGCGGTCCAGGCACAGCAGGTGGCCGGAGGCTTCACCGCCGAGCACACCACCGCCTTCGATCAGCGCCTGGTGCACGTAGCGATCGCCGACATTGCTGCGCACGAATGGAATCTGCAGGTCGGCGAGGGCCTTCTCGATGCCATAGTTGCTCATCAGCGTGCCGACCACCGGGCCGCGCAGGCGGCCTTCGGCCTTCCAGGCACGGGCCAGGATGTACAGCAGGTCGTCGCCATCGACCGGGTTGCCCTGGTCGTCGGCCATCAGCACGCGGTCGCCATCACCATCGAAGGCGATACCGAGATCGGCGCCGGTCTCGCGGACCTTGGCCGCAAGGTTGTCGATATGGGTGGAGCCCACGCCGGCGTTGATGTTGATGCCATTGGGCTCGGCGCCGATGCCGATCACCTCGGCACCCAGTTCGCGGAACAGCAGCGGCGCGATCTGGTAGGTGGCACCATGCGCGCAATCCAGCACCAGGCGCAGGCCACGCAGATCGAATGTGCGCGGCACGCTGGCCTTGCAGAATTCGATGTAGCGGCCGACCGCTTCGCGTGCACGGAATGCCTTGCCCAGCTTTTCCGATTCGGCGGTGGTGAACGGAACGTCCAGCGCCGCCTCCAGGGCCAGCTCGGTGGCATCGTCGAGCTTCTCGCCCTGGGCCGAGAAGAACTTGATGCCGTTGTCGTAATGCGGGTTGTGCGAGGCGCTGATGACGATGCCGGCGTCCACGCCCAGCGTGCGGGTCAGGAACGCCACCGCCGGGGTCGGCATCGGACCCAGCAGCTGCACGTCGGCACCGGCGGCGACCAGGCCGGCCTCCAGCGCCGCCTCGAACATGTAGCCGGAAATGCGGGTGTCCTTGCCGATCACCACGATCGGCCGGCGTCCGTCCTGGCCACGCTGGGCGAGCAGGACACGGCCCAGCGCATTGCCCAGGCGCAGCACGAAGTCGGCCGAGATCACGCCCTGCCCGACCCGGCCACGGATGCCGTCCGTGCCGAAGTACTTGCGGGCACCCATCAGGCTACCTGCGGCGCGGGCTGCCGACCCAGCATGGCGAGCAGATCGGACAGGCGGTCGCGCAGTTCGCGGCGATCGCAGATCTGGTCGATGGCACCGTGCTCCAGCAGGAACTCCGAACGCTGGAAACCTTCCGGCAGCTTCTCGCGCACGGTCTGCTCGATCACGCGCGGGCCGGCGAAGCCGATCAGTGCCTGCGGTTCGGCGATGTTGATGTCGCCCAGCATCGCGAACGACGCCGAAACGCCGCCGGTGGTCGGATGAGTCAGCACCGAGATGTACGGCAGCCCGGCTTCACGCAGCTTACCCAGCGAAGCGGAGGTCTTGGCCATCTGCATCAGCGAGAACAGGCCTTCCTGCATGCGCGCGCCGCCACTCTGCGAGAAGCACACGTAAGGCGCACCGATCTCGACCGCGGTTTCTGCGGCCAGCGCGAAACGCTCGCCCACCACCGAGCCCATCGAGCCCCCCATGAAGGCGAAGTCGAACGACGAGGCGACCAGCGCACGGCCCTTGAGCAGGCCGCGCATGGCGATCAGCGCGTCGTATTCGCCGGTGTTCTTCTGCGCGATCTTGATGCGCTCGCTGTACTTCTTCTGATCCTTGAACTTGAGCAGGTCGGTCGGTCCCAGGCGCGCACCGATCTCGGTGGTGCTGTCGGCGTCGAACAGGGCCGCCAGGCGCGCACGCGCGCGGATCGCCATGTGGTGGCCGCACTTCGGGCAGACCTCCAGGTTCTCTTCCAGTTCCGGACGGTACAACGCGCTGCCGCAGTTGCTGCACTTTTCCCACAGGCCCTCGGGGACACTGCGCTTCTTGCTGGGGGTGTTGTCGGTGCGGATGCCGGACGGCATCAACTTGCTGAGCCAACTCATGCGGGAGGACACTTCCGTTCAGGGCGGCCCATGGGCCGCAAAGGCGGACAGTCTAGCTCCGCTTTCCCCGGCCGTGCACCCCCTTGCCAGCTACGGGGCAGCCGGAAAAACCATGCTGGGACGTACGTTTAGGTGCTGCGCGGTGCCGGCCGCTGGCCGGCGGCCCTGCACGCGGGTGGGTACGGACGATGCCGGCCAGCGGCCAGCATTACCGCTACGCGTCCAGCGCCTGCCGCAGCGGGGCGAGGAACGCCCGCGCACGCTGGGCCGCGTCTTCAGCCGAGCCCGCTTCGGCCAGCGCCGCCACCAGCGCACTTCCGACCACCACGCCATCCGCCTGGCGGGCCATGGCTGCGGCACTGCCGGCGTCCTTGATGCCGAAGCCCGCCACCACCGGCACCGAGGCGCGCGCGCGCAACGCCTGCAGGCGGGCGCTGGCGGCGTCGCTGTCCAGGCGCTCGGAGGCGCCGGTCACGCCGGCAAAGCTGACGTAATAAAGGTAACCACGGGCCAGGGCCAGCAGCTTGTCGGCACGCGCCTGGCTGGTGGTCGGCGACGCCAGCAGGACCAGCGCCAGGCCCGCTGCATCGAAGGCCTGCTGCGCTTCAACGGCTTCTTCCGGCGGAAGGTCGACCAGCAGCACCCCGTCCACGCCAGCCTGCACGGCCGCCCCGGCGAAGGCAGCGTAGCCGTGGATCTCCACCGGGTTCAGGTAGCCCATCAGCACCACCGGGGTGTGCGCATCACGCTCCCGGAACTGCGCCACCGCCTGCAGCACATAGCGGCTGCCGGCTCCCCGCGCCAGCGCGCGTTCGGAACTACGCTGGATGGTCGGGCCATCGGCCATCGGATCGGAGAACGGCACGCCCAGTTCAATCACGTCGGCACCAGCATCGACCAGCGCGTGCATGACCGGCACGGTGGCTTCCAGCGAGGGATCACCTGCGGTGATGAAGGGAATCAGCGCCTTGCGCTGCTGTTCGCGCAGGCGCTGGAAGCAGGCATCGAGTCGGGATACGGACATGTCAGGTACATCCTTCGATCAGGTCAACGGCGCCGCTGGCGCCCCAGTACATTCGGGAGATGGTGCCGTCGACGATCTCCACACGGATCGCCAGGTCGGAACCGGGGTCCTGCCAGAGCAGGCTCTCGCCGGCCTCCGCATCATCACCATAGGGTTGCGTGGAAACGCCCTTGGGCAACTGCTGGAGTGCCTGCGCGCGTGGCATGCCCAGATGAAGGCCGAACGGCCCCGGCTGCAGCACCACCTGGCCGGAATCGTCGATGGGGGCCAGGTCGAAGCGCACCACGTCGCCGTCCTGCACCATCATCGCCACGCCCTCGGGCAGCGTGCCGCGCTCGTAGTACTCGCAACGCCCAGCGGTCGACTCGCCCAGCCCGGCCGAGTGCCACTGCGCCTCGCCCTGCAGTTCGCTGAAGGGCTGGCCGATCAGCACCTCACCGGCATGGTCCAGGGCCACCGACACCACCGCCCGGGCCGCCTGGTCCTCGCCGCCATCGCCTGCCGTGAACATCGCCGCGCCCTCGATCGGGCGATGTGCGGCCTCATCGTCGTTGCTGGCCGGTTCGCGTGCCGGGGCGATCGCCGCGGGGGCGGCCGGCGCCGGGGCAAGCACCGGTGGATCGGGCGGCGTGCAGCCGCCCATGCCGATCACCAGCACCAGCGCCCCGCCGTGGCGCAGCACGTGATTCACAGCACAAGCCCTTCGCGCGCGGCGATGGTGTGCACGTCCTTGTCGCCGCGGCCGGACAGGTTGCACAGCACGATCTGGTCACGCGGACGCTCACGCGCCAGCTTGATTGCCTGTGCCAGCGCATGGCTGGATTCCAGCGCGGGCAGGATGCCCTCGGTATGCGCCAGCAGATGGAAGGCCTGCAGCGCTTCCTCGTCGGTGATGCCGAGGTAGCGCGCGCGGCCGGTATCGGCCAGGAACGCGTGCTCCGGGCCGACGCCCGGATAGTCCAGGCCGGCCGACACCGAATGGGTCTCGATGATCTGGCCGTCATCGTCGCACAGCACGTACGTGCGGTTGCCGTGCAGCACGCCGGGGCGGCCTGCCGCGATGGAGGCGGCATGGCGACCGGTACTGATGCCATCACCGGCGGCTTCGGCGCCGACGATCTCGACCTGGCGATCGTTGAGGAAGGCGTGGAACAGGCCGATGGCGTTGCTGCCGCCGCCGACGCAGGCGGTGATCGCATCGGGCAGGCGGCCGTACTCGGCCAGCATCTGCTCACGCGCTTCGCGGCCGACGATGGCATTGAAGTCGCGCACCATGCGCGGGTAGGGATCCGGACCGGCGACCGTACCGATGATGTAGAAGGTGTCCTGCACATTGGTCACCCAGTCGCGCATCGCTTCGTTGAGCGCGTCCTTCAAAGTGGCCGAACCGGAGGTGACCGGCACCACCGTCGCACCGAGCAGCTTCATGCGGTAGACGTTGATCTTCTGCCGCTCGATGTCGGTGGCGCCCATGTAGACCACGCATTCCAGGCCCAGACGCGCGGCAACGGTGGCACTGGCCACGCCATGCTGGCCGGCACCGGTCTCAGCGATGATGCGCTTCTTGCCCATGCGTGCGGCCAGCAGTGCCTGGCCGATGGTGTTGTTGATCTTGTGCGCACCGGTGTGGTTCAGGTCCTCGCGCTTGAGCAGGATCTGCGCGCCGCCGACGTGATCGCTCAGGCGCTGGGCGTGATAGATCGGGCTCGGCCGGCCCACGTAGTGCGCCAGGTCGCGGTCATAGGCCGCCTGGAACGCGGGGTCCTGGCGGGCCTGGTCATAGGCCTGGGCCAGTTCCTGCAGCGGGCCGACCAGGGTTTCGGCAACGAAGCTGCCACCGTAGCGGCCGAAGTGGCCCTGGGCATCCGGGAAGGCGTGGTAGTCGGCAATGGGGGAGGCAAACATGGATACGACCGGTGGTTCAGACAGGTGGATACTCTAGCGCACGGGTCATGACCGGAAAATGGATATTATCTGGCACATATCGTCAGGAAATCTCACGTGAGCCGCTCCCTGCTGCCTCCCCTCAATGCGCTGCGCGCGTTCGAAGCCACTGCCCGCCTTGGCGGCGTCGGGCGCGCCGCACAGGACCTGCACGTCACCCACGGCGCGGTCAGCCGACAACTGAAGCTGCTGGAGGATCACCTCGGCCTGGCGCTGTTCCAGCGTGCCGGTCGCGGCCTGCGCCTGACCGCTGCGGGCACGCGCCTGCAGGCAGCGTGCAGCGAGGCCTTCGCCGGGATCGAAGGCTGCGTGCGCGAGCTGCGGCGGCCCGCGGCCTCCCCAGCACTGGTACTGGGCTGCAGCGGCAGCGTACTGGCACGCTGGATGATTCCGCGCCTGCCCGTGCTGCAGGCCGCCCTGCCCGGCGTGCGCCTGCAATGGTCAGCGCTGGATGGCAGCTTCACCGAGGCACAGGCGGCACTGGATGCGGTATTGCTGCTGGCGCAGGGGCCGTGGCCCCGCGGCTGGCAGGTGCGTGAGCTGGCCCCGGAACGGGTCGGCGTGGTGGTGGCCCCCTCGCATCCGGCCGCGCAGCGCCTGCGGCATGTACCGCCCTCGGCGCTGCTGCAGGAAACGCTGCTGCACACCAGCTCACGGCCGCAGGCGTGGCCGGCGTGGGCGCAGGCGCACGCTCTGGACCCCGCGAAGCTGCAGCTGGGTACGGCCTTCGAGCATCTGTACTACCTGCTGGAGGCAGCGGTGGCCGGGCTGGGTCCGGCGATCGCACCCGAGCCACTGGTGGCCGAGGACCTGGCCGCCGGGCGACTGGTCGCGCCGTGGGGGTTTGCCGCCACCGGTGGTTTCTGGGTGCTGGCGCGACCGGACGGACCACCTGATGCGCGCGTGGATGCGCTCGCCGACTGGCTGGGCCAGCAACTCCGCTGACAACAAAAAGGGGACGGAGGGGATTAAGTCGCAAGTGGCACAAACGACTTAATTCCCTCCGTCCCCTTTTTTCAGCTGGCGGTCGGTGTGGCCAGGCGCTGCTGCAGGTCTTCGCGCAGGCGCGACAGCTCGACTTCGGCCTGCTGCCGCTGCTGCATCCCTTCGCGATGGATGCTGCGCACTTCTTCCACTGTGGCGATCAGCTGGTCGTGCACATGGCGCAGCGTGGCCACGTCGATCACGCCGCGCTGGTTGCTGCGCGCGGTATCCACCGAGGCCTGACGCAGCAGGTCGGCATTGCGACGCATCAGTTCGTTGGTGGCGTCATCGATGGCCGTGGACAGTTCGACCGCAGCCTTCTGTTCGCCCAGCGAGAGCTGGATGGCGAACTGGCGCTTCCACGACGGAATGGTGATGTCGCGGACGGTGTTGAACTTCTCGATCAGCTGCAGTGCGTTGGCCTGGATCAGGCGGATCATCGGCAGCGACTGGTCGGCGGCGTGCTGCATCAGCTGCAGGTCGGACACGCGCTTCTCGATCAACCGGATCGCATTGTCGATCTCGCCCTGGCGGATGCGCTGCTGGGGGTCCTCACTGCCCTGCCCGGCCAGCTGTTCGGCCTGCAGTTCGGCCAGCCGCTGCTTGCCCGCTGCCGCATACAGTCCGAGCGCACGACGTTCTTCGCGGACGATATCGTGCATGCGGTCGAACTCCCCCACGCGCTTGCCCATCAACGCCTGCTGCACGCCGACGTCGGCCAGCAGCTGTTCGATCTGCGCATTGGTGTCGCTGAACTTCTGCACCAGCTCGTCCTTGGAGGCGCGCATGCGATCAATCAGGCCACCGATCACCGGCACCTTCGATCGCTGCGCGAAGCCATCCAGCTTCAGGCTGCGCGCGATGCGCACCACTTCGCCCAGCTTCTCGCCACTGGCATCCAGGTCACGATTGCGCACCTGGTCCAGCAACTGGCTGGAGAACGCTGCGGTGCGCGTGGCCGCTTCGCGGCCGAACACCTGCAGGTTGCCCGGGCGCAGATCGTCCAGTTCCAGACGGATCTCGGCGATGCGCGGCAGATCCTCGCGGACCAGCCCAAGCGCCTGCAGTGCACCTTCATCGAGCGCAGTGGCGGTGGTCGTGCCGGGTACGAGGGCACCGGGGGTCTGGCTGTCCTGGGTCATCGGGCAGTCTCCTTGCAGTTGGGTAAGCGGCAGCGGCGGCCGGCTCAAGGCAGTCTAGCCTGAGCCGCGGCCACCTCGTCATCGATCTGTGCGTGCAACGTGGCAGCCTTGCCAGCCAACGCAGCGCCCGCAGCGGCCTGGCCCGCCAGTACAGCCTGCCGCCAGGCCGGCAGCAGCACGTCATGGATGCGCGCGAAGCGTTGCAGCAGCATGTTGTCCTGGTCCTGCAGCAGCTGCCATTGACCGGCTTCCAGGCGGCGCAGCGAGGCCAGCCGGCGAAGATGGTCCAGCCGATGCGACAGCGCGGCCTGACCGGCGCTATCCAGCGTCGTCAGCCGCGACGCAGCCAGTTCGGCCCAGCCGTCCAGCGCCGCGGCCGCCGCGGAATGCTCAACGATGGCCATGGCCCGCAGCTGCATGTGCTGCTGCAGGTGCTGGGCCTGCTCACGCGCCTGCAGGGCCAGTACGCCCAGCTGCGACTGCAGCGCGTGCCCTTCTGCTTCGCGAGCGACATCGCGCCCCAGCAGCCGTCCCCACCAGCCTTCCTGCTGCCGGATCTGCGCCGGGTTGCCGGCCTGCAGGGCCAGCGCGATGCGCGCAAGCGCAGCCACCAAGCGCTCGCCCGCATCCGGTGGCAACGGCGTTTCGCGCCGCGCCAGCGCCTGCAGCAACGGCGCACCATAGTCGGCCAGCGCAGCGACATCGACCGTATCCGGCAGCATCGGTGGCGGCAGTGGCACGCGCGTGGTCACGGCAGCGGCGGCGGCTTCGGCGTGGATGCCGGCATGCCATCGCCGTCTTCCGGTGGCAATGACTCGCCGTAGAAGTGGCGCATCAGCGCCTCATCCAGCGCCCGCTCCTCCGGCGTCGCGGCGCGGCGCACGCGCGCGCGCTGCGCCACCCCAGCGCTCGGCGTGCCCCGCTCGACCTGCTGTCGCGCCCAGCCGGCGAACGCGGCCAGGGTCTGCGACACCTGCACCTGCTGCGCCTGCGATGCCGCCAGCAGCTCCACCAGCGGCGCCAGGCCCGCCTGCAGGTCTTCGGCCAAGGCCGTGGCCGGCACGCCGGGGGCTGCCGCGACCGGCGCCGGCGCAGCGGCCGGACGCGCCTCTGAAAGCCGATGCAGGGCCTCCAGCAGCGCCGGCCACGGCGCCGGGTCCGCAACGGGGATCGCTTCCGGCGCGGGCGATGGCAGCTGCAGCGCGGTGGCGATATCGGCCAGCTGCGCCACCACGCGCCCGCCGACATCGCTGTCGTCGGCACCCATGGCCTTGTTGCGCAGGAAGTCGCGCTTGATCTGCGCCCAGCGCTGCGCCTGCGTGTCATCCAGTACGCCGCGCAGTTCGGCCAGCTTCAACAGGTTCTCTTCGGCGCCGGTGGTCAGCAGCTGCGCCTCGCCCAGGTAGTGGTCGGAGATCAACTGCTGCAGTTCGTCCTCGTTCATCACCGGGGAGATCTTCTCGGCCAGCTTGTTCATGTTGCGGTAGCTGCCCTGCAGGCGGAACGGCGGCTCGGTGCGGTAGCGGTCGTCCTGTGCGGCGCTGGCGATGTACTGCTGGTTGACCCGGTAGACCACGTCGCGCACACGCAGCATGCGCTGCAGGGTGGCGGTGATCTCGTTGATCTCCGCGCTGCTGTAGGCGTGGCTGAGGCTGTTGGTGGAGACCTCCTTGCCCATCGCGCGGTCGACCAGCACATACAGGTCGGCCATGTCGCGCGTGGCCAGCGGCGCCAGCACCGGATTGGAGGTCAGGCTGTTCTCGATGTAGCTGAGGGTGAAGGCGGCCTCCATGCCACCGAGCACGTCACCGAGGTTGTAGATGTCGGCACGGTTGGCCAGCATGTCCGGAATCTTGAACACCTCGCCGGACTCGGTGTACGGGTTGCCGGCCATCACCACGCAGAACTTCTTGCCGCGCATGTCGTAGGTGCGTGTGCGACCGCGCCACACACCCTCGATACGGCGGGTGCCATCGCACAGCGAGATGAACTTCTGCAGGAACTCGGGATGGGTGTGCTGGATGTCGTCCACATACAGCATGGTGTTGTTGCCCATTTCCAGCGCCAGGTTGAGCTTCTCCAGCTCCTGCCGCGAGGTCGCGTCCGGTGCCTGGGCCGGGTCCAGCGAGCGCACCTCGTGGCCCAGCGCCGGGCCGTTGATCTTCATGAAGACCAGGCCCAGCCGGTGCGCCACGTATTCCATCAGCGTGGTCTTGCCATAGCCCGGGGGCGAAATCATCATCAGCAGGCCCATCAGATCGCTGCGCTTGTTCTCGCCGACCGTGCCCATCTGCTTGGCCAGGTTGTCACCGATCACGCCCAGGTAGACATCGTTGATCAGCTTGTTGCGTACGAACGAGGACAGCGGCCGCGCCTTGAACTCGGAAAGCCGCAGGGTCTCGCGCTCGCGACCGATGATGCCCTGGCGCAGCGCCTGGTAGGCATGGAACGCTGGCAGGAAATGACGCAGGTGCCGCTGCAGGCGCGCCAGGAAATCATCCAGCGATACCACCAGCGTGCCATTGCTGATGCGTGCGTGTTCACCCAGCAGGCCATTGACCTCCGCCTGCAGTGCGGCATCGCTGGTACGGGTGCGCAACTGGCGCTGCACCAGCAGCAACGCGGCGGCTTCGTCGACATAGCCGGCATGCTGGGCATGCGCCGGCATCCGCGCCACTGCGCGCAGCCACTGCCCAGCCAATGACCAACGCGTAGCCAGTGGATCCTGGCCGCGCTGCAGGGCACGCTCGACCGCCTCACGCTGCCCCGCCTGCTCCAGCTGCTGGGCCAATGCCTCCAGCAGCGCCACCGCATGGCGGCTGCTGCTGAACACCGGATCGCCCGCCGCCAGTTCTTCGCCCAGATAGGCGGATGCAGCCTCCGCGGCATCGGCATCGAACGGCAACGCGTGGGACTGCGCATACGCCAGCAGCGCCTCGGCCATTTCTGTGCGCAACGCCAGACGCCCTTCGTCGGACCCCAGCAGGCGTGCCAGCGCCTCGGCGCCCACCTGCCGCGCCGGCCATTGCGCCACCGCTTCGCGCCGCTGCTCGGCGGCCCAGAACAGCAACGCCAGCGCACGCACCCGCGGTGCATGGCGCAGGCTGCCGGCCGCCTGCTGCAAAGGCAGTAGCGCACGCAGGATCAGTGCCGCATCGTGGTCATGGATGCCGCGCTCGTAGCCTTCGCGATAGCGTGGTGCGGCAAACGCACGCACGCGCTGATCCAGCGCTTCCGGGTTCGCGACGTCGTGCTGCAGCGCAGCCAGATCGAGGCCGTCGCGCCCCTCCTGCGCGGCCAGCAGCAGGCTGCCGGCCAGGTACTCGCCGCGATACAGCGTGGGCGATTCCGAGTCGAGGGTGACCGGCCAGAACGGCTTGAGTGCGTCCAGCTCCGGGTCGTGCAGGGTCTCCAGGAAGTCGGTGCCGGTCAGATGGATGGCCAACGTATCGCCACGCGGCAACAGGGTCAGGTCCAGTGCCTGCGTATTGACGCTGAAGCGATGGCGCGGGCCCAGCCGCACCACGTTGCCGCCGGCTTCGTACAGGTCACTGCGGTCGCGCAGCTGGCGCACCGCCTGGTCACGCACGCCCTTCAGCCGCGCCTCGATGTCGTCGGCCTTGACGTTGTCGTGCAGCGTGCGCAGGCGCTCGGCCAGCTCACGCAGCTTGAGGATCAGAGGATCGCCGGCAAAGAACGCGTTGAGCTCATCGGCGGTGGCGAAGCGCTCGGTGCGCCTGGCCAGGCCGTCGAGGATCCGATTGGCCGCATCCAGTACCGAACGCGCCTTGCGCTGGCGGTCATCCAGCAAGGCCTGCTTGTGCGTTTCGAAGGCCTCGACCAGCTCTTCGCGCTTGCTCAGGATGTCGCCGAGGAACTGCTCGTGTTCGCCGAACTGGCTCTCCAGATCTTCCAGCTGGACCAGCAGGCGCGACAACTGCTCGTCGGCACGTTCGGGGTCGGTGGCCAGCGCCAGCGCGCTGGTGATCGACTGCGAGAACAGCGCGAACTGGGCGGCGAACTGCGCCACGGCCTCGGCCGAACCGAGTGACCTGCGGCGCTGGTCAGCACGCGCGCGCGCCTGGTTGAGGCGACCGTACAGCACCGAGATCGACTCGACCACGCGGGTGCGGGCAGTGGCATCGTCCACCTTCAGGCCGGCCATCAGCTCGGACAGCATGTCCAGGTCGGACGCCATGCCACGCAGGCCTTCCAACTGCTCGTCCAGCTGGCGCGCCGTCTGTGCCTGCTGCGCGGCATCGTCCAGCGCCTGCAGGCGCGTGGCCAGCGGCGCCAGCGCCTCCTCGCCGGCGAGGAAGTCACCGGTGGCGGCGCCAACACGGTCCTGTGCCTCCACCAGTTCGACGGTCATCGCCTCGATGCGCGCGGTGTCGATGTAGCGCAGCTCGCGGAGGGTCAGCAGCCGCCCGCGCAATGCGGTGATCGCGTTGAGGGCCTCGACGAAGGCCTGCACCTCGCTCCAGTTCTGCGGTTGCAGCCGGCTCAGCAGCGCCTTGTGCGCGGCCTCTGCCTCCACCATCGCCTGCGCCGATTGCTGACGGATCGACTGCACCTTCTCGTACTCGTCCAGCACCGATTCGCCGGTCGCGCTGATCTGCCGCAGCAGCGCCTCGGCGCCATCGCAGGCCGCGTCACCCAGCCAGTGGTGTGCATCAAAGAGGCGCCGCGTATCGGCCACCAAGCGCTGGTAGCGCTGTACCGACACGTCCTGGCCATCGATCTCGCGCGCCAGGTTGAACAGGTTGGAAATGCCGCGCACCAGCTCGGCGTTGCCGATGCGGCCCATGAACGTGTTGCCGGGCGGCCGGTTGGCGGCGAACTCGTCACTGCTGAACGGCGTCTGCCAGACCTGCATCGGATGGATGCGGGTCGGTTCGCTGCCCTCGGCATGGAACAGCACCATGCGCCCGTCCTGCATCAAGGCGTAGCCATGGCCGAACACCGGGTTCTGCAGCACGCGCTGGATGGTGTTGTAGACGAACAGCGCCGAGCGCCCGCCTTCGCGCTCGTAGAAGATGTACAGCACGTCCTCGCCGTTTGGCGAACGGATGCTGCGCTTGAACTGCATGCCGGCCATCGAGGCATCAAATGCCTTGTGCTCGCCGCCCTGCAGGTAATAGCCACCCGGGAAGATCACGCCATGGTCTTCGGGCAGCTGCACGCAGGCCTGCACGATCGCATCATTGCGCACGATGCCGCCGGTCAGCGTGTTGTAGATCAGGCCGCGCCATTCGGTCTCGCGGTACGGCAGCACCTTCAGCAATACCAGCGAGCCGACCCGGGCGAACTCGAACTGGGCGTCGTCCAGCGACTGCGTGCTGTCCTCCACGGGTTCACTGTAGATGCCCTGTCCGGTTTCGGTGTTGTTTTCGACCTTGATGGTGAGGTCGCCACCGGTGGTCTCAACGAACAGGGTGTCGAGGATGTTCAGGTGCGAGTGGCGGCCGTTGACCGCGAGGTCGCGGGTCGCCCGGGTCCATTCGAAGTCGAACGGCGGCGGCAGTGCGATATCGCGCTCACCGCGCGCATCCAGGTAGGTCAGCTCGCCCTCGCGCGACAGCGCCCAGCGGAACACGCGCACGTCGCTGCTGCGCTCGCCGATCTGGAACGAGGCCAGCAGCTTGTCGCCGACCACGATCAGCTGCAGCAGGCGCGCGTGCTTGTAGTAGGCATACAGCTCGTTGAAATCGTGCACGAAGCCGGGCTGGTCGAGGAAGCTGCCCTTCAGCTCGAGCGCAGCGACGTCGTAGCCGTCGTTGCCCTGCACCAGCCGGTACAGGCCGAACACATCTTCGATGCGGGTCTGGGTCTTCAGCCCGATGAATACGTTGTAGCCGAACAGCAGGCGGTCCGGACCCACCTGCACGATGTCACGGCCGACGCAGTTGTTCTCGCTGCGGATGCGGAAACGCCCGACCACCTCCAGGCGGCTGTCGCCGAACTCGGCCAGGCGCTGGCGGTTGAGCGTTTCGGCCAGGCCCTGCAGGCGCTGGCCCTGCTCGGCCAGGCGGCGACGCAGGACTTCGTAGGCACCGCCCTGGGCGACAGCCTGGTCGACGGTGCTACCGCCGGCCTCCGGCGCAGTGGATTCGGCGGACGGATGGGTTTCAGACATCAGCAGGTTTCCGGCTCACGGGCGGACGGCCGCGGTTGCGGCCGGCGCGGGCGGGCGATGGCGGCGGCCATCGCCCGATGCATCAACGGGCGCTGTCGACCACGGTAGCCGACACGGTCGGTACCGCTTCGGCATCCTCGGCGATCTGGCGCGGCGCCGGTTCGGCCACGGCCACGCCCAGGTAGCGCTGCATCAGCTCCTGCACGATCGGGCTCTTGCCGGCGAAGCCTTCGATCGACTTGCCCAGCGACACCGCCTTGACCAGGTTCTCGAACATGCCGCCGTCGCCGCCGACCAGGTCGATATCGGCGTTGCGCAGCGCGCTGGCGATGACATTGGCGTTCTCGCGCGAGACTTCCTTGCCGGCTTCGATCGAGGCCAGCGCCTGCTTCAGGCTGTTGTCCAGCATCATGCGGAACTCTTCATGGCCACGTGCCTGGTCACTCAGCGAGGCGATGGCTTCGAACTTGCGCACCAGGCCCTCGGCCTCGGCCAGCAGCTTCTTCTGCACCACGCCGGCTTCGGCATTGCCCAGCGACTCGGTGGCGGTGGCACGGGCCAGGCCCATCTTTTCCTCGCCCTGTGCCTGCGCCTGCAGGGTCTCGGCCAGCACGCGGGCTTCGTTGCTGCCCTGCTTCAGGCTGGCTTCGGCCTTGGCTTCGATCACGCGGGCCTCGGCAATGCCGACCTTCTCGATGGCCAGCGCCGAAGCTTCACGCACCTGCGCTTCGGCCAGGCCCGGCGCTGCCTGTTCGGCACGCAGGGCATCGGCCAACAGGCGCTTGGCTTCGGCCTGCTTACCGGCCGCTTCATGCTCGGCCTGGGCCAGCGTGGTCAGTTCCACCGCGCGATGCTTTGAAGCGGTCTCGCGCGCCTGCGCTTCCTTGACTTCGCGCACCAGCGCTTCCTGCGCCTTGGCCTCGGCTTCCAGGATCAGCACCTGCTTCTGGCGGTCGGCCTCGGAGACTTCGCGCACTTCCTTGATGCGCTCCTCTTCCTGCGCCACGGTCTTGTCGATGGAGATGCGTTCACGGGTGATGTTGGCCACGTCCATCTTGCCCTGCTCGACCACCTTGTCACGCTCCACGCCCTGCAGCTGCACTTCACGATCGGTGGTGACCTGCTCCAGCTGGCGTGCGCGCTCCACGCGCTCGGCCTCGATGGCCACGGCACGCTGGCGGTTCTGCTCGGCCACTTCCACTTCGCGCAGGCGGTTCTGGTCGCGGATCTCGATCAGCTGCTGCGCTTCGATGCGGGCGTTCTCGGCCAACTGGCGCTGCTCCTCCTGCACCTTGGCGGTCTCGGCCTCCTCGCGTGCGCGGATGGTCTCGATCTCACGCTTCTGCCGTGCTTCGGCTTCGGCCTGCTGGCGTTCCAGGGCCAGCAGCGCTTCGCGCGCTTCCACGTTCTTCTTGGTGATGGCGAGCTTCTCGTTCTGCTCCAGCTCGTTGGTCACCACGTTCTGCGCGGCCGTCAATTCGGTGATCTTGCGGATGCCCTGCGCATCGAGAATGTTGAACTGGTCCAGCAGCGACTTCGGGGTCTGCTCCAGGTAGTCGATCGCCACGTCCTCAAGGACGTAGCCGTTCAGATCATTGCCGATCACCGCGATGATCTCGTCGCGGAACTCCTGGCGCTTCTCGAACAGTTCGGTGAAGTCGAACTTCTTGCCGACCGTCTTCAGCGCTTCGGAGAACTTGGCGTTGAACAGCTCGTCGACGGCATGCTTGTCCGATGCACGGTCGGCACCGATGGCCTTGGCCACGCGCAGGACGTCGGCCTGGGTCTCGTTGACCCGCAGGTAGAACGCCACGGCGATATCGGCACGCATGTTGTCGCGGCAGATCAGGCCTTCCTTGCCGCGGCGGTCGATCTGCAGCGTGATCAGGCTGATCCGCATCAGCTCGGCGCGGTACAGCACCGGGATGATCAGCGCACCGGTGAAGTGCACCTTGGGCGTGGAGCTCATGTCGTTGACGATCAGGGCCACGCCCTGGTCGACCTTGCGGTAGAAGGCCTTGAACAGGCCGGCCAGGCCGAGCAGTGCGACCAGCAGCACGGCTACGCCGATCAGGAAGGGGGCCATGGTTGCCAACGTCATCAGTGATTCTCCTTGTTGCCCGGAAGCAGGTTGTCCTGGAAGTCGAGGGCGACCGCGTCGGCGCGGACCACCCGGTAATGGTGTTGATCAGCCACGTGTTCGACCAGCACGATGCGCTCGCCGCGCTGCAGTTCGATCTCGCTGCGCACCTGCAGCACCAGTCCGGCGCCGCCATCGTCGAAGGTGGCGTGACCGCTGCGGGCATCCACCTTCGGCGAGGCAACCACGCCGGTACGCCCCAGCAGCGAGGCCTGCGCCACCGGGCGCAGGCGCAGCAGGAACCTGCGGACGGGGCGCAGCAGCAGCGCGGTGAACGGCACCGCCGGCAACGGCGCCAGAAGGGCCACGACCGCACCGATGGCCCAGCGCAGCAGGTCCGGCAGTGGCAACAGCACGAACAGATGGACGAAATAGGTGACGATCCAGGCGAAGAAACCCAGCAGCGTCACCACAAGCATGAGGGGAACCCCACCCAGGCCCCAGCGCGCCAGCAGCGCGGACAGTCCCTGCAGCTCATGTGGGTCGCCATGCAGCGCCCCATCGGCGCCGGCATCGCCAAACCCGTCGTCGACCAGGCCGAAGGCCGCCAGTGCCCAATACAGCACCGCCACCGCCAGCACGATGCTGTACGGCAGGGTCGGGAAACCGAACACGACGGTGAGGAACTCCTGCATCGCTTGCCTTCCTGGGCTGTGGGCGGCGGCCGCCCGTTCGGGACGCGCCGGACGCGCCCCGTCGATCCCCGCGCCGGCCCTCATGGCAGGCGCGCTTGGGACCATCCTATGTGAAGAATGCGTGCAGGCTCAAATCCAGGTCCAGATCACGGCAAATAGTGACGACAATCACTCAAGAACCGTGCAATCGGCGCGGCGCACTTCCTCGACGAAAGTACGCATCCTGTAGCCGTCCTTGATGCCCGGCTCCAGTTCGATGCCGCTGGAGACATCCACGCCCCACGGCAGGGTGGCCAGCACCGCGTCGTAGACGTTTTCCGGGTTCAGGCCGCCGGCGAGCAGGAACGGGCGATGCAGGCCGGTCGGGATCCGGCCCCAGTCGAAGGCCACGCCGGTGCCGCCACCGCCGCCCGGGGCATGGCTGTCGAACAGGAAACCGGCGGCGCTGGGATAGCGCAGCTGCAGGGTGCGGGCGTTGATCTCTTCACGCCCGCCCATGGCGATCGCCTTCAGGTAGGGCATGTTGAAGCTGCGGCAGAAGCCCTCGTCTTCCTCGCCGTGGAACTGCAGCAGGGTCGGTCGTACCGTGCGCAGCACCTCGCGCACCTCTTCCTTGCTGTTGTTGCGGAACAGCGCCACCACGTCGACCATGGGCGCGATCGCCTGGCGCATCGCGCGCGCTTCGGCCGGAGCGACCCGGCGGCTGCTTTCACGGGCAAAGATGAAACCCACCGCGTCCACGCCCAGCTCACCGGCCAGGCGGACATCGCCGGCCCGGGTCATGCCACAGAACTTGATGCGTGTGCGGTAGTAGGAGCGGCTCATAGCGTGACCTCGGCGGGCAGGTGCCAGTTGTCGGGGTACAGGGGCCCAAGGAACACCAGGCCCTGCGGCGGTGCGGTGGGACCGGCTACGGTGCGATCGCGCCCGGCCAGCAGTTCGGCGATCCATTCCACCGGCTTCTCGCCACTGCCCACCAGGATCAGCGATCCGACGATATTGCGGACCATGTGATGAAGGAATGCATTGCCCTGCACGGCGACCTCGATCACCTCGCCCTGGCGGCTGACCTGCAGTGACTGCAGCTCACGCCGGGCGTGCAGCGCCTGGCACTGCACCGAACGGAACGCACTGAAGTCGTTCTCACCGAGCAGGGCCTGCCCGGCGGCATGCATCAGGGTCTCGTCCAGCGCGCGGCGCTCCCAGCTCAAGGTCTGCCGGTCCAGCGCGGGCCGCACTTCGCGGTTGAGCAGGCGGTAGCGGTAGCGGCGTGCGCGCGCGGAGAAACGCGCGTGGAAATCCCCGGCCACCGGCACGCACCAGCGCACTGCGATCGAGCGCGGCAGGCGGGTGGTAGTGCCCAGCATCCACGCGCGCGGATCGCGCACCACGTCGGTATCGAAATGCACGACCTGGCACTGGCCGTGCACGCCGGCATCGGTGCGGCCGGCACAGACCACCTGCAGCGGCGAATCGGCCACCGACGACAGGGCCTGCTCAAGGCTGGCCTGCACGCTCGGGCCGCCCTCGCCCAGGTTCTGCCAGCCCCTGAAATCGCTGCCGTCGTACTCGACGCCAAGCGCGTAACGCATGTGCTACCTCAGATATTGCGGGAGGGGCGGCGCTCAGGCCGGATCGCGTTCGGACCACACCGCCAGTTCGTTGCCACCGGGCTCGACGAACTGGAAACGGCTGCCGCCGGGGAAGGAAAACACCGGCCGCACGATCTCACCGCCAGCGTCAAGCACCGCCGTTTCGATCGGTGCCAGCTGGTCAGCGTACAGCACCAGCAGTGGCGCACCGGCATCGCTGGCCCGCAGCGGCTGGCCGCGGAAGAAGCCGCCCTGCAGGCGGCCGTCGTCGAACGCGGTGTAGTCGCTGCCATAGTCTACGAACGACCAGCCGAACGCCTTCTCGAAGAAGGCGCGGCTGGCCGCAGGGTCCGTGGAAGCGAATTCAACGTAGTCGATGCGGCGCTCGCGGCTCATGACGGGGTCCTTGTCGGCAGGGTCGATCACGGCAGGCGGGCCAGCAGTTCGCGGGCCTGGGCCTGGCAGTGCAGGTCGCCGCCCTCGGCCACTTCCTGCAGCAACGTACGCGCGGTCTGGGCATCGCCCAGGTCGAGGTAGGCGATGGCCAGCTCAAGGCGCTCCTGCCCGGCGCGCGGCGCCCAGCCGGCATCGCCGGCCGGCGCCGCAGTACCGTCTTCATGCGGCGCTGCGGCCAGCGCGTCGTGCGGCGCTGCGCCTGAAGCCTCGCCGTCAGGGTGCTCGGCCGGCAGGTCGAACACGCCGCGGAACTGCGGCTGCTGTTCGGCATGCAGCGCGTAGTCCGGCACTGCCACCTCGCCGGGGGCCGCCTGCGCGAGCGGCTCATCCTGCGCTGCGGCGGCCGGCGTGGGATCATCCTCCTGCGTGGGCACCGGCTCGTCCCAGCGCGGCAGGTCGGTCACTGCCTCGGGCAGCTCCACTACTTCGTCATCGCGCAGCGTCTGCGCCTGCCAGTCAGCCTGGGCGGCGACGTCGGCGACCGGTTCGGCAGCCACGTCATCCTGCCCCCCGGTTTCGCTCGCCCAAGCCGGCATCGCCGGCTCCTGGCGGCCCGCTTCGGGCCCCACCGACGACCACGAGGACTGCTCGGCCAGGGTATCCAGCGCCGCGCCCGCCGGTACCGCAGCGGTCAGACCGGCGGCATCGTCTTCGTCGCGCAGCGGCGGCAGCGGCGATGGCTTGCGACGACGCAGCAGCCAGGCTGCACCGGCCGCCAGCAGCAGCACCGGCAGCCCCAGCCAGTACCACGGCGTTGCCACATCGCGGGTATCCGGTACCTGCGCCAGGCGCTGCTGCGCGGCGGCCAGGTCGTTGTCCTTCATCGCGATCAGCGACTGCTGCTGTTCCTTGAGTTTTTCCAGGTCGGCGACGCGCTGCTTCAGCTCGCCAATCTCGGCATCGCGGGTCGCGATGTCCTCGCGTGCCTGGCGCAGTTGTTCGTTGCCCAGCATGTCACCCTCGCTGCCGGCTCCAGTGCCGGTGGTTGTGCCCGCGCGCGCGGCGTCGGAAGCCAGCGCCGGGGCGATTTCAAGTCGTGCCCCATTGGCCGCGGCCGGGGAAGAAGCGTTCGTGGTTGCCGCCGCAGCCACCGGGGCGACGGTACCCGCCGGTTGCGGCACGGTGCGCGCCTGCCGCCACTGCGCGGCATGCTCGCGCACCAGCACTGCGGCCTCGGCGGCATCGACCGCCGCCAGTGCATCGCTGTCTGGCATGCGCAGTACGGCGCCTTGCTTGAGCAGGTTGACGTTGCCGCGGATGAAGGCCTCCGGGTTGGCCCGCAGCAGGGCGATCATCGCGCGGTCGCGGCTGACCTGGTTGCCGCGGGCCACCGCGCTGGCGATCTGCGACAGGGTCTGCCCACGCTGGACGATGACGCTGCCATCGGCTGCCTGCGCGGCAGCGGGTGCAGCCCCTGCACGCGGGCGAGCCGATGCAGGTGCCGGCGCTGCCGCAGTGGACGGCGCAGGTGCGCTTGCGTTCTCCGCAGCGGCCGGTGCCGGTGCAACATCACGGACGATGGTGTTGGAGAGGGTACCGGCCGGCGCGACGATTTCCGGTTCGGCCACCGCCAGTGCGCTGGAGGGCGCATCAACCAGTGCCGAGTATTCGCGCACCAGGCGGCCCTGGCCCCAGTCGGCCTCGATCAGGAAGCTCAGCGACGGGGTTTCGACCGGCGTCTGCGAGGTCACCCGCACCACCGCCCTGCCCTGCGCATTGCGGGTCAGTTCGAACTGCAGCTCGCTGACCAGCCCGGCCGGCCGCTGCAGGCCAACGCGTTCGAAGGTGACCGCAGAGGCCAGCGCGACGCGCAGGTTCTCCAGTTCGGATGGATCGGCCGAGACTACCGGGATTTCGGCCAGCAGGGGCTGGCCCGGCTTGGACAGGACACGGATGTCACCCAAGCCCAGGGCAAGCGCCGAACTGCTGGCCAGGGCCAGCAGCGCGGTGGAAAGATAGAGAAGCGGGCGCTTTGCGCCCCTGGCCCGTTTATTCATGGGCGACACTATAAAGCGTGCGCACCGGGGTCCGCACCCACCGAGGGGACCTTCGGTAGCGCCGGCCACTGGCCGGCAGCACCACATGCCCATCACGGCAATGTCGGCCAGCGGCCGGCACTACCGGTCAGGCAACCACGGTGATCAACGCTGTTCGGCGGCGACCAGCTCGGCCAGCTGCACGGCGTTCAGGGCAGCGCCCTTGCGCACGTTGTCCGACACGATCCACAGGTTCAGGCCACGCGGGTGCGACAGGTCCTCGCGGATGCGGCCGACGTAGACCGCGTCCGTGCCCGAGGCGTGGGTGACCGGGGTTGGGTAACCACCGGCCTCGTGACGATCCACCACTTCGATGCCCGGCGACTGCTCCAGCAGCGCGCGCGCTTCAGCGACGGTGACCTTGTCGCGGGTCTCGATCGCCACCGACTCGGAGTGGCCGTAGAACACCGGCACGCGCACCGCGGTCGGGTTCACCAGGATGCTGTCGTCACCGAGGATCTTGCGGGTCTCCCAGATCAGCTTCATCTCTTCCTTGGTGAAGCCATTGTCCTGGAAGTCATCGATGTGCGGGATCAGGTTGAAGGCGATCTGCACCGGGAAGCGCTGCGGATCGATCTCCTGGAAGCTGAGCAGCTGGCCGGTCTGCTTGCCCAGTTCCTCCATCGCCGAGCGGCCACCGCCGGACACCGACTGGTAGGTGGACACATTGATGCGCTCGATACCGTACTTGCGGTGCAGCGGCGCCAGCGCCACCAGCATCTGCATGGTCGAGCAGTTCGGGTTGGCGATGATGCCGCGCGGACGGTTGGCGACCTGTTCCGGGTTGACCTCGGACACCACCAGCGGCACGTCATCGTCGTAACGGAAGGCCGAGGAGTTGTCGATCACCACCGCACCGGCGGCGGCGAACCTCGGTGCGTATTCCTTGGACACGCTGCCGCCAGCCGAGAACAGCGCGATCTCGACACCGGTCGGATCGAAGGTGGCCAGGTCCTGGACCTTGACCTTCTGGCCGTTGAATTCAATCTCGCCACCGGCCGAACGCTCGGAGGCGAGGACGCTCAGGGTGCCGACCGGGAAATCACGCTCGGCCAGGATCGACAACATGGTCTCGCCAACGGCGCCGGTGGCACCGACGACGGCGACGTGGAAACTGCGCTGTGCATTGCTCATGGGGAACTCTCACGAAAACGGGAATGGGGGAAAACACGCACGACAGCTGGGTTCGGGGAACCTCCTCAAGCGGGGCGCGCGGAGGTTCCCTATCGTTTCCCGGTTTTTTTGCCCAGCATCACGCGCGCGGCCATCGCCGCGTCAGCGTTGATCGCGCTCGGCATGCGCGACGGGCCGCCGTCCAGGCCGAGCCCGGCAGCCAGATTATCCACGGCCAGCTGTACCATCGCCGTGCGCGTGGCCAGCGAGGCGCTGCCGATATGCGGCGTGAGCACCACGTTGCGCAGCGCCAGCAGCTCCGGGCGCACCTTCGGCTCGCCCTCGTACACATCCAGGCCAGCGGCCGCCAGGTGGCCGTTGGCCAGTGCGTCGGCCAGCGCCAGTTCGTCGACGATGCCGCCGCGGGCGATGTTCACCAGGGTTGCCGTCGGCTTCATCTTCGCCAGCGCAGCTGCGTCGATGATGTGATGCGAGGCCGGCGTGTAGGGCAGCACCGTTACCAGATGGTCGGACTGTGCCAGCAGTGTATCCAGGTCCACGTAGGTCGCGCGGAGCGACGCCTCGGTGTCGGCCGGCAACCGTGAACGGTTGTGGTACAGCACCTTCATGCCGAAACCGTGCGCGCCGCGGCGGGCGATGCCCTGGCCGATGCGGCCCATGCCAAGGATGCCCAGCGTGCTGCCATGGACATCCGCGCCCAGCATGGTCTGGAACGACCACTGCTGCCACTGCCCTTCACGCAGCCAGCGCTCGGACTCGGTGATCCGGCGCGCGGTTGCCATCAGCAGCGCGAAACCGAGATCGGCGGTGGTTTCGGTCAACACGTCCGGCGTGTTGCTGGCCAGGATGCCGGCCGCGCTGAGCGCGTCGACATCCAGGTTGTTGTAGCCGACGCCGACATTGGCGATCACCTGCAGCTGCGTGGCATCGGCCACCTGCGCCGCACCGATGCGCTCGTTGAGGGTGATGATCGCGCCGTCGGCGCTGGCCAGCTGTGCAGCGATCTGGTCCGGCGACCAGGCGGTGACGGTGTCGGTGCTGCGCAGCTGCACGCGATCGCGCAGCGGCGCGATGGCCGCCTCGATCAGCGGCTGGCTCACCCACACGGTCGGCCGCGTGTCAGCCATCGATCTGCCCGGGAATGCGCGGGGTGATCGTGCCGACATCGCCGCACTGCGCGCGATGACGCAGCGCCTGATCCATCAGCACCAGCGCCACCATCGCCTCGGCGATGGGCGTGGCGCGGATGCCGACGCAGGGATCGTGGCGGCCGGTGGTGACCACCTCGACCACGTTGCCGGCCGTATCCAGCGACGGGCCCGGCAGGCGCAGGCTGGACGTCGGCTTCAGGGCGATCGACGCGACGACCGGCTGACCGGTGGAGATGCCACCGAGGATGCCGCCGGCATGGTTGCTGGCGAAGCCCTGCGGCGTCAGCAGGTCACGGTGCTCGGTGCCCTTCTGCGCGGCGCTGGCGAATCCGTCGCCGATCTCCACGCCCTTCACCGCATTGATGCTCATCAGCGCAGCGGCCAGTTCGCCGTCAAGCTTGCCGTAGATCGGCTCGCCCCAGCCCGGCGGCACGTTGTCGGCGACCACGTCCACGCGCGCACCGACCGAGTCGCCAGACTTGCGCAGCGCATCCATGTACGCCTCCAGCTCCGGCACCTGTGCGGCGTGCGGCCAGAAGAACGGATTGTCTTCCACCGCCGACCAGTCGAAACCGGCCGGGGTGATGTCGCCCAGCTGCGACAGGTAGCCACGCACGGTAACGCCGAAACGCTCGGCCAGCCACTTCTTGGCGACCACGCCGGCGGCCACGCGCATGGTGGTCTCGCGTGCCGAGGAACGGCCACCGCCACGCGGATCGCGGACGCCGTACTTGTGCCAGTAACTGTAGTCAGCATGGCCCGGGCGGAACTGCTGGCCGATATTGGCGTAATCCTTGCTGCGCTGGTCGGTGTTGCGGATCAGCAGCGCGATCGGGGTGCCGGTGGTCAGGCCCTCGTATACGCCGGACAGGATCTCGACCTCGTCGGCCTCGCGCCGCGCGGAAGTGTGCCGGCTCTTGCCAGTCGCACGGCGCTGCAGGTCGTGGGCGAATTCGGTCGCGTCCAGCGCCAGCCCCGGAGGGCAGCCATCAATCACGCAGCCGATGGCCGGCCCGTGCGACTCGCCGAACGTGGTGACGGTGAACAGCTTGCCGAACGAATTGGAGCTCACGGGCGCTGCGCCGCCAGTTCGGTGATGCGTGCGCTGTGGGCGATCAGCTCGCGGCATTCGACCGCGAAGATGCCCATCTGGCCGACCTTGAACTCGATCCAGGAAAAATCGACTTCCGGCAGCAGCTTGACCAGATGCTGTTCGGACTCACCCACTTCACAGATCAGCAGACCGTCTTCGCTCAGGTGCAGCGGGGCATCGCGCAGGATCTTCAGCACCAGGTCCAGGCCATCGTCACCGGCACGCAGGCCCATTTCCGGCTCGTAGGAATACTCCTGCGGGAGGGCATCAGTCTCGTCGTTGGTGACGTACGGCGGGTTGGTGACGATCAGGTCGTAGTGGCGGCCGGTCAGGCCATTGAACAGGTCCGACTTGATCAGGGTGACGTTGTGCGCCTGCAGGCGCTCCTTGTTCTCCTCGGCCAGCGACAGTGCGTCGTCACTCAGGTCGACGCCGTCCACTTCCCAGTTCGGGTAGTAGTGGCCCATCGCGATGGCGATGCAGCCCGAACCGGTGCAAAGATCCAGCGCGCGGCTGACATCGCGGCCGGCCAGCCACGGTTCGAAACCACATTCGATCAGTTCGGCGATCGGCGAGCGCGGCACCAGCGCGCGCGTGTCACTCTTGAAGCTCAGGCCGGCGAACCAGGCCTCACCGGTCAGGTAGGCAGCGGGGATGCGTTCGTCGATGCGGCGCTGGAACAGTTCCAGCACGCGCAGCTTTTCGGCCTGCAGCAGGCGTGCCTGGCCGTAGGCCGGGCCGAGGTCGTGCGGCAGGTGCAGGCTGTGCAGCACCAGTTGGGTGGCCTCGTCCAGCGCATTGTCGTAGCTGTGCCCGAAGGTCAGCCCGGCTTCGTTGAAACGGCTGGTGCCGTAGCGGATCAGATCGATGATCGTGTGGAGTTCGGCGGCCGTTTCAGCGGTCATGGCGGTACTGCGGGCAAAGTGGCCCCCGATTATAGGGGCTGGCGCCCGCGGCAGCATCCGTTGCGGCGGAAACGATCGGGCCGCAGCCGGTATGATGGAGCCCATTTCGCGTGGGAGCCCCCATGTTCAATCGCAATGCCGGCATCATCCTGCTGATCGCCCTGGCGGCGGGGCTTGGCCTGCTCGCCGCCCAGCAGGTGATCGCGCCGAAGCCGCCGGCCAACGCCCCGGCCACCGAAGCGATCACCCTGTACCCGCAGCCGCGTGAACTGCCCGACTTCAACCTGGCCCAGTCCGACGGCACCCGCCTGATCCCGGGCGAACTGAAGGGCCACTGGACCCTGGTGTTCCTGGGCTTCACCTTCTGCCCGGACGTCTGCCCGACCACCCTGGCCGAGCTGGCCGGCGCGCAGAACCAGTGGGAGGCCCTGCCCGATGGCCTGCGCCCGCGCGTGCTGTTCATCTCGGTCGACCCGGACCGCGACAGCGCCACCCGCCTGGGCGAGTACGTGCACGGCTTCCACAAGGACACCCTGGCCGCCACCGCCGATATCCCCTCGCTGGAGCGCTTCGCCACCTCGCTGGGTTTCGTGTTCCAGAAAGTGCCGGGCAAGCATTTCGACGAGAACCCCGAGGATTACACCGTCGAGCATTCGGCCAGCCTGGCCGTGCTCGACCCGCAGGGCCGCCTTGCCGGCCTGGTGCGCCCCCCGTTCAATGCGCCGGCGATCGCCCGCGACCTGCACAAGCTGACCGAGAAAACCGCCCCATGAGCCTCACCACCGCCCTGACGTACGCCCTGCCCCATCGCCTGCTGTCCTCGATGGCACGCTCGCTGGCGTACTCGGACGATCCGCGCGTGTCGCGCTGGCTGATCGACACCGTCACCCGCAAGTTCAACGTCAACCTGGACGAAGCGGCCAACCCGGACCCGCGCAGCTACGCCACCTTCAACCAGTTCTTCACGCGTGCGCTGAAGCCGGGCGCGCGCGTGGCCGATGCCGATCCGCGCAGCCTGGTGATGCCGGCCGACGGCCGCATCAGCCAGCTGGGGAAGATCGAGGCCGGCCGCATCTTCCAGGCCAAGGGCCAGTCGTTCACCGCCGCCGAGCTGCTGGGCAGCGACGAGGATGCCAAGCCGTACAACGACGGTCTGTACGCCACCGTGTACCTGTCGCCGCGCGACTACCACCGCGTGCACATGCCGTGGACCGGCACCCTACGTGAAACCGTGCACGTGCCAGGACGCCTGTTCAGTGTCGGTCCTGCGGCCGTCAACGGGGTGCCGCGCCTGTTCGCCCGCAACGAGCGCCTGGTCTGCCACTTCGACACCAGCTTCGGCCCGATGGTCAGCGTGATGGTCGGCGCGCTGCTGGTATCCGGCGTGGAAACCGTGTGGAGCGGCGAGGAGATCCCGGCCTACGGCGATCGCATCACCCGCAAGGACTACCGCGGCCAGGGCATCAAGCTGGAGCGGTTCGCCGAGATGGCACGCTTCAATTACGGCTCGACCGTGGTGGTGCTGCTGCCGCCGGGCGTAGCCGAATTCGCCCCGCAGCTGGGCGCCGAGAGCCCTGTGCAGCTGGGCCAGGCCCTGGCAAAGCTGCGCTGACAAAAAAGGGGATGCCGGCCAGCGGCCGGCACTACCGGTACGCGCGTTACTGCAGGACCGGGGCCGGTCCGACGTCCATGCCGTCGTAGTCTTCCACGCCGTGCTCCGCCGCCAGCGCCGCGAATTCCTGGTTGCGGCGGTCCAGCGAGGCTTCGTCGTGGATTTCCACCCGCTCCACGTGCAGCACGTGGAACGAGGCGTCGCCCTCTTCCGGTTCCTGCTCGAAGAGTTCCACGAACGTGTAGCCCTGCGCCTGCAGGTGCTGGGCCAGCGCCTGCAGCGGCTCGGCACTGGCGTGGACGAAGAAATACCCCCACAGCAACGGGCCGTTGATGTCCCAGTCGGTGTTTTCGCGGAGGTTGGCGAACAGGTTGCGGGTGTCTTCGAGATCCATGCGGGTTCCAGGGGTCGGGGGAATTACTTGTCGCAGCCCTGCAGCTTCAGCGTCTGGCCGTGGCGCAGGCTGTAGGCCGGTGCCTTCAGGCCGTTGGCGCGGGCCAGGGTCGACAGGTCGCACTGGAACTTCGCCGCGATGGCGCCCAGGGTCTCGCCCTTGCCCACCTTGTGGCTGCGCACCGGCTTCGGCCGGGCGGCCGGCGCCGGGCGCGGCGTCGCCACCGCCGCCACCGGCGTGGTCGGCACACTGGTGGAGGCCGCAGCGTCGGCCACCGGCACCACGCCGCCCACGGCGACGCTGCCGGTGTAGCTGGCCGCGGTCGGGCGCTTGATCGCCGCGTTCAGATCGGCGGTGATCAGCGTGCGGGCGAGGTCGGCACGCGGACCACTGACACAGTTGCGCTGGTACAGGCCGGCGATGCGGGTGGTGGCGTTGATCAGCGT
The DNA here is from genome assembly GCF_059337855.1 of Stenotrophomonas maltophilia complex sp. Om-AH-Sm3. Classification (NCBI taxonomy): domain Bacteria; kingdom Pseudomonadati; phylum Pseudomonadota; class Gammaproteobacteria; order Lysobacterales; family Lysobacteraceae; genus Stenotrophomonas; species Stenotrophomonas maltophilia complex sp. Om-AH-Sm3. The sequence continues at coordinate 36,954 of NZ_JBYBLQ010000011.1, read as the reverse complement.
ACCGGCCGGAATCCAGCCATCGGCCTCATAGCGCGGGTTGAGGTTGCGCAGCGCACGCATGTAGCCATCGCGGGTACCGTGGCTGCCCAGGCAGATGGTCAATTCATAGATGGTGGTGGACTTTGCCAGCCGCAGCGTGGCCGGCTGCGCGCTGATCTTCGGGAACTCCACGCCGTACTGCTGCGGGTGCAGGAAGATCCAGGCCGCGGCGATCACCATCGGCACGTAGTCCTTGGTCTCGCCCGGGAACTGGTTGTAGACGCTGTCGGTCCAGAAGCTCTGCCCACCGCTCTGCTTGAACACGCGTGCGGCACGGCCTTCACCACCGTTGTAGGCGGCCACCGACATTTCCACGTTGTTGTTCAGTTCGCGCAGGCGTTCGTTGAGGTAGCTGGCGCTGGCCTCGGCGGCGCTGCGCGCGTCGAAGCGGGTATCGAAGCCGGTGCCGTCCGGGCCCAGGCCGAAACGGCGGCCGGTGGCCGGCATGAACTGCATCAGGCCGGCGGCACCGGCACGCGAGGAGGCATGCACACGGCCGTTGGATTCCTTGGCCATGATCCCGAACAGCAGCGCCTCGGGCAGCCCGCGCTTTTCCCACTCCGGCCACATCACCGCGCGCAGGTTCTGGTAGTTCTCGTAGCTGGTCAGCAGGGCCGGGCGCATGTCGGTCAGCCAGCGGCGGATGCCGGCCTGCACCGCCGGGTTGTACTCGACCATGCTGTCGAAGGCGTGCCGTTTGTCGTTTAACAGCGCGGCAGCGCGCGCGGCCTCGGGCACGTCGGCGGTGAGGGGGCCGATGTGGTCCGGGTCGGCTTCCAGACGGTCACCGCCCTCATCGGCCACGTCATCGCTGGCGGCGGCATCGGCGTCGTGCTTGAGCAGGCGCTTGTAGCTGGCCAGCAGGGTCCCCATCTGGCAGCCCTTCTGCTTGACGCAGTCGTTGAGGACATCTTCCATGTCCTCCAGCGCGGCATCGGCTTCGTTGCTGCCCTTGGGATCGGCGTTGGCGACCAGCAGCAGGGCATCGCCGTAGCGCTTTTCGGCGGCGGTCATGCGCTGCTGCAGCGCATCCACCTTCACCTTGTCCCGGGCCGAAACCCGCTGTGCGTGGGCGTCGGGCGCCAGGGAAACCAGGCCGGCCAGGGCCAGCAGCGGCCAACCGCGGGAAATCAGGACAGGAACGGGCATTGATGGCACTGTGTGCGAAACAGGCAGGCAGAGTAGCGGCGCCGCCAAGGTCCGGGCAAGCCGACCTTCGGACCGTCACTGCCGGCGGTTAACATTGGGCTATTCATCACAAGGGCTGGACCATGGATCCGATTCTGCTCGGCAAAGGCATTACCGACGATGTTGCCGTCACCCTGCTGCCGAAACTCGGCAACCGCCACGGCCTGGTGGCCGGCGCCACCGGTACCGGCAAGACCGTGACCCTGATGACCTTGGCCGAGGGCTTCTCGCGACGGGGCGTGCCGGTGTTCCTGGCCGATGTGAAGGGCGATGTCTCCGGCCTGGCCGTGCCCGGCACCGGCGCAGAAAACCTGCTCCAGCGTGCCGCCGAGATCGGCGTGGCCGACTATGCGCCGGCCGCCAGCCCCACCATCTTCTGGGACCTGTACGGCAAGCTGGGCCACCCGGTGCGCACCACGGTCAGCGAGATGGGCCCGACCCTGCTGTCGCGCATCCTCGAATTGAACGACACCCAGGCCGGGGTACTCGACATCGTATTCAAGCTGGCCGACGACCGCGGCCTGCTGCTGCTGGACATGGACGACCTGCGCGCCCTGCTCGGCCTGGTTGCCGAGGAGCGCAAGGACATTTCCACCGAGTACGGCCTGGTCAGTGCGCAGTCGATCGCGGCGATCCAGCGTTCGGTGCTGCGCCTGGCGCAGGACGGTGGCGAGAATTTCTTCGGCGAACCGGCGCTTGAACTGGCCGACATCATGCGGGTCAACCACGACGGCCGCGGCATGATCGGCATCCTCGCCGCCGACCAGCTGGTGCTCAAGCCCAAGCTCTATTCCACCTTCCTGCTGTGGCTGCTGTCGGAACTGTTCGAGCAGCTGCCGGAAGTGGGCGACCTGGACAAGCCGAAGCTGGTCTTCATCTTCGACGAGGCGCACCTGCTGTTCGATGATGCACCGCCGTCGCTGGTGCAGCGCATCGAGCAGGTGGTGCGCCTGATCCGTTCCAAGGGCGTGGGCGTGTACTTCTGCTCGCAGTTCCCCGACGACGTGCCGGGCAACATTCTCGGCCAGCTGGGCAATCGCGTTCAGCACGCACTGCGTGCGTTCACCCCGCGCGACCAGAAGGCGGTGAAAACCGCGGCCGAGACGTTCGTGCCGAATCCGAAGCTGGACGTGGCCAAGGTGCTGAGCCAGCTCGGCACCGGCGAGGCACTGGTATCCACGCTGCAGGACAAGGGCGTGCCGATGCCCGTGCAGCAGACGTTGATCGCGCCGCCGCGCTGCCGGATGGGACCGATCACCGAGGCCGAGCGTGCACAGGTACGCGCCGGCAGCCCGGTCGGCAGCCGCTACGACACCGCGATCAACCGCGAATCGGCCGCCGAACTGCTGGCCCAGCGCGCGCAGAAGAGCATCGAGCAGGCACAGGCGCCGGCCGCGCGCAGCCGCGAGCAGGACGAAGCTCAGGAAGGTGGTTTCGGCCAGGCCATCAAGGATGCGATCTTCGGCACCAAGCGCCGCCAGGGCATGATCGAGACCATGGCCAAGCAGACCACGCGCACCGTCGGCACCAAGCTGGGCAACCAGATCGTGCGCGGCATCCTCGGTGGCATCTTCGGCGGCAAGCGCTAGCTGCCCCTGCTGGGGTCAGAGCCCTTTCCGCTGGAAAGGGATCTGACCCTGCTCTCTCATTCGTCATCCAGAAAAGAAGTCGTATTGCATGTCCCGTTGGCGTCCCCCCGCAGAAAAAAGCACCGCCCTGATCACCGCTTCCGGGCATGCGCGACTGAAGGCCGAACTGGATGAGCTATGGCGCGTGCGCCGCCCGGAAGTGGTGAAAGCGCTCGCCGCCGCTGCAGCAGAAGGCGACCGTTCCGAAAACGCCGAGTACACCTACCGCAAGAAGCAACTGGGCGAGATCGACCGCCGCGTGCGCTACCTGACCAAGCGGCTGGAATCGCTGCGCGTGGTCGATACGACGCCAACCGATCCGCTCGCAGTGTTCTTCGGCGCGTGGGTGGAACTGGAGAACGTGGACAGCGGCGACACCAGCCGCTATCGCATTGTCGGCCCGGATGAGACCGATGCGGGCCTGGGCTGGATCAGCATCGATTCCCCCCTGGCGCGTGCGCTGCTGAAGAAGCGGCTGGATGATGAGTTCTCGGTGGAGCTGCCCGGCGGGCAGTTCACCTTTGCAGTGATCGGCGTGGAGTACGAGCCTGTGTAGCGTCGAGCCATGCCCGACCTCGCTGTCCATGTAGAGCCGAGCATGGGCTCGGCTCTACAACGGTGGCGGGTACGTGCGCCCTGCACGCAGCGGGCGGAAATAGTCGGCATTGCGGTAGAAGGTAGAATCCTGCACGTCGTGCCAGCCTGGGATTCCAGCCAACGGCAGCGGACGCAGCTGCAGCGGATCGGTCACCGCCCTGCCCTCGGCAATGGCAGCGCTCACCACGTCGACACAGGCACCATCGGCATCGCCCTGCACCACCACGCACTTGCCGACCAGCAATCGCCCCGGCAGCAGTGCCTGTTCCATCAGCGCATGCCCGAATACCACAGTGATGGCGATGTCACCGCTCTGCCAGTTCACCGGGTCAAACAACGCGGGCCAGTCGTGTGCATCCCAGGCAGCCCGCAGTGAGTCATCGCGCACACGCACGATCACGCCGGTTTCGTCGAACTGGGTCAAGGCGGCCTGCGCGCGGTTGCGCTGGCCGGGTGGCATCGCCTCGATATGCAGGCACTGCCGCACGTTGAGCGCGCGCTTCAGCTGCGGCTGTGAGGCCCACACCAGCGCATTGAACAGGTCGTGCCAGTTGCCGGCACGGGTGGCGATGCGTCCCTGCGCGATACGCGCCTCATAATGCAGGCCATCGGCCAGCAACGCGGCGTCCTGTTCAACCAGGCGCTTGCCAGGCACGGCCAGACGTGCATCGAGCGCCGCGATGGACGGCCACGCGGTGCCGTCCAGCAGGTCACGGAAGTCCTGAAGTCCGGCAAACAGCGGATGCTCGAACTGCCGTGCAGCTACCGCCGCACGTGGCGGCGGTACGAAGCGTCGTGAACCGCCGCCGTTGCCGGTGGCGGCCGTCGCTGCGGTCACAGCACCTTGAGGTCGAACGCCGGACGGGGGGCGGCCGTCAGCGCGTCACCATACAGGTCGTGCTCGTCGCTCTCGGTGATCTCCACCTCGACGAATTCGCCCACGCGCAGCGGCACCTGGTCGGCATTCTGGATGTGCACCAGGCCGTCGATCTCCGGGGCATCGGCCTTGGAACGGGCCACGGCGATGTCGCCTTCGATGGCGTCGACCAGGCACTGCTGCACGGTGCCGATCTTGGCCTCAAGGCGTGCAGCGGAAATCTGCGCCTGCTTCTCCATGAAGCGGGCCAGACGCTCCTGCTTCACTTCCTCCGGCACAGCATCGGGCAGATCGTTGGCGGTCGCCCCTTCAACCGGCGAATAGGCGAACGCACCCACGCGATCCAGCTGCGCTTCGTCAAGGAACGACAGCAGTTCCTCGAACTCGGCTTCGGTCTCGCCCGGGAAGCCGACGATGAAGGTCGAACGCACAGTGATGTCCGGCGCGATACGGCGCCAGTTCTGCACGCGCTCCAGGGTCTTCTCCACCGCGCCGGGGCGCTTCATCAGGCGCAGGATGCGCGGGCTGGCGTGCTGGAACGGGATATCCAGGTACGGCAGGATGCGATTCTCGGCCATCAACGGCACCACTTCGTCCACGTGCGGATACGGGTACACGTAGTGCATGCGCACCCATGCATCCAGCTCCGACAGGCCTTCGCACAGCGCCTTCAAACGGGTCTGGTAGGCCTTGTCGCGCCACATCTTTTCGGCGTACTTCACGTCCACGCCGTAGGCCGAGGTGTCCTGCGAAACCACCAGCAGCTCGCGCACGCCGCCACGCACCAGGCGCTCGGCTTCACGCAGCACCTCGTCGACCGGGCGCGAAACCAGCTTGCCGCGCATCGACGGAATGATGCAGAAGCTGCATTTGTGGTTGCAGCCTTCGGAAATCTTCAGGTACGCGTAGTGGCGCGGGGTCAGCTTGATACCGTAGTCGGGCACCAGGTCCACGAACGGATCGTGCTTGGGCGGCAGTGCTTCATGCACCGCTTCCATCACGCTCTGGTAATCCTGCGGGCCGGACACCGCCAGCACGTTGGGGTACGCCTCGCGGATCTGCTCCGGGCGCTTGCCCAGGCAGCCGGTGACGATGACCTTGCCGTTCTGGTTCATCGCTTCGCCAATCGCGTCCAGCGACTCGGTCACCGCAGAATCGATGAAGCCACAGGTGTTGACCACCACCACGTCGGCCGAATCGTAGGACGGGACGATGTCGTAGCCTTCCGAGCGGAGCTGGGTGAGGATGCGCTCGGAATCGACGAGGGCCTTCGGGCAGCCAAGGCTGACGAAGCCGACTTTGGGGTTCAGCTGGGACATGGAAATCGCGGGACTCTGGGGGCCTGGGCCCCTGCCGTCGTGGCAGGGGTTCCTGGGGGCCGGGGCCTGAAAGGGCGCCAGTATACCGGGGTTGGCGGCCGCGCTCTGTATGGCCAGCCGCCCGATCCCGCACAGCCGCTGACATCGCGCTAACCCATGCAGCACCGACAATGCCGTTCTGTTCCCCACAACGAGATGGAAACGATGGCCGAGTGGATCACCCTGGATACGCATCACGGCCCGGTACGGGCCTGGCAGGCCCTGCCGGAGGGTACCGCGCGCGGCGGCCTGGTGGTGGTGCAGGAAATCTTCGGCGCCAATCCGCATATCCGCAGCGTGGCCGAACGCTTCGCGGCGGAAGGCTACGCGGTGCTGGCGCCCTCGTTCTTTGACCTGCTCGATGGCCCCGACGCCGATCCGGACGCGCTGCCCTACGACGCCGAAGGCGTGAAGCAGGGCCTGGAACGGGTCGGCGCGCTGGGCATGGAGCGTGCGCTGGAAGTGGTCCGCGCGGCGGCGACCCGGCTGGCCCCCTACGGCAAGGTCGGCACCGTCGGCTACTGCTGGGGCGGTACGGTGGCGATGCTGGCCGCAGTGCGCCTGGGGCTGCCGTCGGTCAGCTACTACGGCGCCCGCAACGTCCAGTTCCTCGATGAGACACCCAAGGCGCCGGTGATCTTCCATTTCGGCGCCCAGGACCGCAGCATCCCACCGGAAGCCGTGCAGGCCCACCGCGAGAAGCTGCCGCAGATGGCCACCTACGTCTATCCGGCCGATCATGCCTTCAACCGGGAGGTCGGACATGCGTATGATCCAGACAGCGCCGCCCTGGCGCTGCAACGCACCCTGGACTTCTTCTCGGAGCATCTTGGATGAGCGAATTCGAACTCGATTCACGCCTGGCCACCGATAGCGTGCTGGTGGCGGAAGGACCGTTGTCGCAAGTGCGGCTGATGAACGACGAACGATTCCCCTGGCTGGTGCTGGTACCGCGCCTGGCCGGGGTCACCGAGTGGATCGAGCTGGACGGCGAGCAGCAGGACAAGCTGCGCACCGAGCTCAACCGCGCCTGCAAGGCCCTGAAGGGCTCCGACGGGGTGGAAAAGATCAACATCGGGGCGCTGGGCAATATCGTGCGCCAGCTGCACTTCCATGTGATCGGCCGCCATGACGGTGATCCGGCCTGGCCGGGCCCGGTCTGGGGCAGCGGCCCGGCGCACCGCTACGAGCCGGCGGCGCTGGACCAGCATGTCGCCTACTGGAAGGAACGGCTAGGATATCCGGCCCTGTCCTGAGCCTTCGCCGACCCGATGCGATTCAACCTCGTTGCCGCCGTCCTGCTGATCCTGATCGGCCTGTTCATGCTCGCCAGCAATCTCGGCTGGACGCACCTGAACCTGTCCAAGCTGCTGCTGACCTGGTGGCCGGTGGCCCTGGTGGGTGTCGGCATCGCGATGCTGTTCGGTCGCGGCAAATAAGAAAGGCGGCGCATTGCGCCGCCTTCCTTCATGTGGAGCCGGGCCATGCTCGGCTGCCCTGCCTTGAAGCCGAGCATGGCTCGGCGCTACAGATCGCCTGCAATCTTCAGGTCCGCGGCAGGGTCACGCCGGTCTGGCCCTGGTACTTGCCGCCACGGTCGCGGTACGACGTCTCGCAGATGTCATCGGCGGCCGCCTGGAAGAACAGCATCTGCGCCACGCCTTCGTTGGCGTAGATGCGCGCCGGCAGCGGCGTGGTGTTGCTGAATTCCAGGGTGACGTGGCCTTCCCATTCCGGCTCCAGCGGCGTCACGTTGACGATGATGCCGCAGCGCGCGTAGGTGCTCTTGCCCAGGCACACCACCAGGGTATCGCGCGGAATGCGGAAATACTCCACGGTACGCGCCAGCGCGAAGCTGTTGGGCGGGATGATGCACTCATCGCCGACGATATCCACGAAGCTGCCCGAGTCGAAGTGCTTGGGATCGACGATCGTCGAGTTGATGTTGGTGAACACCTTGAACTCGCGCGAGCAGCGCACGTCATAGCCATAGCTGGACGTGCCATAGCTGACGATGCGCTGGCCGTTGGCCTGCTTGACCTGCCCGGCCTCGAACGGCTCGATCATGCCGTGCTGCTCGGACATGCGGCGGATCCAACGGTCACTCTTGATGCTCATGCTTTGTCCTGGGGGTACGAGGGGGCGCGAGGATTCTAGCAGGGGGCCGGCCTGCGCCGGCGGCCCCTGCCCCGGCACTTACAGCAGCGAGGACAGGATCGGGATCGAGGCCCGCGGGCGCTTGCCGACTTCCTCGATCAGGCGCTGCGCGGCATGGCGGTAGGCCTGGGCCGGTGCCGATTCCGGCTGGGCCACGGTGATCGGCGTGCCTGCATCGCCCTGCTCGCGGATGCCGATCTGCAGCGGCAGCGACCCCAGCAGCGGCACGCCGTACTGCGCGGCCATGCGCTCGCCGCCACCCTCGCCGAACAGGTGCTCGATGTGCCCGCAGCTGCTGCACGTGTGCACCGCCATGTTCTCGACGATGCCCAGCACCGGCACCTCGACCTTCTCGAACATCTTCAGCGCCTTCTTCGCATCCAGCGTGGCGATGTCCTGCGGCGTGGTGACGATCACTGCACCGGCCAGCGGAATCTTCTGGGTCAGGGTCAGCTGGATGTCACCCGTGCCGGGCGGCAGGTCGATCAGCAGGAAATCCAGGTCGTCCCACAGGGTATCGTTGAACAGCTGGGTCATCGCCGAGGTGGCCATCGGGCCGCGCCAGATCATCGGGGTGTCTTCTTCGATCAGGTAGCCGATCGACATGGTGTCCACGCCGAACGCACGCAGCGGCTCGATGCTCTTGTTGTCCGGGCTTTCCGGGCGGCCGGACAGCCCCAGCATGGCCGGCACGCTGGGGCCGTAGATGTCGGCGTCGAGCACGCCCACCCGCGCACCGAGCTGCTGCAGCGCCACGGCCAGGTTCACCGAGGTGGTGGACTTGCCGACGCCGCCCTTGCCGGAACCGACCGCGATGACATTGCGGATGCGGGCATGCGGCGTAAGTCCCTTCTGGACCTGGCTGGCATGGGGACGGCGGGGAGAACTGTTCACAACGAGCACCGGCGGAGTCAGGGGGATAACCCAACATCATACAAGCTGGACGTAACCTGACTGAAATTCAGGATTGCGACGGATTCGTGCACAGATTGTTAAGTTCATGTTACGTTCGATCAGCACTGTTTTGAGCTGCGGAGCCCGCTGTTCCGGCCCGCGCGATGGCGCATGCGCAGTGCCGTTTTTGTTTTTTGCTCTCCATTGGAACTACATGAAACACGTCAGCAATACCGCACGTCGCAACACGCTCGCCGTCGCCCTGATTTCCGCTCTGATGGCCGCCGCCCCGGCAATGGCCCAGGACAAGGCGACCAACCTGGACAAGATCACCGTCACCGGTTCGCTGATCCCGCAGACCCAGGTCGAAACCCAGACCCCGGTGATGTCCATCACCGCCGAAGACATCCAGACCCGCGGCTTCAGCAGTGTGGCTGAAGTGCTGCAGCAGTCATCGCTGACCACCGGCGGCCTGCAGGGTGGCCAGACCTCGGGTGCGTTCACCCAGGGCGCCGAAGCCGCCGGCATGTTCGGCCTGAATCCGGGCTACACCAAGTACCTGATCAACGGCCGCCCGATGCTCTCGTATCCGGCGCTGTACAACGGCAGCGAGTCGTTCAACAACATCAGCGGCATTCCGATCGACATCGTCGAGCGCATCGAAGTCCTGCCGGGCGGCCAGTCGTCGCTGTACGGCTCGGACGCGATCGCCGGCGTGGTCAACATCATCCTGAAGGAACGCATGGACGGCGGCACGATGTCGATCCGTGGCGGCACCTACACCGAAGGTGGTGGCAGCAACATCCGCTTCAGCGCCGCCAAGGGCTTCAACGCGTTCGACGACCGCTTCCACGCGCTGGTCAACGTGCAGATCGAAAACGGCAGCCCGATCTGGGGCTACCAGCGTGACATCACCAAGCAGAACAACCCGGTCGGTTACACCGCGCAGCTGCCGTCGAACGACTTTGCCGTCATCGGCAACGCCGACAACAAGCTGTACATGATGGACCCGACCCGCTGCGGCAACGTGGCAGGCCTGTACGACGGCACCACCACCGTCGGCAAGCGTGCATCGGGCGAATCCTGCGGCTCGGTGTACAGCGCCGGCTACAAGACCCTGAAGAACGGCAAGAACAGCGGCCAGTTCTACTCGTCGATGACCTTCGACGTGAACGACAACTTCCAGCTGTTCGCCGATGTGCTGTACAGCAAGGAGAAGACCGAGTTCACCTCCGGCTCCAGCGCCCTGTGGTGGGGCACCAAGTCGGTGATGGGCGGCTTCTACGACCAGGGCCTGGGCAAGGTCGTGAACCTGCAGCGCGCCTTCGCACCGGAAGAAATCGGCCCGGGCCACTACAACAACATCCTGAACTCCGATGAGAGCCGTTCCTACCAGGTCACCCTGGGCGGCAAGGGCATGGTCGGCGACTGGGACTACAGCGCCAGCTTCACCCGCGGCGAATACCGTCTGGACCAGAACCGCTTCGCGCGCTGGAAGGACAAGATCGAAGGCTTCTTCGGCGACACCGTGCTGGGCCCGCGCCTGGGCACCACCGCTGATGGCTTCGGCATCTACAACCCGAACTACACCGCGTTCTACTCGCCGATCACCCCGGACCAGTTCGCCAGCTTCACCGGCTATGGCACCCACCGCAGCAAGACCTGGCAGAACCTGGGTCGCGTGCAGGTGACCAACGGTTCGCTGTTCTCCCTGCCGGGCGGCGACGCCGGCCTGGCCGTCGTGCTGGAAGGCGGCAGCGAGGGCTGGGACTACTCGCCCGACCAGGCCTTCGTCGATGGCAACGCGTGGGGCGCCAGCGCCGTGGCCGGTGCCGGCCACCGCAGCAACTACGCGGTGACCAGCGAACTGCGCATGCCGGTGTTCGAGTCGCTGACCATCAGCGCCTCGGGCCGCTATGACGCCTTCAAGATCGCCGACAAGACCGTCGACAAGGCCACCTACAGCATCGGCCTGGAATACCGTCCGGTGGAAAGCCTGCTGCTGCGCGGCAAGTACGGCACGGCGTTCCGCGCGCCGACCCTGTCCGATGCCTTCCAGGGCATGAGCGGCTCGTTCGCCTCCGGCCAGAACGACTACTACCGCTGCAGCCAGATGGGTTACGCGCTGCGTGACGAAGCCTGCTCGTTCTACAAGACCACCTCGGTGTACAGCGAAAAGTCCGGCAACCCGGACCTGAAGCCGATCACCGCCGACGTGTGGAGCGCAGGCGTGGTGTGGGCCCCGGTGAGCAACTTCTCGCTGTCGGTCGACTACTACAACTGGAAGATCAAGAACGAGGTCAAGACCCTGAGCACCGACCAGCTGCTGCTGGCCGAGTACCAGTGCCACAACGGCCTGCCGAACAACACCTCGGCCAGCTGCCAGAACGTGACCGACTGGGTGACCCGCGACGCCGGTGGCAACCTGACCCGCGTTTACACCCCGAAGCTCAACGTGGCCAGCCAGAACCTGGAAGCGGTGACCGTCGGTGCCAAGTACCAGCAGGACCTGGGCCGCTTCGGTTCGCTGATGTTCTCCGGCAACTACACCAACATGCTCAAGCGTGAAGTGGTGGCCCTGCCGGGTGCGCAGAAGCTGGACCTGCTGAGCGATCCGTACAACATGTGGTACTACGACAACTTCGCCAAGGTACGCGGCGACGTGTCGGTGGGCTGGGCCATCTCCAAGTTCACCACCACCGTGTACGCCAACTACGTCGGCAGCACCCCGAACTACCTGGCCTACACCGGCCGCAGCTACGACTACGTCCACTCCTCCGGCGCCAAGGCCGGCAAGTGGGGCTCGTACACCACGTACAACATGAGCCTGAACTACCAGGCACAGGACGATCTGACCCTGTCGCTGATGGTCAACAACGTGTTCAACAAGCTGCCGGAAGGCCAGCGCTACAACTACCCGGGCAACGAATCGACCCCGTTCAACGACGGCTTCTACAGCGTCTACGGCCGTCAGATCTCGGCCCAGGTCAAGTACGACTTCTAATCCCGTCGTATTCCGGACCGCGTGTCTGGACCAGGCCCCGCTTCGGCGGGGCCTTTTTTTTTCAGCACTGAGCCCCGCCCCCTGTCCGGCCTGTAGCAGAAAGTGTGATCCACAACGCACAAACATCCGGGTTCCCGGCAGCGCTGATCCAAGGCAACGCATTGATCTACAAGGCATATCCGCAATGCCGACATGTTCCCTTGCACGCCGCCAACTTTTGAAACATGCCAAAACAAATCGCCTTATCCATTGATTCTGAAGCTTTTTTTCATCTCCCAACGGCACCTTGATGTGACAGACCTGTGTTGGCAGCGTTAAGGACGTGTTACGGTCGACCTGAATGGAGTCACACTGAACGAATTGTTAATGCGCAGGGAATGCGCCGCCAAGACATTGCTCACTACGGGGATCCACCATGTCTCGCCAACGTTCCACGCTCTCGCGCCACCCTTTGACCCTCGCCCTGCTCGGCACCCTCCTGGCCTCCGGCACCGCCCTGGCCCAGGACGGCAACGCGCCGACCCAGCTTGATCGTGTGACCGTCACCGGGTCGCTGATTCCGCAGACCGAGATCGAGAACCACACGCCCGTCCTGACCGTCACCGCCGAGGATATCCAGACCCGCGGTTTCACCAGCGTCGCCGATGTCCTGCAGCAGTCCTCGCTGTCCACGGGCGGCCTGCAGGGTGGCCAGACCTCCGCATCCTTCACCCAGGGCGCCGAAGCGGCGGGCATGTTCGGCCTCAGCCCCGGCTATACCAAGTACCTGATCAACGGCCGCCCGATGCTCTCGTATCCGGCGCTGTACAACGGCGGCGATACCTTCAACAACATCAGCGGCATCCCGATCGACATCGTCGAGCGCATCGAGATCCTTCCGGGTGGCCAGTCGTCGCTGTACGGCTCGGACGCGATCGCCGGCGTGGTCAACATCATCCTCAAGGAGCGCATGGATGGCGGTGTGCTCAATGTGCGCGGCGGTGCCTACAGCGAAGGTGGCGGCAACAGCTTCCGCTTCAGCGGCGCACGCGGTTTCAACTCCAAGGATGACCGCTTCCATGCACTGGTCAACGTGCAGTACGAGAAGACCAGCCCGATCTGGGGTTACCAGCGCGACCTGACCAAGGTCAACAACCCCGACGGTTACAGCCCGCAGTACGTCTCCAACGATTTCCTGGTGCTGCTGCCGGCCGCCAACAACCGTTACGCGATGATGGACCCGAACCGATGCGCCAATGTGGCGGGCCAGTTCGACGGCACCACCGTGCTCGGTACCCGTCCGACCGGCCAGGCCTGCGGCTCGGTCTACGGCACCGGTTACAAGACCATCAAGAACGGCAAGGAAAGCGGGCAGATCTACAGCTCGGCCACCTTCGACGTGAACGACAATTTCCAGCTGTTCGGCGACGCGCTGTACAGCCTGGAGGAAGTCAAGTACGCCACCGGTTCCGGCTACACCTGGTGGGGCACCTCCTCGGGCTGGGGCCGCTTCTACGACCAGGCCAGCGGCCAGTACATGAACCTGCAGCGCGTGTTTGCGCCGGAGGACATCGGCGGCGGCGGTTACCGCGACATCATGAACACCGACCGCAACAAGGCCTACCAGGTCACCCTTGGCGGCCGCGGCACCGCAGGCAACTGGGACTACAGCCTCAGCTTCACCCGTGGCGAGTACAAGCTGACCGAGCGCAATTTCGTGCGCTGGAACGACCCGATCAACGACTACTTCGAGCAGCGCGTGCTGGGCCCGGTGCTGGGTACCACCAGCACCGGCTACAACATCTACAGCCCGAACTGGGAAGCGTTCTACGCACCGCTGCCCGCTGGTGACTTCCAGAGCTTCACCGGCTACAGCTACAGCGAAAGCCGCACCTGGCAGAACCTGGCCCGCGCCCAGGTCACCAATGGCTCGCTGTTCAAGCTGCCGGGTGGCGATGCCGGCTTCGCCGTGGTTCTGGAAGGCGGCAGTGAAGGCTGGGATTACACGCCCGACCCGGGCCTGATGGACGGCAGCGTGTGGGGGACCACCGCCGTATCCGGTGCCGGCCATCGCAGCAACTACGCGGTGACCACCGAACTGCGCATGCCGCTGCTGGAAACGCTGACCGTCACCGGCTCCGGCCGCTATGACGCCTTCAAGATCGGCAGCAACACCGTGGACAAGGCCACCTACAGCGTCGGCATCGAGTTCCGCCCGATCGAAAGCCTGTTGTTCCGTGGCAAGTACGGTACGGCGTTCCGCGCACCGACCCTGTCCGATGCCTTCCAGGGCCGCAGTGGTTACTACGCCAACGGCTCCACCGACTACTATCGCTGCGGCCAGCTGGGCTACGACCCGGCCAACACCACTGGCTGCCCGTACGACAGCGTCTCGGTGTTCGGCACCCGCTCGGGCAACCCCGACCTGGAGCCGATCACCGCCGACGTCTGGAATGCAGGCGTCGTGTGGGCACCGATCAACAACCTGTCGCTGTCGGTCGACTACTACAACTGGAAGATCAAGAACGAGGTCGATACGCTCAGCTCCGACCAGCTGCTGCTGGCCGAGTACTACTGCCGCAACGGCCAGTCCAACAACACCTCGGCCAGCTGCCAGAACGTCAATGACTGGATCACCCGTGATGCATCGGGCGTGCTCGACGAGATCTACACGCCGAAGATGAACGTCGCCCGCCAGAACCTGGAAGCACTGACCGCCAGCTTCAAGTACGTGCAGGACATCGGTCGCTTCGGTTCGCTGCAGTTCTCGGCCAACTACACCGACATGCTCAAGCGCAAGCTGCAGCCGCAGCCGGGTGACGAGTTCCTGGACCTGCTGCACGACCCGTATGCGATGTGGGTGTATGACTCGTACGCCAAGGTACGCGCGGACGGCTCGATCGGCTGGGCCAAGGACAACTGGACCACCACCCTGTATGCCAACTACATCGGCAAGACGCCGAACTACATGGCTTACGTGGGCAACGGCTATGACTACGTCCACAGCTCCGGCTACAAGGCAGGCAAGTGGGGTTCCTACACCACCTACAACCTGAGCGTGAACTACCGCGCGATGGAGAACCTGACCCTGTCGCTGATGGTCAACAACGTGTTCAACAAGATGCCGGACAACCAGCGCTACAGCTTCGCCGGCACCAGCGGCCAGCCGTACAACAACTACCTGTACAACGCCTACGGGCGCGCGATCTACGTGCAGGCCAAGTACGCGTTCGGCGTGAAGTAATCCCGCAACCGCAGCAACGGAAAAGCCCCGCCATGGCGGGGCTTTTTCGTGTCCGGCCTGAGCGGATGGAAGAACAGGCCCTGGTGGAACAGGGCCTGCCGTCCGGTCCGCCCGCTCAGCGGAAGCTGTAGCGGAGGCTGGCCATGTAGCGGCGACCCAGCGCGTCCAGTACGTACGGGAACGGACCGATGTCGTCGGACAGGTTCAGCACCGACAGGTTCAGGCGCGCATTGTCGGTCAGGTGGTAGCTGACATTGGCATCCCAGGTCGTCCAGCTGTCGCGCTTGAAGTACTGCCGGCTTTCCGGGGTTGCGGTCAGGCTGAACTGCGAGCCGCTCGTGTAGTTGGACGTCACGCCATAGCTCCACTTGCCGATGGCATGCTGCGCCGTCCAGCGGAACTGGCGCTTGGGCTCATCGAACGTACCCACGCGCTCCACGAACGGCACATCCGCGTTGGCGGCCTGGCCACGGTTCTTCGGCATGTAGCCGTAGAAGCCCAGTGCCACCTGGCCGAACCGGCCCATGTCCCAGTTGTAGTCCACCTCGGCCGTCCAGCCGCGGAACATCAGCACCGGGCCATTGCCGTACTCGGTGCGGATATCGGTGGCCGCACCCGTCAACGGATTGCGCGTGACCAGGCTGCAGAAGCGGTTGGCGTTGGGCACGTCGGACGCATTGAAATCCGGGTTGTCGAAGCAGCCGGTGATGATGTCGGTCGGGCTCAGGCTGGTGATCACATCGGTGATCTTGATGTCATACCAATCGGCGGCGACGCGCAGGCCCTTCGCCCAGTCCGGTGCGAACACGATGCCTGCTGTCCAGGATTTGGCCTTCTCGTTCTTCAGGCCGGTATAGCCGTTGACCGAGCCGAGGGTGTTGGTCGGCGACGCCTGGAAGGTCGCCGGGTCCGCGCCCGGGTAGGCCTGGAAGAAGGCCTCGCAGTTGCGGCGGCGAATCGCGGGATTGGTGCCGCCGTTGATGGCCGACACCGAGCAGACTTCCGGGATGTTGTAGTACGCCGGCTGCAGCGAGGTATAGAGCTCGGCAATCGACGGGGCACGCAGCGACTGGGTCTTGCTGCCGCGCAGCTGGATTCCCGCGAACGGCTCGTACTGGATGCCATAGGTGTACGCGTTGAAGCCACCAGCCACCGAGTTGACCACGCGGCGGCCCTTCAGGGTCACGTCCAGGCGATGCAGGCCAGGCAGATCCCAGTCGGGGTTGAACAGCGGTGCCAGGAACTCGGCGAAGATTTCATTGGTGTGATAGTCGCCCTTGGCGCCCTGGATCGGCACCGAACGGCCCTGCCCCAGGCGCTGGTACTCGCTCGGGGTGAACGAGCCTTCTTCGCGGCGATGCTCCACGCCTGCGGCGAAGGAGAACTCGCCGCCCGGCAGGTCGAACAGGCCACCGGTCACCGACGCGTTGAACACGGTCTGGCGCGTGCGCGCCTTGGCCAGGGTCGGCGTCGACACATAGGCCAGTGCTTCAGGCGATGCCTGGTTCTCGCCGAACAGATTCAGTGGACGGCAGTTCGGATCCGCAGTGGTGCCGCGGGCGGATGCATCACAGACAATGTTGCCGCTGGCATCGCGCTTCACGTTGAGCGCATTGATGAAGTTCTGCTGGATCAGGCCGGTGCCCTTGTAGTCGAAGTCGCCCCGGCCGTGGGTCACACTGGTTTCCCAGTTGAAGCGGCGCTCGCCGATATCGAAGAAGCCGTCCAGGCCGAGCACGATGCGGCTGAGGCGCGTATCGGTACTGGCGTTGTTCATGCTCAGGTCGCGCGAAGAGCGCGACAGGCGGAACGAGGTGATGCCGTTCTCGGCCAGGATGCGACGGGACTCCGCGCTGAGGAACGGATTGTTCGCGCTGAACAGCATCGCGCCACTCTGGTCGCCACTGCCATCGGGGTTTGCGGCACCGAAACCGGCAGCGTTGTAGACGTTCTGGTCCAGCGTCTCGCGCGCGGTGGCGCTGTAGTGCGACAGTTCGAAGAAGCCGCGCACGTTGTCGTTGAAGTCGAAGCTGCCGGTCGAATAGACCGTACGGCGTTCGAGGTCGGCGATCAGTGGGACGGTCTCGTTGAGGTTGAGGCCATCGCCACCGGACGCGTTGCCGCTGGGATAGGAGATGCCCGGATCGTAGGCAACCAGATCGCCCTTGTCGTTGAAGTGCCAGAGCTTGTTGTTCGGACCAAAGCCGTTCAGTTCACCCGTGGCATTGCGCTGGTAGCTGCGCCGCACCTGGATGTCCGACGGCATGATCAGGCCACCGAAGGTCATGCTGGAGATGCGCCGGTTGCGGATCCAGACCTGGTCGGAGATGCCGTCGGCCGGCCCGGTGTTGAACGGGATGCTGGGGTCGATGCGACCGTCGTTGCCCGGCGTGCGCCACGGCTGGAAGCGCGCCACGTTGGCTGCCGTCGGATTGGTCTGCAGGCTGTAGCCGTTGCGGTAGAAGTCGCGCTGGAGCGCGTTCACGCCTTCGCTGTTGTCCAGTTCGGCAGCAATGGTGAAGTGGCCACGTCCGTCGGCGAAACCGCTGCCGAAGATGGCAGACCAGGAGTAGCGGTCGTTGTCGTTCTTGGTGGTCCTGCCAAAACCCAGCTCGACCTCGGCGCCCTCGAACTTGTCACGCAGGATGATGTTGTTCACGCCTGAGATGGCGTCGGAACCATACGTGGGCGCACCACCGATGCTCAGGCTTTCCACGCGCTCGACCATCACGGTCGGAATCGCGTTCATGTCGACCTGGATGCCCGAGCCGCCGCCGGCGCCGAATACGGTTGGCGGAGCCGAGGTCACGAAGCGGCGACCGTTGACCAGGGTCAGCAGGCGGTTGCTGCCCAGGCCGAAGCGACTGGCGAAGTTCACGCCCGCACCGAAGCCGGCCTGGTCACCGCGTGAGGACACGCCGGCAGACACACCGGGAATCTTGGTCAACGCATCGATCAGGTTGGTGTGTCCGTACGCATCGATATCCTGGCGGGACACCACAGCGGCTGGTTCCAGGGTGTCATAGCCGGCGCGGTAGATGTGCGAGCCCGTTACCGTGATGCGGTCCAGCTGGGTGGCCGCGGCTTCATTGGAAGCCTTCTTCGCGCTCTCAGCGGTGTCCTTTGCAGTTTCTCCCTCCTGCGCGAAGGCAGGCAGGGCGACGGCAAGCAGAATGGCCGAGGTGAGCGCGAGACTCAACGGATTACGGGGTAGTGGGCGAGTCTTCTGCATGTCTCTCTCTCTGAAAAAGTGAGGGCACAAAAAGCTCTGCATCGGCAAGGCAGAGGAAATGTAGTCAGCAACTGTTCACGTGCCGATAACGGGATTCATACACATAAAGACACGAAACGGCAACATTCAGCAAAAGTTCAATTTGATATGACACGTAGAGAAATGGAGCATGAGCGCGTAAACCTACGCCGGCATTGTTCAAAGAATCATTTCAAATCAAAGGCTTGAGCCGACATTACGCCCCGTCTGTCGCGGCCATGGCGCTCGTGTCCAGGGCCCTGGACACGTCATGTCCCGGCAGGCGCGCAACCCGTACCTGCGGGCAACCGCGAGCACGCGTTCATCATCAATTCACCCGCAGGGCAGGCATACGGACAGCCCTCGCTCGGCGCTGCGGCGACGCCCGATGTGCCTTCCTGGGACGCCTCCTGGCGCGTGCACGCCCCTTGCGCGGGGACATGACCTTCGACACCCTTGCAGGTCTGGCCGGCGGCGTATCGTTCGGCCCACGGTCGCACCTGCGGCCACTCCCTGACTCACTCGGCCCGGAGGCCATTCAAGTGACCCGTACTCCCAAGATCGTGCTGCTGACCCTGGCCGTTTCGGCCGCGCTGGTTGGCTGCGGCAAGACTGAAACCCCGGCCAAGGATGCCGCCGCCTCCGCCCCGGCCACCGCCGAAGCCACCACCTATAAGCTGGACGAGAGCAAGCTGCCGGCCTACAACGCCTTCCAGCCGAGCGACCTGGACACTACCAAGGACGCCTGCACCGCCTTTGGCGACTACGTCAACAGCAAGTGGCTGGCCGCCAACGAAATCCCGGGCGACCGCACCAGCTGGGGCGCGTTCACCATCCTCGACGAGCGTTCGGTGGCCGTGCAGCACCAGCTGGCCGAACAGGTCGCGCAGGTCAAGAATCCGAACCACATCGAGAAGATCGTCGGCGACCTGTGGGCGACCGGCATGGACGAAGCCAAGATCAACGCACAGGGCATCGAGCCGCTGAAGGCCGACCTGGCGGCGATCGACGGCCTGCAGGACAAGGCGGCGATCGCCAACTACCTGCGCACCAGCGCCGCCAAGGGTGACAACGTCCTGTTCGGCTTCGGTGCCGAAGCCGACTTCAAGAACTCGGCCATGAACATGGCCTACGCCAGCCAGGGCGGCCTGGGCCTGCCGGATACCACCTATTACACCGATGCCAAGAACGCCGACAAGCTGAAGGCCTACCAGGCGCACGTGGCCAAGGTGCTGGAGCTGTCCGGCGTCGCCGCGGCCGACGCGGCCAAGCAGGCCGAAGACGTGGTCAAGTTCGAAACCCGCCTGGCCAAGGCCTCCAAGTCGCGCGTCGAGCTGTCGCGCAACGTCGAGCTGTACTACAACCCGGTCACCCTGGCCGACGCCGACAAGCTGACTCCGAACTTCAGCTGGACCGAGTTCTTCAAGTCGCAGGGCGTGGCCGCGCCGGAGAAGTTCTCGCTGGCCATGCCGGCCTTCCATGAAGAAGTGAGCAAGGCGCTGGGCGATACCGACCCGTCGGTGTGGCGCGCCTACCTGCGCTTCCACACCGTGGACAGCGCCTCGCCGTACCTGGCTGACGCCTTCGTGCAGGAGAACTACGAGTTCTACGGCAAGACCCTCAACGGCCAGAAGGAACAGAAGCCGCGCTGGAAGCGCGTGCTGGGCACCATCGAGAACGATGCCGGTGAAGCCTTCGGCCAGCTGTACGTGAAGGTTGCCTTCTCGCCGGAAGCCAAGGCGAAGATGGAAGAGCTGGTGAAGAACCTGGCCGCCGCGCTGAAGGAACGCATCCAGGGCCTGAGCTGGATGAGCGAGGAAACCAAGGCCAAGGCCATCGCCAAGTGGGAGACCTTCACCCCGAAGATCGGTTACCCGGACAAGTGGCGCGACTGGTCGGGCCTGCAGACCCAGCGCGACAGCTTCCTGGGCAACGTGCGCGCGGCCAACGAGTTCAACTACAAGTTCAACCTGTCCAAGATCGGCAAGCCGGTGGACAAGACCGAGTGGGGCATGACCCCGCAGACCGTCAACGCCTACTACAACCCGCTGCAGAACGAGATCGTGTTCCCGGCCGCCATCCTGCAGCCGCCGTTCTTCGATCCGAAGGCCGACGATGCGCTGAACTACGGCGGCATCGGTGCGGTGATCGGCCATGAAATGACCCACGGTTACGACGACCAGGGTGCACGCTTCGGGCCGACCGGCAACATGGAAGACTGGTGGACCCCGGCCGACAAGAAGAACTTCGAAGGCCTCACCGGCAAGCTGGTCAAGCAGTTCGACCAGTACAAGGTCGACGGCCAGGCGGTGAACGGCCACCTGACCCTGGGCGAGAACATCGCCGACCTGGGCGGCCTGGCCACCGCCTACGACGCGCTGCAGAAGGCCACCGCCGGCAAGGAAGATGCGAAGGTCGATGGCTTCACCCGAGACCAGCGCTTCTTCTTCAACTGGGCCACCGTGTGGCGCACCAAGTACACCCCGGAAAACGCCAAGGTCCGCCTGGCCACCGACCCGCACGCCCCGGCGCAGTTCCGCGCCATGGGTGCGCCGTCGAACCTGCCGACCTTCGCCGCCGCGTTCCAGTGCAAGGCCGGTTCGCCGATGGCCCGCAGCGGCGAGCAGCAGGTGGTGATCTGGTAACCCACGGCTGACGTTGCGGCGTACCTGCAGAGGCCCGGGAATTCCCGGGCCTTTGTTGTTCACAGCGCCCGTCATCCACGCATGGCCCACGCCGTTGGTAGATGCCGACCTTGGTCGGCGCACGGCTCGGCGGAGCCACCGTGATGCGTGCATGCCGCGCCCATGCCCGGCTTGCTATAGTGCGCGCGCCCTCAATCCATCACGGATTCGTTCCACATGCCCAACTTCCGTCCGCTTGCCATCGCCCTGGGCATCAGCCTGGCGACTCTGGTCCCGACCCACGATGCGTTTGCCGCCGCCAAGAAGAAGGCCGCACGCGCCCCGGCCGTCAGCGCCCAGTGCAGCGACTTCTACGACGCCACCAATGCAGGCTGGCTGAAGGCCAACCCGGTGCCGCAGACCGGTGCCACTACCGCGCTCGGCCAGCTGGTCGACCGCAGCCGCCAGCAGCAGCGCGACCTGCTCGACGCCGCGATGAAGTCGCCGCAGGGCAATGTGCAGAAGCTGCTGGGTGACTTCTGGGCCAGTGGCCTTGACGAAGCCGCCGTGGAGGCGGACGGTTCCAATCCGATCGCCCCGCTGCTGACCCGCATCAACGCCATCAAGAAGGCCAAGGATGTGCCGGCGTCGATCGCCGCGCTGCACCAGGTGGGCATCCCGGTCGCCTTCAACTTCGGCCCCGACGTCGACCTGAAGGCACTGGACCGCCACATCGGTTACTTCATGCAGGGCGGCATGGGCCTGCCGGATCCTGCGTTCTATACCCGCACCGACGCCGACACCGTGGCGCTGATGGGCCGCTACCGCAACTACGTCAAGCAGATCCTGGCGCTGACCGGCACCCCGGCGGCCAAGCTGGATGCCGAATCGCAGGCGGTAATCGCGCTGGAGACCGAGCTGGCGCGCAACGCGCAGTCGCTGGCCGGCATCAACAACCCGTTCAACAACTACGCGCCGATCTCCACCAAGGAGCTCAACAGCCGCTACCGCAATCTGCAGCTGGACGCTTTCCTGAAGGCACAGGGCGTGGATGACGACCTGGTCTCGCTGGCCGATCCGGGGCTGTTCAAGCAGCTCGATGGCATGGTCACCAAGCTCAAGCCGGACCAGTGGAAGGCCTACCTGCGCTGGCGCGTGGGCGATTCGATGGCGCCGTACCTGTCCAAGGCCTACCGCGACGCCGAGTTCGAGTTCCGTGGCCGCGTGCTGCGCGGCGAAACCCTGCCACCGCAGCGCTGGGAAAGCGTGCTCGATGCGATCAACGTGGCCGCCGGCCCGATGGTCGGCCGCGAATATGCCGCGCGCTACCTGTCCGCCGAAGATCGTCGCCAGGCGGCGTGGATCGTCGACAAGCTGCGCGAAGTGCAGATCGAAGCGGTCAAGAACAACAGCTGGATGAGCGCCGAAGCCAAGGCTGAAGCGCAAGCCAAGCTGGCTGCGCTGAAGATCGAGATCGGCACGCCGCTGCGCGACCTGGACTACAGCGTGCAGCCGATGGGGCGCGGCTCGTTTGGTGGCAACATGCTGATTGCTTCGACCTGGCGCCACCGCGAGGAAATGAAGCGCATCGGCAAGGGCAATGCCGACCGCCGCTGGGACGTGCTGCCGCAGCAGCCGTCGCTGGCCTACGACCTGGCGCAGAACCGCCTGATCGTCACCGCCGCGATCCTGCAGGGCCCGGTGTTCAACGCCAAGGCCGACGCCGCCGACAAGTTCGGCAGCTTCGGTGGCCTGGTCGGCCATGAGCTGACCCGTGCGATCGATGCCAAGGGCGCGCTGGTCGATGCCAAGGGTGAGCTGCGCAGCTGGTGGACACCGGCCGACAAGACCGCCTGGACCCTGCTCGGCAATCGCGTGGCCGCGCAGTACAGTGCCTACGACTTCCCGGGCGTAAAGGGTGCCAAGGTCAACGGCACGCTCACCCAGGAAGAAAACCTGGCCGACATCGCCGGCCTGGAACTGGCATGGGCGGCGTATGCCGCGCAGGAGCCCAAGGCCAAGCAGGCACAGCAGCAGGGCTTCTTCCGCGCCTGGTCGACGCTGTGGGCACAGCAGCTGTCGCCGAACGAGGCCGCACGCCGCCTGACCGCCGACATCCGCGCACCGGGCCTGTGGCGCAGCAACGGCACGCTGGCCAACCTGCCGGCGTTCGGTGCCACCTTCAGTTGCAAGGCCGGGCAGCCGATGCAGCGCAGCGAAGCCGACCAGATCAAGGTCTGGCGCTGAGCCCGCTGCCGCACTGGTAGTGCAAAGGGCGCCTTCGGGCGCCCTTTTTTTGCGGGTGCAGCACGATCCGGGGTTAACACCGGGCGTGCTATCGCTGCGGCTTCGTCCAACGTGGAGCCGGACATGGCACACAAGAACACGATCTGTATCTGGTACGACAACGGCGCGCTCGAGGCCGCCACCTTCTATGCCAGCCTCCTGCCCGACAGTGCGGTGACTGCGGTGCATCACGCACCCGGCGACTACCCCGACGGCAAGGAAGGCAACGTACTGACGGTCGAATTCACGGTCTGCGGCATCCCCTGCGTCGGCCTCAACGGCGGCACCGCGTTCAAGCACAGCGAAGCCTTCTCCTTCCAGATCCAGACCGAGGACCAGGCCGAGACTGACCGCTTGTGGGACGCCATCGTCAGCAACGGCGGACAGGAGAGCCAGTGCGGTTGGTGCAAGGACCGATGGGGCATTTCCTGGCAGATCAGCCCACGCATGTTGATCGAAGCGGTGACCAGCCAGGACAAGGCACTGGCCAAGCGCGCCTTCAATGCGATGATGCCGATGAAGAAGATCGACATCGCCACCATCGAAGCGGCAATCAAAAAAGGGGACGGAGGGGATTAAGTCGTTTCTTCCCCCCTGTGCGCAGATGCGGATTGCGACTTAATTCCCTCCGTCCCCTTTTTTCCGAGGTGCTGATGTCCTGGGATGCGATCATCATCGGTGGCGGCCACAACGGCCTGG
This sequence comes from Stenotrophomonas maltophilia complex sp. Om-AH-Sm3, assembly GCF_059337855.1. NCBI lineage: Bacteria > Pseudomonadati > Pseudomonadota > Gammaproteobacteria > Lysobacterales > Lysobacteraceae > Stenotrophomonas > Stenotrophomonas maltophilia complex sp. Om-AH-Sm3. Next base: position 13,130 of record NZ_JBYBLQ010000011.1, on the reverse strand, counting down.
TCTGCGCGGCCTATCTCGCACGCGCTGGCAAGAAGGTGCTGGTGCTGGAACGTCGTGGCGTTCTCGGCGGCGCGGCGGTCACCGAGGAATTCCACCCCGGGTTCCGCAACTCGGTGGCGTCCTACACGGTGTCATTGCTGCAGCCGAAGGTGATCGACGACCTGCAGCTGCATGCGCATGGGCTGCGCATCATCAATCGCCCGGCCAACAACTTCCTGCCATTGCCGGACGGCCGCTACCTGCTGTCCGCACCGGGCCACACCCAGGCCGAGGTCGCGAAGTTTTCCGAGCGGGATGCACAGCGGCTACCCGAATACGAAGCGCGCCTGGAGATCTTCGCTGATGTGCTGCGCGCCTGGGCCCTGCGCGCGCCCCCGGACTTGGGCGTGGCGGGTGGTTGGCGTGCGCTGCCCGAACTATGGCAGATGGGGAAGCTCGGCCGCGAACTGGCAACGCTGGACGCGCCGCTTCGCCAGGAACTGCTGGACCTGTTCACGCTGTCGGCCGCCGAGTACCTGGACCGCTGGTTCGAAAGCGAGCCGATCAAGGCGCTGTTCGGCTTCGATGGCATCGTCGGCAACTACGCAAGCCCGTATACACCGGGCAGTGCCTACGTACTGCTGCACCACGTGTTCGGCCAGTGCAATGGCATGAAAGGTGCGTGGGGCCATGCGATCGGTGGCATGGGCGCGATCAGCCAGGCCATCGCCACTGCCGCGCGGGAGGCCGGGGCTGAGCTGCGCGTGGATGCCGGTGTGCAACGCCTGCTGATCGAGCAGGGTCGTGTCGTGGGCGTGGCGCTGGCCAACGGCGAAATCCTGCGCGCACGCGCGATGATCGCCAACGTCAATCCAAAGCTGCTGTATGAGCAGATGCTGGCACCGGAGCAGGTACCGGACGCAACGCGCGAACGCATGGCGAACTGGCGCTGCGGTTCGGGCACGTTCCGGATGAATGTCGCGCTGTCGCAGCTGCCGGACTTCCGCGCTCTGCCCGGTCCCGGCGATCACCTCAGCGCCGGGATCATCATGGCCCCCAGCCTGGATTACATGGACCGTGCCTGGCTGGATGCGCGTCGCAATGGCTGGTCACGCGAACCGATCGTGGAAATGCTCATTCCCAGCACGCTGGACGATTCGCTGGCGCCGCCCGGGCAGCATGTGGCCAGCCTGTTCTGCCAGCACGTGGCGCCCGTGCTGCCCGGTGGGCGTCACTGGGATGATCATCGTGAAACGGTGGCCGATCTGATGATCGCCACCGTTGAACGGTATGCGCCGGGTTTCGCTGGCAGCGTACTGGGCCGCCAGGTGCTGTCACCGCTGGATCTGGAGCGCACCTTCGGCTTGATCGGCGGCGACATCTTCCACGGAGCGCTCAGTGCCAACCAGTTGTTCTCGGCACGGCCGATGGTTGGCCAGGCTGGCTATCGTGGTGCCCTGCCCGGCCTGTATCTGTGCGGGTCGGGAACACATCCCGGGGGCGGCGTGACCGGCGCGCCAGGTCACAATGCGGCGCAGGTGGTGTTGCAGGATCTCTGAAGGCGTGCCACCCAAGGTTGGCACCTACCCGCGTGGGAGAAGGCGTGCCGACCAACGGTCGGCACCTACAGCGTCAAATGATCCTTCGGATCATTTGACGCTGCGCAGATGGTTCGGGCGCTTCGGTGGGCCGGGCGGTCGGCGCTTGTTGAACGGCGGCTGCCCTCGCCAGTAGCGGATCAGCAACCAGCCGAACAGCATGCCGCCGAGGTGCGCGAAGTGGGCCACGCCCGGCTGCCAGCCGGTCATGCCCAGCACCAGTTCGCCCACGCCGAACAGGATCACGAAGGTGCGCGCCTTCATCGGGATCGGTGGGAACAGCAGCATCACCCGCTGGTTCGGGAACAGCATGCCGTAGGCCAGCAGCAGGCCGAACACGCCGCCAGAGGCACCCAGCACCGTGGCCGGGTTCTCCAGCAGCGTACCCACCAGCAGCTGGCAGACACCGGCACCGGCCACGCAGACCAGGTAGTACAGCAGGAAGCGCTTCTCGCCCCAGGTCTGCTCCAGTGGCGCACCGAACATGAAGACCGCCAGCATGTTGAAGAACAGGTGGCCGAAGCTGCCATGCAGGAAGCCATAGGTCAGCAGCTGCCACGGCTGGAAGTTGCCGCCCGGCGAGAACGCATCGAAGCCTTGCTGCAGCGGTTGCAGCATGAACGGCTCGAAGGTCTGCATGCCAAGCAGGAACGGCTGCTGCAGCAGGAACAGGATCGCGTTGGCGATCAGCAGGGCCTTGGTGACGGTTGGCAGACGCGGGAACATGGGAGCACCGGCATGGAACGGCCTCCATCATAGCCGCAGCACCGCGCCTTGTTGGCGACCGGCAGGTCCGGCCTGTTCAGTCGCCAGCGATGCTCAGCCCGGGCCCCAAACGGCAGCATCCAGCACAACCGCCGGATCGGTCGTGGGCATCCGCACCCGGCCGTTCTCAACCACCACGCCCTCGGCACGCAGCCGCTGCGACTGCTCGCGCCAGCCCGCCGACCCTTCTTCCATGGCGATGCGCCCATCCGAGCGCAGCACGCGGTGCCAGGGCAGGTCCGGGTCGTCGTTCTGGCCCAGGATGCGCGCGGTCAGGCGCGCACGCCCGGGCAGGCCCGCGCGCATCGCCACCTGGCCGTAGCCCATCACCTGCCCCGCCGGGATCGCGCGGATCACCGCCAGGATGCGCGCACGCGCCTGCTCCGGCGTCAGCGCCGCAGGCGGGTCACCAGCAGAACGCCGATCAGCACCAGCACGGTGCCGGCGATCTGTGCCGGCCCCATCGGTTCGTCGAGCAGCCATAGGCTCATCACGATGGTGGAAACAGGGCCCAGCATACCGACCTGCGCGGCCAGCGACGAACCCACGCGCTGCACCGCCAGCATGATCGCCAGCACCGGCAGCACCGTGCACACGGTGGCATTGACCAACGACAGCCACTGCACCGGCGCCGGTGCCTGCCACAGCAGCGGCAGCGGATGGGTCACCGCGAAGTGCAGCAGCACCAGCACGCTGGCCACGCAGCTGGCGTAGGCGGTCAACCGCACCGCGCCGATGCGTGCCACCACCTGCCCGCTGCCGAACAGGTACAGCGCGTAGCTGAGCGCACTGCCCAGCACCAGCAGGCTGCCGACGATGATCTGCCCACCTTCGCGCTGCAGATCGTGGCCAAAGGCCAGCAGCACGCCCAGATAGCTCAGCACCAGCGCGCCGATCTGCCAGCGGCCCGGCCGCTGCCGTGCCAGCAGCACGTTGATCAGCAACACCAGGGTCGGGTTCAAGTAAAGAATCAGCCGCTCCAGGGTCACGCTGATGTACTGCAGGCCCTGGAAATCGAGCAGGCTGGACAGGTAGTAGCCGGTGAAGCCCAGCCACAGCACGCGTGCGCGGTCGGCCCAGGACAGCGGCTCTGCCCGGCGCGCAGCCCACAGTGCCATCAGCACGAACAGCGGCAGCGCCATCAGCATGCGCAGGGCGAGCAGCGAGGTGGCATCGACGCCATGACGCAGGCCGAGCTTGACGATGATGGCCTTGCCGGAGGCGGCGATGGCGCCGATCGCGGCCAGGCCGATACCCCCCAGCGCAATGCGCGGGGAAGCCGTAGCGATGCGGGAAGCGGGAGTGGACATCAGGACGACGGCGGGCCGCGCAGAGCGGCCCGGTAAGACGTGGGGGCGCCCATTGTCGCATGGGGGCGCCTGCTGTCCTGTAGCGTCGAGCCCGCGCCAGACTCCGCCAAGGCGGGGCGAAAAGCAGCCGAGCATAGGCTCGGCGCTACAACCGCCCAGGTCAGCGCATCAGCACCACTTCCTCGGCCGAGGTCGGGTGGATCGCCACGGTGTCGTCGAACTGGGCCTTGGTCGCGCCCATCTTCACCGCCACCGCGAAGCCCTGCAGGATCTCGTCGGCCGCTTCGCCCAGCAGGTGGATACCCACCACGCGCTCCTCCGGGCCCGCGCACACCATCTTGAACAGGCTGCGCTGGGTGCCGTTGGCCAGCGCCTGCAGCATCGGGCGGAAACGGCTGTGGTAAACGCTCACCTGGTCAAAACGCGCGCGCGCTTCTTCTTCGCTCATGCCCACAGCACCCAGCGGCGGGTGCGAGAACACCACGCTGGCCACGTTCTCGTAATCCATCTTCGATTGCGGCCGTCCACCGAACAGGCGGTCCATCAGCCGCCGTGAAGCGGCCACCGCCACCGGCGTCAGGCCGACCTTGCCAGCGATGTCGCCCACCGCGTGCACGCTCGGCACAGAGGTGGTCTGCCATTCGTCCACCTCCACCTGCTGGTGCTCGCCGATGCCGATGCCCAGCGCTTCCAGGCCCAGATCACGGCTGTTGCCGCGCCGGCCGGTGGCGAAGAACACTGCATCGAACACGCTGTCGAGCGGGCCATCATGACCGAACGCACGTACGCGTTCGCCATCGCGCTGCAGTTCGCGCAGGCGATAGCCGAAATGGATGCGCACGCCCTGCTGCTTCAGGTTCTCGGCCAGCTGATCGGTCAGCTCGTAATCGAAGCGATCCAGCAGCCGCTGGCCGCGCACCAGCAGGCTGACCTTGCTGCCCAGTGCCTGCAGCAGGCCGGCCAGCTCCACCGCGATGTAACCGCCACCGATGATCGCCACCTCGGCCGGTGCCGCACGCAGATCGAAGAAGTCATCGGAAACCAGGCCCAGTTCAGCGCCGGGAATATCCGGGCGCAGCGGATGCGCGCCGGTGGCGATCAGGATGTGCTCGGCGCTGTAATGCACGCCGTCACTGCAGGCCACGGTATGCGCATCGAGCAGACGGCCGCGCGCAGGGATGCGCACCACGCCGGTTTCATCCAGGCGCTTGCGGTAGCTGGTGTGGATGTTGGTGATGTAGGCCTGGCGATGGATCACCAGCTCCTTCCACGACAGCGCCGGGCGTGCCTCGACATCGAAGCCCATCGCATTGGCCAGGCCGATGCGCTCGTGCAGGTCGGCCGCCAGCCACATCGCCTTCTTCGGCACGCAGCCAACATTGACACAGGTTCCGCCCAGTTCGCCCGGTTCCAGCATCGCCACGCGCTTGCCATGCTGTGCTGCGCGGATGGCGCCGGCCAGGCCGGCGGAGCCGCCGCCAAGGACGATCAGGTCGTAATCATAAGGTGCAGTGCTCATCGGAATCGCTCGGGTCGGTAAGGGGCAGGATCGATCGCTGGCGTGCGGCCGCAGACGAGATCGGCGATCAGCTGGCCGGTGCCGGCGCTCATGCTGATGCCGAGCATGCCATGCCCCGCTGCAAGCCAGACGTGAGGATGCGCGGGCGCGCGGCCGATCGGCACAGCGCATGCGTGCCCATCGCTCACCCCTGCTCCGTGCTGCGCCGCATCGATGGCCACTGCCGATAGGTCATCGCACGCCATATCCACTCGATCGGGCCGAAGCGGAAATGGCGCAGCCACAGGTGCGAGAAGACCACCTGCGCGGCAAACAGCAGCAGCGCGAACAACAGCTGCACGCTGCGCGGCATCGTCTCGAACCTGCCCAGGCCATACTGGTAGAAGGTCCAGGTACACAGCAGCGACTGGCCAAGATAGTGGGTCAGCGCCATGCGCCCGACCGGTGCCAGCCAGGCCAACCGCGCACGCCAATGCGCGATCCACGCGAGGTAACCCAGGCACATCGGCAGGCCACCGATCGTCACCAGCGCCATCGCCGCCGTCGCCGGCAGGCCGTAGGCACCCGGCGCCAGATAGGGCTTCCAGGCAACACCCAGCAGCGTGACCACAAGGCCCAGCGGCAGTGCCCCCCAACGCAGCACCGCGTACAGCCGCGGAAAGCGCTCCGGCGTCGCCAACGCGCCGCTGCCGGCGAACCAGCTGCCGATCAGGAACATGCCCAGCACTTCCGGGCCGGTGATCAGCAGCGCGCCCATCGAGGTGCCGAACTCGCTCAGGCGCTGCACAGTGGCCTGCGCCCAGCTGCCCTGCCCGTACACCTGCCGCTGCAGGTCGATGCTCTGCTGCGCCTCGGCAAGCATGCCCCGCACCTCTTCGGTCGAAGCCATCGACACCATCGCGCCCACCAGCAGCATCAGCGCAACGCCGCCCAGATAGACGGTCACGCCCATCCACGGCAGCCAGCTGCGCGGCGCCTCCCGGCAGGCCAGCAACGGCAACGAGACCAACGCGTACATCACCAGGATGTCGCCGGACCAGACCAGCAGCGCGTGGCACAGGCCGATCAGCAGCAAGCCAGCGCTGCGGCGCAGATAGAACGGGGTGAAGTCGCGCCCGGCGGCCTCAGCGCGCTGCGCCATCACCGCGAAGCCGGCGCCGAACAGCAGCGAGAACAGGGTGAAGAACTTGCCCTGCACGAACACGTACACAAAGGCATCGGCCCAGTAGTCGATGCCGTGCCAATGCACGTCGATGCCGGTGAAGGCCAGGTCCAGCGGTCCGCTGAAGGCCTCGATGTTCATCAGCAGGATGCCCAGCAGCGCGGCACCGCGCAGCACGTCCAGCACGGCGATGCGTTCGCCGGAAGCGACCGGCTGCAGGGAAGGAGAAGCGGCGTTCACGGGGCGTCCGTCAGGCAGGTCCGCCATTATGCCGCCGGCCCGTACGCCATGGATGGCCGCGCCGTGTTCCAGAAGCGCAACGGCCCGCCGAAGCGGGCCGCTGCATCCATCACGATCGCGCTGCGATCAGTGCTGGTGACCACCGTCGCCGTGGACGTGGCCGTGGTCGATCTCTTCCTTGCCGGCTTCGCGCACGTCGACGATCTCGACGTCGAAGTGCAGGTCCTTGCCGGCCATCGGGTGGTTCAGGTCGACGTCGACGACGCTCATGCCGACCTTCTGCACGGTCACCGCACGCGGGCCGAAGTTGGTCTGCAGCACGACCTGCTGGCCCGGGGCCAGCTTGGTGTTGCCGAAGTGCTTCTTCGGCACGCGCTGGGACAGGCCTTCACGACGCTCGCCGTAGGCATCGGCCGCCTTGACGTCGACGTTGAAGGTCGCGCCGGCTTCCTTGTCCATCATGGCGTTTTCCAGGCCCGGGATGATGTTGCCGTGGCCGATCAGGATCGCCAGCGGCTCGCCGCGGTCCTTGGACGACTCGATCGGCTCCTGGCCGACTTCGGAAACGGTGTAGTGGAAGCGGACAACGCGGTCTTTTTCGATCTTCATGCGCAACTCTGTCTGGATCTGCCGGAGGCAGGCGGGTTGGGGCGGGTTGTCGCCCGGCGGGGACGCCGCCATCATGACGGCCAATCCAAGGTGGCGCATTATCCGGAGATCATGCACATCACGCCAGTTTCGTCCGGCCCGCGCCGGTTCCTCGCCCCGGCCCTGTTGCTGGCCCTGCCCGTGTTGATGACCGCCTGTGGAGGCGGCAAGGCCACCCGCCCGGCGCCGCCGCCGCCGACGGCGAACTGGCCGAAGACCATGCCGGACAACCCCGAGGCCGCCAACTCGGTGCTGATGCGGGCCATCAGCCTGGTCGGCACGCCCTACCGCTATGGCGGCAATACCCCGGATTCGGGCTTCGACTGCAGCGGCCTGGTCGCCTATGTCTATCGGGAAATGCTGGACCTGCGACTGCCGCGCACCTCGCGCGACCTGGCCGCGGTACAGGGCCCGAAGATCGATCCGCAGCGCCTGGCCACCGGCGATCTGGTGTTCTTTGGCAGCCGAGGCAGCGTCACCCATGTCGGCATCTATGTAGGTGAGGGGCGTTTCGTGCACGCGCCGAGTACCGGCGGAACGGTACGCCTCGACTCGCTCAGCGGCCCCTACTGGAAAGACCACTACACGGGGGCGAAACGCGTCCTTCGCTAAAATGAACAGGCGATATGTTCAAAACTGTGACGAAAATCACTACCGCAATAACGCTTTACTAACGGAATTTTTAACTTATCGGCGCTTTTACAGGGCATGATGCCCCATCGTTTTTTTCCTGTGACCGACGCGTGACGACTGACGACCTGAAAAGCGAAGGCCAGACTTCCGTATCTTCACGCAGTGCCCGCCCGTTGTTGCTTGGCCTGGCACTGTGCCTGACCAGCCTTCCGGCCTGGTCGCAGACCGCTCCGAACCGTTCCGATGTGCCCCCGGCCCCGGTGGCCGAGAGCGTCGCTCGACCGGCCGCCAAGGCCGAGGCTGCCGCTCCGCAGCGCAGCCGCGTCGATGCCGCCGCCAGCGCCACGCTGGCCGCCCTGCTGCCGCACCTGGCCGCCAACGACACCATTCCGCTGATGGACCGCTCGGCCGTGGTGGCCGGCGACCTCAGCCGCCTGCTCGCCAATTACGACACCAGCAGCGCCGCCAATGGCAGCGTTGTCGGTACCGCCGCCGACAACGGCAAGGTGCAGTCGCTGCTGCGCCGCGCGATGACCCTGCTGGGCACCCCGTACCGTTGGGGTGGCAGCAACCCGGACAGCGGTTTCGACTGCAGCGGCCTGGTCGGTTATGTGTTCCGTTCGGCCCTGGGCATCGAGCTGCCGCGCGTCTCGCGCGAGATGGCCCACGATGACAACGCCGAACTGATCAACGACCGCACCGCGCTGGCCGCAGGTGACCTGGTGTTCTTCGGCCGCAAGGGCCGCGTCGACCACGTCGGCATCTATGTCGGCGACGGCCGCTTCCTGCACGCACCGAGCTCCGGCAAGGACGTGCGCGTGGACACCCTGCTCAGTGGCTACTGGGGCAACAAGTTCATGCAGGCCCGCCGGGTCGACCTCTGACCCGCTGGCGCTACGGCGCCGCCTGATGCGAGAAGCCGCTGCCCTGCAGCGGCTTTTTTGTTTGCGCCCCCGGTAGGTGCCGACCTTGGTCGGCATCGCGCCGCCTGCCCTGGTGGGTGCCGACCGTTGGTCGGCACTGCCTCCATCCACGCATGGCGTGGATCTACCAGGACCCGCCTTGGCCGCCACCGCGCCAACCAGCTCCCAAACAAAAGGCCCGCCGGGTCAGGGCGGGCCTTTCATCTCCACGCGACCTTAGGCGCGTGGCGGTGTCGGGTCAGGATCGTCCACGCCCACATTGCTGGACGGATTGTCATACACCGCCTGGTCGAGCAACCCGGTCTCCTTGGCCACGAGCACCGGCACCAGCATCTGGCCGGTCACATTCGTCATCGTGCGCATCATGTCCAGGATGCGGTCGATGGCATACAGGTAGCCGATGGTCTCCAGCGGCAGATTGGCTGCGCTCAGCACCACCGTGGCCATGATCACCGCAGTACCCGGCACGCCGGCGGTGCCGAAGCTGCCCAGCACCGAGGCGATCAGCACCACCACGTACTGCTCCGGGGTCAGCGGCACGCCGCTGTACTGCGAAATGAACACCGCGCACAGCGCCGGATAGATCGCGCCGCAGCCGTCCATCTTGATGCTGGCGCCCAGCGGCACCGCGAACGAACCGTAGTCCTTGTTCACGCCCAGGTTGTGGGTGATCGAACGCAGCGCCACCGGCATCGCAGCAAAGCTGGACGAGCTGACGAACGCAACCTGCATGCCCGGTGCGGCGCCACGGAAGAACTTCAGCGGGTTCAGGCCGTGCGCCAGCAGCAGCGCGCTGTAGACCACCACGATGTGCAGCGCACAGGCCACGTACAACGCCAGCACGAAATGGCCCAGCGGCAGCAGCTTCTCGAACCCATAGCTGCCGACCAGGCCTGCGATCAGGCCGAAGGTGCCGATCGGGGTGACTTCCAGCACGAAGCGGGTCACCTGGATCATGATGTCGCTCATCTGGCCGACCAGCTTGCGCGCCTCGGTCACCTTCTCGCCCAGCTTGACGATGGCAAAGCCCACCAGGCCGGCGAAGAAGATCACCGGCAGGATCGAGCCGCGACCCGCAGCCAGCACGGTCTCACCGGCCGCGTTGACCTTGGTGCCGATGCCGGACAGCGCATAGAAGACATTGGCAGGCACCACGTCCAGCAGCACCTGCACCACGCTGGGCACTTCGCGCGGCACGTAGTTGCTGGCCATCGACAACTGCAGGCCACCCGCGCCGGGCTGCAGCACCGTACCCACGGCCAGGCCGACACACACTGCCAGCGCAGCGGTAATCACGAACCACAGGAAGGTGCGCCCACTGAGCGCGGCCACGGACTTCTGCCCGTGCAGCGACGAGATCGCGTTGATGACCGCGAAGAACACCAGCGGCACGGCGATCATCTTGATCAGGGTGACGTACAGCTCACCGAGCGGGCCAAACCACGTTTCCGCGGCCGGGCCGAGCGCCCAGCCGGCCAGCGCGCCGAGCACGAAGCCACCGACCACGCGCTGCCAGAACGGAATCCGCAGCCAGGCAGAGACCAGCTTCATAGGCAATCCAGAGGGGAAGGAAGGGATGCTGGCACGATAGCCCAAGGCAGCCCGCAGAACGACCGCCCGGCCGGCAAATCAGTGTGTCATCGGCGTGCCTTGCTGGGGCGGGCATAATGAATGTCCCGTTACAGTTTGTGAGATCCCAGCGTCCATGCGTCGTTCCGTCTCCCTGTTGGCCGCCTGCGCCACCACCCTTCTGCTGGGCGCCTGCGCCAGCTCCGCCCCCGCGTCCGCCCCGGCCGGCCTGAAGGTCGCCGTCGATCCCGTCGCCCATCCGGCCGGCGAGACCCCGCAGTGGTGGTACCGCAGCGGGGCCGCCCAGGCTGCGGCCAATGGTGCGATGTCCGGCAAGGCCAAGAACGTCATCCTGTTCCTCGGTGACGGCATGAGCCTGACCACTGTGGCCGCCTCGCGCATCTACGAGGGCCAGCGCAAGGGCGGCTCCGGCGAGGAGAACCTGCTGTCTTGGGAACGCTTCCCGGCCACGGCGTTCAGCAAGACCTACAACACCGATTCGCAGACGCCTGATTCGGCCGGCACCATGACCGCCATCACCACCGGCGTGAAGACCCACATGGGCGCGATCGGCGTCAGTGCCGGAAGCCGCACCGACTGTGCCGACAGCCTGTCCAAGGGCCTGCTGACCTGGCTGCAGCTGGCCGACAGCGCCGGCCTGGCCACCGGCGTGGTCTCCACCGCACGCCTGACCCATGCCACCCCGGCTGCCACCTACGCGCACTCGCCCGAGCGCAACTGGGAAAACGACACCGACCTGACTGAAGCGGCCAAGGCGGCCGGCTGCAAGGACATCGCCCAGCAGCTGCTGTCGACCTCGCGCTATGGGCGCGGCCCGCTTGTCGCCCTTGGTGGCGGCCGTGGTGAGTTCACCACCGTGGAAGAGCGCGACCCGGAATACGACGACAAGGTCGGCCAGCGCCTGGACGGCCGCAGCCTGGTCCAGGAATGGCAGGAGGCGCATCCGCAGGGTGCCTATGTCTGGAACAGCAAGCAGCTGGCCGCGGCCGCCAATGCGCCGTCCATCCTTGGCCTGTTCGAACCGGACCACATGCGCTACGAGTACGAGCGCCCGCAGGATCCGGGCGGTGAGCCGAGCCTGGCCGAACTGACGGCTGCAGCGATCAAGAACCTTTCCAGGCACCCGGAAGGCTACGTGCTGATGATCGAAGGCGCGCGTATCGACCACGCCAACCACAGCGGCAATGCCTACCGTGCACTGACCGAGACCGTGGCGCTGTCCGATGCGGTGCGCGTGGCCAACGAGCTGACCTCGGCCGACGACACCCTGATCATCGTCACCGCCGACCACTCGCACACGCTGAACTTCGTCGGCTACCCGGCACGCGGCAACCCGATCCTGGGCAAGGTGAAGGACAAGGGCGGCGAAGACGGCGCCGGCAAGCTGGACTACGCCCTGGACGGCACCGGCCAGCCGTACACCACGCTGAGCTACGCCAACGGCCCAGGCCACACCGGCAGCAGCAACCAGCAGCCGGCCGGGCCGAAGCGCTACCCGCACAACCCAAGCAGCTTCGAACCGGCCAACGGTCGCCCGAACCTGCGCGAGGTCGACACCGAGCATCCGGACTACATGCAGGAAGCGCTGGTGCCGATGAAGTCCGAATCGCATGGTGGTGAGGACGTCGGCATCTGGGCACGTGGCCCGGGCAGCAAGGCGATCCGCGGCACGCTGGAACAGAACGCGATCTACCACATGATCGTGCAGGCCACCCCAGCCCTGCGCGAGCGCCTGTGCCAGGCCGGCACCTGCGATGACAAGGGCGTCCCTGTGCAGTTGCCGGCACCGACGGCCTTCGAACGCAAGGCCGAGGCCAAGTGATCGCGCGGCAGGCCCGCCCTGCCCCTGCCAGCGGCCGCTTTGCGCGGTCGCTGGCAATGCTTGGCGTGCTGGTCAGTGCCAATGCACAGGCACAGGCACCGGCATGCAAGCTGCTGACCGACGAACACGGGTTGTGGCCGCTCCCCAACTGCGAGGTGGTCGATCACCGGCTGAAGATCAGCGCCGATACGCTGAAGGACCTGAACTACGACGACCACGGCCTGGCCGTGGTGTATGCCGACCAGGGCTTCCACTACGTCGACCGCACGGGCCACAGCCTGCCGGTGCTTACCTGGGACAACGGCCCGGAAACTCCGCAGGAAGGCCTGCTGCGCGCACGCGTCGGCCACCGCGTGGGCTACTTCGACCTGAAGTTCCGCCAGGTGGTGCCCGGCACCTTCGATTTCGGGTGGCCGTTCCAGGACGGCGTGGCCGAGGTCTGCAACGGCTGCCGTCGCGGCACGCCGGATGCCGATGGCCACACGCCGATGGAAGGCGGAGAGCGGTTCCGCATCGACCGCTCGGGCCGCCGGGTGAAGTAGGGTTTCGGCAGGGCTGCGCCCTGCACCTGCTACAAGCCAGAGCAACAGCAACAGCCAAACGGCTCTGGATTTCTGTTGGTTGGGCGGGGCGGTGTGGTTGGTCAGGACACGCCGTAAACCCGTCCTTGGGGGCTCGATGGCGCCATCCATGGCGCCAACGGTCCTGCCCACCCACACCGCCCCACCCCCGAGAGTTTTCTGGTGACGGTTGGACCGTCCACGCCATGCGTGGATCAGATCTGTCAGCTATCGAATTGAATCCGGGGTCAGATCCGTTTTCCGCAGGAAAACGGATCTGACCCCATGAGCAATCCGACAGTTCGCAGGAAACTGTCGAAGGCGGGGTGGGTCCGGTTGCGGGGGCGTGAGCCGCATGGATGCGGCGACCGAGCTTACATG
>NZ_JBYBLQ010000010.1:0-174042 GCF_059337855.1 Stenotrophomonas maltophilia complex sp. Om-AH-Sm3 | reverse complement strand
TGGGGGGGTGCGCGACCCTGGTCTTTGGGGGTCCCGGCCGCGGTCGGGAAACCTCGGGGATGTGTGCGGTTGCCGGCCAGCGGCCGGCACTACCTACCAGCGCAGCTTGCGCCGCGCCAGCGCGGCCGCCAGTTGATCCATCACCTGTTGCGCCTGCGCCTGCGGCAGGTAGTGCAGGATCAATGCCACATCGCCATGCGCGCCGGCGGTATCCAGCTGCAGGCTGCTGGTGCCCAGCAGCTTGTCCAGTGGCGAGCGCAGCAGGCGCAGGCCCTGCACCTTGTCCAGCTCGGCCCAGCGCCACCAGCGCTTCCACCAGCCGCCGCGCACGGCGACGTAGTGGTCATCCAGATACCAGCCCATGCGCGCCATCTGCCGGTGGGCCACCAGCAGCGCCAGCGGCAGCCAGGCCAGCACGATCAGGCCCCATGATCCCCAGCGCCAGTACGCGGCGGCGGCCAGCAGGGGAACCAGCAGCAGCGCGCCCAGGCACAGCCGCCACCAGCCACGCTGCGGAATGGACTGCCACTGCGCCGGTGGCCACTGCAGTTGTGGCAGCAGGTGCTGCACCAACTGCTCGCAGCGCATTGCCGGGGCCAGCGGTGCCAGCTCGCGCAGGGCGCGGTCCTGGTCCCGCGAAGGGCCGCCGGCGGCGCTGTCGATGCGCAGCTGGCGCAGGCCGAACCAGCGATGCAGGGTGGTTTCGTGCAGCGTCCAGGCCTGGATGCGGCGACGCGCGACACTGCTGCGGGTTCGGCTGACCAGGCCAGCCGAGACGGTCAGCCGGCGATCCTGCTCGCTGAGAGTGAAGCCGTGATAGCGCAGCAGGGTCAGCACCACCGACAACGCCCGCAGCGCCAGCCAGCCCAGCAGCAGGGCTGCGGCCAGCAGCAGGAAGGCGCCGGCCACGCCGGGATGCAGGTGGCTTGCGTAGCCGAAGGCCTCCCTGCCACCACGCTGGATGGCCGCGTCCATCACCGGCCGCGGCACGGTCTGGAACAGCACGCCGAAGGCGGCGATCGCCAGTGCCCATCCGCGGTTGGAGAGCAGGCCCATGCGCACCACGTCCCAGCTCGACAGGCGCAGCAGCACCTGTTCGGTGTCGGTCCCGGTGATCGAGGGAGTGGCAACGGCGCCGGCGGGCTGCGGTGCCTGCCCACGCTGGCGCACCAGCCGTTCCAGCGCCAGCGCCTGGTCCAGCCTCAGTACCCGCATCTCGGCTTCCGGCCGCACACCGCCGGCCGATTCCAGGCGCAGCTCGGCCACACCGAACAGCCGGTGCAGCGGGTTCTGCCGCACTTCCACGTTGTGGATGCGGGCGAACGGGATCTCGCGGCGGTTACGCGCCAGCAGCCCGCTGCGCACGGTGATGGCATCGCTGCCGATGCGGTAGCGGTAGCTGAGGTACTGCAGCACCGAGACCAGCACCAGTGCCGCGATCGCCGACAGTGGAATCAACTGCGCCCACATCGGGTCGCGCTCGCCACGCTGGCCGAACACCAGCAGCGCGACCAGCGGCAGGAAGTAGTGGCGCAGCTGCATCAGCAGTACGAACAGCCACGACCACGGGTGCAGGCGATGGTCCCCGCCACCGGCAGGCAGCGATGCGGGCAGGGGCGGCGGCAGGCTCACAGGGCGTCAGCGTCCTGGTCGAGCTGGTGCGAGAGGGTGTCGCGCAGGCGCTCGGCGTCGGCTTCATCCAGGCCGTTGACGGTGACCGCGCTCATGCGGGTGCCGGCAGTGTGCACGATCAGCGTGGCCAGGCCGGCGCGGCGCTCCAACGGGCCCCGGCGCAGGTCCAGGTGTTGTACGCGCGATATGGGAATGCGGGTTTCCAGCTGCCACATCAGGTCGCGGCGCAGGCCCAGGCCCTGGTCATCCAGGCGCCAGCGGGTGCGGGTCAGTCGCCGGCGGCCGAGCCAGGCGCCGAAGAGGATGCCGATCAGCAGCCCCAGGGCGGCAGTCCACAGGCCGCCGGGCAGATCGAAGAACCAGGCAGCTGCGGCCAGTGGCAGACCCGGCACGAACAGTCCGCCGAAGGCGCCTTCCAGTGCGGCCAGGCGGGCGGCACGTTGCGGCAGCGACTGCCAGGCATCGGTGGGCGGGGCGATGGGGGCGACGTCGGTCACGCGGGCTCCGTCAGGTGGCAGGGCGAGCGGCGGCGGTGGCCGCACCGCGCAGACGGTAGCAGGTCGGCTGCGTTACTGGGCAGCCTGGATCAGCGCATCGACATCCAGCAGGTGGCCAGCACGATCGGCCTTGGTGCGCAGGTAGTGTTCGTTTTCCGCGGTGATCTCGCCGGTGACCGGAATGCAGTCCAGCACCTCGATGCCGGCATTGCGCAGGCGCTGTGCCTTGGTCGGGTTGTTGCTGAGCAGAGCCACGCGCGAAATGCCCAGGCCATGCAGCATCGCCACCGCACTGCCGTAGCGGCGTTCGTCGGCACCGAAGCCCAGCTGTGCATCGGCGTCGATGGTATCCAGGCCGTCGTGCTGGTAGCCATAGGCGCGCATCTTGGCGGCGATACCGGTGCCGCGGCCTTCCTGGTCCAGGTACAGCAGCACGCCGCCGCCCAGTTCCTTCAGCTTGCGCAGCCCGCGCCGCAGCTGGTCGCCGCAGTCGCACTTGAGCGAGCCGAACAGGTCGCCGGTCAGGCACGAGGAGTGCACGCGTACCGGTACCACCGACGACAGGTCCGGTTCGCCGACGATGATCGCGACCTGGTCGCGCTGGGCCACTCCGCCGCGGAACACCGCGAAGGTGGTCATGCCGACGTCGCGCAGCGGTACCGGCGAACGCGCCACCAGTTCGTAGTCGTGGGCCGCATGTGCTGCGCCTTCGGCCAGGTCGCACAGGGCCACCTCGGCGGCACCGTCGAAAGTGTGGTCATCCACGTCCAGGCGCACCGCGACCATCGCCGGCAGCAGCAGGCCCAGGCGGGCCAGCTCCACCGCGCCGGCATCGAAGGCGTCGCCGGCCGCCCAGCCGTCGGGCATGGGGCCGGGCTCGCGCAGGTAACCCAGCGAGGGCAGGGTATCGAAGGCAATGCCAGCCAGCGGCAGGCGCGCGCCTTCCGGTGCTTCCACGCCGAGCACGCGGGCGCGGGTCGCGGTCAGGAACAGGTAGTGGCGCTCGCGCGCGGCACCGGCGAACGTGGCAAAGCTGCTGGCAGTGGCGCTGTCCAGTGCAATCACCGCCAGGCGCTGGCCCTGGCCATCGTGGAGCAGTACCGGGCGACCGGCACGCAGTTCGGCCACCGCGCGTTCGCAGCGGATCGCGGCGGGATCGCCGAACAGGGAAGAGGCAGCAGGCATGGCAGGACCGGGGGAGGCGGACATCGCAGTCTCTATGGGGGCGACGGCGTCGTATTCAACGTGGTGCGGCCGCCGGTCGCAGGGGCCGGACGGGCCCGCGTGGTGCGACCGTCAGTGCGGATGCTCTTCGGTCGCGTAAGGGTCTTCCTCGCCGCTGCCCGGTGGCCGCAGCGTATAGCGCTTGTAGGTCCATTGGTACTGCGTCGGGTCGCGGCGGGCGATGCGCTCGATGCCGGCGTTGAGCGCGGTGGCCGCCACCTCCGGGTCCGGGTCGGCCACGGCCGGGTCGGTCGGCTCGATGTGCAGGGCGAATTCCATGTCCGGCCCGATGCGCTCGCACCAGCCATACAGCACGGTGGCGCCGGTGCGCTCGGCCAGCCGGTTGACCAGGGTCATGGTCAGTGCCTGCACGCCGAAGAACGGCACGAACACGCCGTCGCCGGCCTTGGGTTGCTGGTCGGGCAGGATGCCGGTGGCACCACCGTCCTTGAGTACCTTGAACAGCTGGCGCACGGCGGGGCCCTCGGCGCGCACCTGCTGCACGTTCTGGCCGCCGCGCACCAGCTGCAGGAAGGCGTCGCTGGCCTCGTCCTCCGGAGGCTTGTAGACGATGGCGATGTGCCCGCGCGAGGCCAGCCACTGGTTCAGCAGCTCCCAGTTGCCGAAGTGGGGTGCGGCCACGATCACGCCCTTGCCGCTGGCCAGCGCCGCGTCGTACAGGGCTTCGCCGTGGCGCTGCTTCAGGTGCAGGTGCAGGTTGTCGGCCGGCCTCCGGCTCCACAGCCGCAGAGTCTCGATGGCCTGCAGGGCGGTGGAGCGCAGCAGCTCGCGGTGCAGGCGGTCGCGCGCCGGACCGTCCAGTTCCGGGTAGGCCAGTTCCAGGTTGCGCCGGGTGACGCGGCTCTCGCGAGCGTTGAGACGGACCCACGTCCACGCCAGGGCATGCGCGAACCCCCGCAGCACTGGCCAGGGCAGGCGGGCGAACAGGGTGGTGGCGCGGTAGACCAGCCGGGCTTTGCGTTGCGGATTCATCGGCGCCAGTTTAGCCAAGGGCGCTGCTATCGTGGCCGGCCCTGTTCATTGGAAGCCCACGATGCTCGTCCTGATCCAGCGCGTCAGCCAGGCCGCCGTCCATGTCGACGAGGAAGTGGTGGGGCAGATCGGTCCCGGCCTGCTGGCCCTGGTCGGCATGGAACCGGGCGATACCGAGGCCCAGCTGCGACGGATGGCCGAGCGCCTGCTGGGCTACCGGGTATTCGCCGACGAGGCCGGGAAGATGAACCGGTCGCTGCGCGACACCGGTGGCGGCCTGCTGCTGGTCAGCCAGTTCACCCTGGCCGCCGATACCCGTTCGGGCATGCGCCCCAGCTTCACGACCGCCGCACCGCCGGACGAGGCTGAACGCGGGTTCAATCGATTTGTCGACATCTGTCGTGAAAATCACGCGCCCGGGGTGGAAACGGGCCGATTTGGTGCCCATATGGTCGTCAGCCTGGTCAATGACGGTCCCGTGACCTTCCTTCTCAGGCCCTGAGCCTGCGGGACCACCGCCCGGCAGGCGGGGCCCCGGGCTGGTATAATGCTACGTTCCCTATTTCTCCCTAGCCGGTGGCGCGAGCACTACATGGCCAACGAACGTCCTGCCCAATCCGAAATCAAGCAACTGATCAGCAAGGGCCTGGAACAGGGCTACCTGACCTACGCCGAAGTCAATGACCATCTGCCGGACGACATGGTCGACCCGGAACAGATCGAAGACATCATCGGCATGATCAACGGCATGGGCATCGATGTCCATGAAGTTGCGCCGGATGTGGAAACCCTGCTTCTCAACGATGGCAACACCGGCAACCGCGAAGTCGATGACACTGCGGCTGAAGAAGCTGCCGCCGCGCTGAGCGCGCTCGACACCGAAGGTGGCCGTACCACCGACCCGGTGCGCATGTACATGCGCGAAATGGGCACCGTCGAGCTGCTGACCCGCGAAGGCGAAATCGCCATCGCCAAGCGCATCGAGGAAGGCCTTTCGCAGGTCCAGGCCGCCCTGGGCCAGTTCCCGGTCTCGGTCGAGTCGCTGCTGAACGACTACGAAGCCCACAAGGAAGGCAAGAAGCGCCTGGCCGAAGTGATCGTCGGCTTCAACGACCTGGTCGACGAAGAGCCGGCACCGCCGGCGGTCGTTGCCGATGACAGCGCCGATGCGGACGCCGAAGGCGACGAGGACGAGGACGACGATGTCGACGGTGGCGATGAAGAAGCCGCACCGACCGGTCCGGATCCGGAGGAAGTCGCCGCGCGCATGCAGGCACTGAGCGATGCCTTCAACGCTTTCAAGAAGGCCGCGACCAAGGGCGACAAGAAGAACCTGCCGCGCCTGCGCGAAGAGATGTCGGCGGTGTTCGTCACCCTGAAGCTGCCGCTGCCGCTGACCGACGTGCTGACCAAGCAGCTGCGCGACACCATGGCCGACATCAAGTCGCATGAGCGCCGTGTGCTGAACCTGGCCACTGTCACCGCGCGCATGCCGCGCAAGGACTTCATCCGTTCCTGGGAAGGCAACCAGACCAACCTGGAGTGGGTGGAAGACGCACTGAAGCGCAAGCAGAAGTGGTCGTCGGCCCTGCGCGAAGTGAAGGACCAGATCATCGCCGAACAGCAGGCGACGATCGACATCGAGAAGCTGACCCAGCTGGACCTGGAAGAGCTGAAGGAAATCAGCCGTGCCATGGCCTACGGCGAAGCCAAGGCGCGCAAGGCCAAGAAGGAAATGGTCGAGGCCAACCTGCGCCTGGTGATCTCGATTGCCAAGAAGTACACCAACCGTGGCCTGCAGTTCCTCGACCTGATCCAGGAAGGCAACATCGGCCTGATGAAGGCCGTGGACAAGTTCGAGTACCGCCGCGGCTACAAGTTCTCGACCTACGCCACCTGGTGGATCCGCCAGGCGATCACCCGCTCGATCGCCGACCAGGCGCGCACCATCCGTATCCCGGTGCACATGATCGAGACGATCAACAAGTTGAACCGCATTTCCCGCCAGATGCTCCAGCAGTACGGCCGCGAGGCTACGCCGGAGGAGCTGGCCAAGGAAATGGACATGCCGGAAGACAAGATCCGCAAGGTGATGAAGATCGCCAAGGAGCCGATCTCGATGGAAACCCCGATCGGCGACGACGAGGATTCCCATCTGGGCGACTTCATCGAGGACACCAACGTGGAGTCCCCGATCGAGAACACCACCAACATCAACCTGTCTGAAACCGTGCGCGACGTACTGGCCGGCCTCACCCCGAGGGAAGCCAAGGTGCTGCGCATGCGCTTCGGCATCGACATGAATACCGACCACACGCTGGAAGAGGTCGGCAAGCAGTTCGACGTGACCCGCGAGCGCATCCGCCAGATCGAAGCAAAGGCCCTGCGCAAACTGCGTCACCCGAGCCGCTCGGAGCAGCTGCGCAGCTTCCTGGATATCGATTGATAGCCAGCGGCTGTTGAAGCGTTGAGAGAAACCCCGCCTGGTGCGGGGTTTTTCTTTGGTAGCTCCCGGCCATGCCGATCGGATCCTGACGATGTCGCACCTGCCATTTGATTACGTCCCGCGGCGGCCGCACGCCGACCGTGCAGATGCTCAACACATCGCGTAGGCAGGCCGATCTTCATCGGCGCTGATGCAAGCGCGCAGCAGGTCACGTACATCACATGCGGCCTGCGGCACTGATTCGTCATGCATCTGGAGTCACGCCATGAATGACGTGGAGCACGATATGCCTGAGCCCGTGCAAATCGATTTCCCGCTGCTGCTGAACTGGGATGAGATGATGCGGGATGAGTGTGAGGATCCGTTGGGGTTTGCACGTCGGACGACGTATGCGCTGCTGACGCTGTCTGAGGCTGGATTGCCTGCCGGCTTCAGCGGCGACAACCAGCAGGGACTGGAAGAGGCCAGGAGGATGGTGGCGCTGTTCCGGGCACATCTGCGTCGGCAGATGTGGTTTGCGGACGTGGCGGAGAAGCGGTTGGGGCGTGTTGCTGAGGCTCTGGCTGCTGCCGGGTAGCCGATCGAGCGTGGCCTCCACTACACTGTGGCGCTGCGCAGGGCCTATAGCTCAACGGTTAGAGCAGGGGACTCATAATCCCTTGGTTCCAGGTTCGAATCCTGGTGGGCCCACCATCGAATCAGGCACTTAGAATTATCTGCAGTGTCTTTTTCGTCGAGCCAGCGCGACCCGGTGGCATGCACAAAGCTCCGCCGCCTGAGCGAGCGTCATCAGCTTGTTAGCCTGATCCATCAGCGGCTCCCCTTCGTTGGTCACAGCGGCTCAAGCGGGCACGAGCCTCTTCCACCCGCGCAGACCTCGGTGCAGCAGATGGAGTGTTGGAGCCAACACGCCCACGCATGGCCCAGTCGCTGGCATTGTGAACAGCCCTATACAGTTCACTCTTCTCATAGAGCTGCTTGCCCATGAAGTTCCCAGGGACAAGGCCGAGATCAGGAGCGTTCTTCCGGAGCTGGCCGGACGACTGCCGCAATAGTGCGCGGCCTCGTCAACAGTGAGCCACTCCTTGCCTGAAATATCGAAACGAAGACCGCCAACTACTGGCGGAGAGCTTTGATCTCGTCCTGCAGGGAAATGTCGGGTTCAGAGGTATCCATCCAGATCTTCGCCAACGTGTCCCGACCGCCCTGCCGCAGTACGGGCCGTGCCGGAACCCAGGAGATCGGCGAACGGGATTTCAGGGACAGTCACGTCGCCTCCACCAGACGTTCGCCGGGCTGTGCGCCAGTGGCCTACGCTCCTGTGCGGCCCATGGTGCTCCACGCGCACGCTCACTCACCAGTTCCGCATCAGGTACACAGCCAAACCCAGCAGCGCGCAGCAGGCCAATACCTGGATGACACCCCGTTTGAAACAGAACAGGGCCACGGCGGCGAACAGCGTGAGCAGTGCCGATGGCCAGTCGAGCGGGCCGACGAACCCCTGCGGCCAGAACACGTGGTAGCCAAAAAACAGGGCCAGGTTGAGGATCACGCCGACCACGGCGGCGGTGATGGCCGTCAACGGTGCGGTGAACTTCAGTTCGTTGTGCGTCGATTCCACCAGCGGGCCACCCGCGAGAATGAGCAGGAAAGAGGGCAGGAAGGTGAACCAGGTGACCACGCTGGCAGCCACCGCGCCAGCCAGGAATGCCTGACCAGTACCCACTGCATGCGCGGCATGCCCACCGACGAAGCCGACAAAGGCCACCACCATGATCAGCGGCCCCGGCGTGGTCTCGCCCAAGGCCAGGCCGTCAATCATCTGCGTGGGTTTTACCCAGCCGTAGTGGCCCACCGCGCCCTGGTAGACATAGGGCAGCACCGCATAGGCGCCGCCAAAGGTCAGCAGTGCGGCCTTGGTGAAGAACCAGCCCATCTGGGTCAACATGCCTTCCCAACCAAACAGCGCGGTCAACACGCCCATGGGCAACGCCCATAGCGCCGCGCCTGTGGCCGCCAGCACGATCAGGCGCCGCCAGCGAAAGCGCGCATGCGCCGGCGCAGGGGTGTCGTCGTCGATCAGCGCAGGACCGAACGTCTGCTGCGGGGCACGTTGGTCGCCATCGACGCCGAACATCCGTGGGGCGAATCGTCCGCCGCAATAACCGATCAGCGCAGCACCCAGTACGATCAGCGGGAAGGGCAGGCCGAAGGCGAAAATGGCCAGAAACGAGGCAGCGGCGATCACCTGCAGCCAAGCATTCTTCAGCACGCGCGTGCCGATGCGATAGGCGGCATGCACCACGATGGCCGTGACGGCCGGCTTGATCCCGTAGAACAACCCGGCCACCACGGGCATTTCACCGAACGTCACATAGAGCCATGACAGCCCGATCAGGATGAGCAGCGAAGGCAGCACGAACAGCATCCCGGCAACCACCCCGCCCCAGGTACGGTGCATCAGCCAGCCAATGTAAGTGGCGAGTTGCTGGGCTTCCGGGCCAGGCAACAACATGCAGTAGTTCAGTGCATGCAGGAAGCGCCGTTCGGAAATCCAGCGCCGACGCTCGACCAGCTCCTGGTGCATGATCGAAATCTGGCCGGCGGGACCGCCAAAACTGATGAAGCCGAGCTTCAGCCAGAAGGCAACGGCCTCCCGGAAGCTGACCGATCGCGGTGGCTGCAGCGGATCCTGCGTGTCCTGCACTGTGTGCTTCACGTTGAGACGATTCCCTGACGAGGTTGGCCAGCCAGCCGTCAGCAATGACGGAAGTCGCGGTCAGCCGTTGATCGTCCTGGTCCGGTGCCTCCCGCATCCGGCGAGGGTACTCTCGATGCCCTGGACTGGCGTTACAGCTGCGTGCGCCGCCTCCGCCCATCAATGCTGTAGCGTCCCGCCCCGGTGCAGGCCAGCAGCAGGAAGCCACCGGCCAGGCCCAGGTTCTTCAGGAACATGATCTGCTGGGTCTGATCGGCGAAGTCGTGGTGGAAGATGAAAGCGGTGACCAGGCTGAAACCCGCGAGCACGACCGCCACCAGCCGGGTCTGCAAGCCGAGAAGGATGCACAGGCCGCTGCCGATCTCAAAGGCGATGGTCGGCCAGAGCAGGATGCCGGGTACTCCCATCGCCTCCATGTAGCCCTGGGTACCGCTGAGATCGCCGAGCTTGCCCAGCCCGGAGACCAGGAACAGGGCCATCAGCAGGATGCGTGCAAGCAGGTAGGCGAGCGAATGCGATGAAGTGCTCACGTCGATGTCCTCGGAGATGGCCGACCCGAGCGATCGGAGCCCACCGGCGGTGAAGCCTGTGTCTACGCGCCGGACAAGGCGCCTTGACAGCCGCCTCGCCGCAGTAGACCTTTCCCGCATGACGATCGATATTGAATCGCTCAGCCTTCGCGAGCTGGGTGCCCTGGTGGTTGCCGCTGAACAGCGGAAACAGCTGATTTCCAGCCGCCGTCCGGCCAGTGCGGTGCGGCGGATGCTGAAGGCCGCCGCCGCCGAAGCCGGCTATACCCTTGAAGAACTCTTTGGTGGCCAAGCCTCGGAAACACCTGCGCCCGCCCGCAAACCCGCCCGCCGTAAATCCGGCAAAGTCGCACCCAAGTATCGCGACCCGGAATACAAGCGCCTGACCTGGACCGGTCGCGGGCGCATGCCGCGCTGGTTGGTGTCCAAGGTGTCAATGGGCCACAAGGTCACCGATTTCCTGATTCCTGGCTTGGCCAGGCCGACCGCTGGCAAGACCAGCACCATCGGCAAGCGGACCGTCATCAAGAAGGGATGAGGCTGCAGCACTGCTACCCTGCCCGGGTCTTTCAACCAAGGAGCACGGGATGGCACACGAGAGTGGCATGACGATCACGCCGAAAGTCCTGCACACAGCCGCAGGCGCGGCCGTCCTGGTCAGCCTGCTGGCCTGGGCGGTGGAATGGAGCGGGATGGCCTATGTCTGCCCGTACTGCCGCGTGCAGCGAACGGTCATCGGCGTGCTCGGCCTGCTGACGCTGTTCGCGCGCCCGGGGAGCCTCATCGTGCCCTGGTTGTCGTACACGGCGGGTGGCTTCGCCTTCGTGGTCGCAGCGATGCAGCACTTCAACGGCTGGAAACGCATTTCCGCCGGTGATTTCACTTTCAATGAGCAGTGGTACATCGACCCTTGGCTGTTGTCGGGCTGCGCAATGCTGATCCTGGTGGCGCAGTTGATGCTGGTGCAGGCCGCCTGCCGGCGCAGGTTGCGCTGAAGA
The DNA here is from genome assembly GCF_059337855.1 of Stenotrophomonas maltophilia complex sp. Om-AH-Sm3. Taxonomy (NCBI): domain Bacteria; kingdom Pseudomonadati; phylum Pseudomonadota; class Gammaproteobacteria; order Lysobacterales; family Lysobacteraceae; genus Stenotrophomonas; species Stenotrophomonas maltophilia complex sp. Om-AH-Sm3. The sequence goes on along the minus strand of NZ_JBYBLQ010000010.1, from coordinate 163,003 downwards.
CTCCGCGCGGGGGCGCAGCGCTAGGCGTGCTGGAACACCGCCAGCTGCGCGGCGAACGCACGCTGATAGGCGGGCCGCTGCGTCGCGCGGGCCACATAGGCGGCCACCGTCGGATACTCGTCGAGCAACCCGCTGCTCTTCAGGCGCAGCAGCACCGAGACCATCATCAGGTCGCCCACGCTGAACTCGCCGTCCAGCCACAGCGCCTTGGCCAGCCATGTCGACAGTTGCGCCAGTCGCGCCCGAACCCGCTCATCCAGCATCGGCAGCCGTTGCGCGTACCACGGCTGCTCGCGCTCCAGCACCCAGGCCATGGAACGCTCAACGATGGGTGGTTCCACCGTGTTCAGCGCAGCGAACACCCACATGAGCGCGCGCATGCGGGCGTCCGGATCGCGCGGCAGCAGGCCGGGGTGCTGTTCGGCCAGGTGCAGGACGATGGCGCCGGATTCGAACAGGGTCCGGTCGCCCTCCTGCCAGGTGGGAATCTGCCCGAACGGATTCCGTGCCAGGTGTGCAGGCTGCTTCATCTCGGCGAAGGTGAGCAGTTGTACGTCGTAGGCTACGGCCAGCTCCTCCAGTGCCCAGCGCACGCGCATGTCACGGGCCAGGCCCTGGCCGCGGTCGGGGGAGGTGGCGAAGGCGGTGAGGATGGGAGGCATGGGAGCAGTCCGCAGTCAAGGATGGCTTTGATGGTCTGACGAGCGAGTGTGCCGAAAATCGACATGGGGGCGGTGCCCTGCACGTCGCCTGCACGTGTCCTGCACGCACGCACCGTCGCCGATCCATCAGTCTGCCGGGGTCATCCGCAGAGACAGGCAGCAGGCATGAATACTCCCGGAAAACCGAAACCCAGTTGGCGCCAGAGAAACGTGCTGATGGGAGCACTCGTTGCGGTCCTGGTGATCGTGCTGATCATCCTCTTCGTCCCTTGGTGACCCTGCCCAGGATCGCTCGATGTGATCCACGCGCCACCGCCGCGTGAAAAAGTCAGTGCGGGTTGGGTGACGTGATGTGCGTATCAATCGTTGCTCACCCGGGAACCACACGGGCGTGTCCAGAGTGGATCCGCAGGCAGCGCAGTCGAGGCTGCTTTTCTCCCCTGAAACGAAGATACAGGAGCAACGCCATGAGCACCCAGTCCACCATCGAACATCGCCTCAACGACCTGATCGAGATCGCTCGTGACGGCAAGTCGTTCTACGAAGAGGCCGCAACCAAGGTGAAGGATGCCGAGCTGTCGGCCTTGTTCACCCGTATCGCCGGCGTCAAGGGCCGCATCGTCGCGGCGCTGAGCGGTTCGGTGGCTGCCAGCGGCGGCAAGCCGGCCGAGCATGGCACCGTGGTGGGTTCGATGCAGCAGTTCTACGGCAAGGTGCGTGCAGCCTTCGGTGACACCAACTATGGCTATGTGGCCGAGCTGGAAGAATCGGAAGACCGCCTGCTGGGCGCGTTCAAGGACGTGCTGAAGGACAACGAGCTTCCGCCGGCGGTACGTCAGGAAGTCACCCAGCTGTTGCCGGAAGTGCAGGAGTGCCACAACGTGATGCGCGCGCGCAAGCATGCGATGAAGGCGGCCTGACGATCAGCGGCGGCCCACTCCCCAGGGCCGCCGCGGCCGGGGCGGCACCGCTGCCCCGGCCACCCTGAATCGGTCGCTGCTACACTCTTGCTGGTCCCGCACTGCCAACGATCAGCACCATGAACAACGGGAACGGTCCGCAGACAGTTCGCTGAGCCGCAACAACGACGCAGACGTTGTTGCGGTGAACATCCCTGCGATGCATGCGAAGTGGATGGATCACCGCCGGACTCACTCTTGGCGGAGACTCCCCATGTTCAATCGACAGGCCCCGCGTTGGGCCCATTCGCTGCCGTCGGCGCTTGTCCTGATGGCGCCGTTCGATATCCTGGCCTCGCTGGCCATGGATATCTATCTACCTGTAGTGCCCTTGATGCCCAGCGCGTTGGACGCATCGCCTGCGCGGGTGCAGTTGACGCTGAGCATCTACCTGCTGGTGCTGGGCCTGGGCCAGTTGTTGTTCGGCCCGTTGTCCGACCGGATCGGGCGCCGCCCGGTGCTGCTGCTGGGGGCGCTGCTGTTCGCTGTCGCCTCGTTTGCGCTGGCGCTGTCCAGCAACAGCGGGATTTTCCTGGCCTGGCGCACAGTGCAGGCGATTGGCGCGTCGGCAGCGCTGGTAGCGACGTTTGCCACCGTCCGCGACGTGTACGCGGATGCACCGCAGGGGGCGTCCTTGTATGGACTGTTCGCTTCGATGCTGGCCTTCGTACCGGCGCTGGGGCCGATGCTGGGCGCACTGGTGGCTGCGGCAGCAGGCTGGCGCGCGATCTTCGTGCTGCTGGGTGTGCTTGGCCTGATCGCCGTCCTGCGCGCGCAACGCCAGTGGCAGGAAACCCGACCCGCAGGGCGCAGAGACGCTGGACCGGCACTGCAGAGAATTCTTCGCAGTGGTGCCTTCTGGGTCTACACGCTGGGATTCAGTGCCGCGATGGGCACGTTCTTCGTGTTCTTCTCGATCGCACCGCGCGTGCTGGTCGAGCGCATGCAGTACTCCCAGATCACCTTCAGCCTGGCGTTCGCGACGGTGGCACTGGTGATGATCCTCACGTCGCGCGTGGCAAAGACGTTCATTGCACGCTGGGCAGTGCCTGGCACTTTCGTGCGTGGCCTGTGCGTGATGGTGGTGGGTGTGCTGGTGATGGCGCTCGCTGCGAAGTTGCCACGGTCATTCGCCAGCGTCGTGCTGCCCATGTGGGGCATCGCGGTGGGGCTGGTGATGGTGGTTTCGGTGGCTGCCAACGGCGCGTTGAGTGAATTTGCCGATGCGTCGGGTACGGCGGTGGCGCTCTACTACGCGATGCAGAGCCTGCTCGTGGCCTGCTTCGGGACACTGGCTACGGTGCTGCTGCCGGGCGATACGGTATGGCCGCTGGTGGCCTATGGGCTGTTGCTGCCAGTGGCCAGCCTGGTCGCCGCGGCGATGTTGCGCGGCCGCCGCTAGCCTCGGCCGGTGGAAAAAAAGGGGCGGCCATGAGGCCGCCCCAATCCTTCATGAGAACAGGTGACTGGAACTAGAAGCGTACCGACCAGCGCACGTTGGCGCTGTGGTCGCGGCTTTCATTGCCGAACTGGCCGCTGTAGCCCAGCTCCAGCTGCTGGCGCGCGGTCAGCCAGGCCGACAGGCCCAGTTCGGCCACCACCGCGTTGTCGGCAATCGGTGCGCCGTTGACCGCAAATGCCGTGCTTCCGTTGGCGAAGGTCAGGTTGGCGACCTGGCTGCGATCACCGGAAGCGCGGCGATAGCCGACGCCACCGCGCAGGTGCAGCCAGCTCTCCTGCTGGAACGAAGCCTTCAGTCCCTTGTCGAAGCGCAGGCCGGCAGTGGCAATCGTGGTTCCGGTATCGTCCACCTTGCCCTGCAGTGCCGCCGCTCCACCGCGTTCGTTGACGCGCTTGAGATCCACTTCGACGCGTGCGACCTGCAGGTAGGGCTCCAGCCCGGCTTCCGGGCCACCGAAGCGGTAGCCGGCTTCGATGAAGGCCTGGCGGGTACGGGCGTCGTAGCGCGCGCTCAGGCTGTCGCTGAAGCCTGCGAAGGCGACATCACGCGTACTCTTCACCTCGTGCTTGCTCCACGCCACACCGCCACGCAGGCCGAAACCGCCCCAGTTGTGGCTGGCGTAGGCACCGAAGTGCGTGTTGTCGATCTTCGACTTGGCGCGACGCTCCTGCTGCTTCACGTCGGTGCGGCCCGTGCCGGCCAGCACGCCGACCTGCCAGCCGGAGAACTCGCGGTCGATGCCGACCAGCAGGCCGTTGCTGTTGGCTTCGGTGCGGGCAGTGTTGACGTCTCCGTCCAGCTTGCCGTTGCCACCGATGGCCTGCACCCACGCACCCGTCGCATCAGCCACGTCGCTACCGGGCGCGGCGGCGCCGGCACGGCGTGACAACGCGGCATCGCGCACGTAGCGGCTGCCCTCGACCAGGGCGAGGGCCGTGGCCGGATGCAGCTCGCCGCTGAGGCCATCCAGCACGCCTCCGACCTGCTGCGGGAACAGCTGGGTCAGCGGTTTGGGCAGGCCCTGGGCGATCGGCAGCAGGTCGGCGGCGGCCGCCACGGCACGCTGGTTGGGCGTGTGCGCGGCGGTGGTCAGCGATGCACCACGGGCCACATCGATGCGCGTGCCGTTGGCGCCGTAGGCCAGGCTGAACTGCAGGAACGGGGAGAACGCGCTGAAGTCGGTCTTGGCGAACTGCCCGTTGACGCCTCCGTCGGCACGCAGGAAGTTGAACTGCTCGCCCAGGTAGTACACGCCCGGTTCCGGCAGCGCGACCAGCGTGCCGCCAAGGGTGGCGGTGCCGGTCACGTGCAACTGGTCACTGCGGCCACCCGGGGCCAGCTCGGCGGCATAGACGCCGGTGGCGCCCTGCACGTAGTTGCCGTTGATGGTCAGCGTGCCGATCGAGTTGCCCGGCGCGATGATGCCGTCCACGCGGGTATTGCCGAGCGTGCCGACGCCCTTCAGCAGGCCATTGGCACCGACCGTGGTGGTGCCGCCGGCCTGCGTGCCGTTGAAGGACACCACGCCGCCGTTGATCACCAGGTTGCTGTTGTTCAGCACGCCGCTGGCGCTGACCGTGCTCACGCCACCGGTAGTGGTCAGTGCGGTGGAGACCAGGCTGCCGTTGAGCAGCAACTGACCGCCCTGTACTTCGACCGCCGAGGCAAGCGTGTTGGCGCCGTTCAATTCCAGCGTACCGTCCTGCAGTACCGCGCCGTTGAAGCTGTTGTTGCCGCTCAGGCGCAGCCAGCCGATACCGGATTTGGTCAGCTTGCCAGGGCCACCGATGTCGTTGGTCCAGTTGTCCCAGGCATCGCCTTCCCAGACTTTCAGGCCGCCGGCCTTCTGATTCATCACCACGTTGGTGTCCACGCGCAGCGAGCCATAGCCTTCGATGGCCTTCTTCAGATCCACCATGCCCCAGCCGTAGATCGGATCGATGCCTGCTGCACCCAGGTCGCGTGCGGTGGTCAGCAGTACGTCGCGGACCTGGGCGTTGTCCAGATAGGGGAAGCGCTCCATCAGCAGGCCGAGCGCGCCGGTAATGTGCGGCGCCGCCATCGACGTACCCGTCTTGGTGCCATAGACATACTGGGTGTTCTCGCTGTCGATGATCAGCCGCACGTAGGCGGAGGTGTTTTCGATGCGGCCCTGGATATCACCGGAAACGATGGTGCTGACGATGTCTGTACCGGGTGCCGAGATGCACCAGTTGGCGGCAACGCCGCAGATGCTGGAACTGCCATCGATCACGTAGTCCGTTTCGCCCGCAGCGGCGTTGGGCCGGCGGACGTTGGCGACCGCCAGCCAGTACGGTTCCAGTTCGGGCTTCCAGCGCGGCATGGCGGCCGTGATTCCGGCGACGGCGCCGCTGCCGTTGCCAGCCGACCACACCTGGATGAGGGTGGAGCCCGGGGTATCGCCATTGCTGGCGTAGATGCTGCCGTACACGCCGTAGTCGGCACCGATGCTGGCGTACTGCTGGTCCAGCGCGGCGGCGGTCATGTTGCGCGTGGAAATGCCCCAGCTTTGGTTGATGGCACGCACGCCCTGCGCCTGGATCTGTGCATACATGTCCAGCGTGGCGGCGTCATCCGGATCGGTGCGGTACACCGCGCGCGGGCGATAGTAGTTGTCCGGATCCAGGCGCCACTCATAGTAGGTGTCGCCAAACACGCGGGCAGCCGTGAGATCCGCACCAAAGGCCACGCCATGCATGCCGTTGCCATTGCGGTTGGCGCCGATGGTGCCAAGCACATGCGTTCCGTGGTCGGCATAGCTGAAGCCATAGGGCTGGCCGGCGGCGATCAGACGTGCCGCGAGTGCGGCCGGAACGCCGGCACCGAGGCCGTAGTAGTTGTAGCCGGGCTGTTCGCCGCGGGTCTGCCCGCAGGCACCGGTCCCCGCGACCACACCCGGCGTCGCACAGTCGGCACCGATGGTGATGCTGGAGGTATTGCGTCCTGCAAACTCCGGATGCGCCAGCGCGGAGCCCGAGTCGAACAGCGCCAGGCGTACGCCCTTGCCGGTCAGGCCGCGTGCATAGGCGTAGTCCGCGCCCATCGCGCCCAGGCCCCAATCGGCGTTGAATTCATCGCTGCGCCAGCTGGCGGGATCGCCGGGGGTGCCAAGAACGGCGGTACTGCTGGCGGCAGGTGCAGCGGTTGTCGCTGCGGGTGCCGTGATGGCAGCGGGCTGCGCCCACGCGGCCTGCAGCTGGCGCTGCTGCTGCCAGGCCTCGAGTGATTCGCTGGCCATGGCTGGCAGGGCGGTGGCCAGCAGCAGCGAGCTGGCGACGGCAAGCGCCAGCGGGCGGTGCGACAGGGAGCGGGACGAACGGCCATACAGCGGGTGATTCATCGGACAACTTCCTTGGTTGACGGACATCAAGGCCGTTAACGGCAAGGCAAGGCGACATCCCCCAGTGATGTGAAGACAATTTTATGAACGCGTTAATTTTCTGTGACGGGCATCTGCGGCGGCTCCGCCGGGCAGCGCACCGTGACTCTCTTTCCGAGGTGCTGGAGCCGTCTTGCCGGGGCCGGTGGCGGGTCCGACGCGCTGCCGCACAACCCGCCGGACGAGCGCGGCAATTCGCCGATCCTGCCGTGGCGCAACCGGGATGAGCTGGCCGCGCCGCTGCGTGTGCTGGGTCCGCTGCAACACTGCGTCGAGCCGCAGCCGCCTTCACCCGGCGTCCTGTGTGCAGCGCTATGGTGGCCTGGCCTGGGCTCACCAGGCTTATCAAGGAGTGATGTCGATGCGTACTTTCAGGAAAGTGATCGCCGGTGCTGTGTTCGCGTTGGCCTGCAGCGGCTCGGTGGCCGTGGCCGGACCGGTCCAGCCCTGCGATCTGCCCTGCTGGAAGGCTTACCAGGCGTGTGTATCCGGTGGTGGTGATGCCATGGAATGCCAGTACGAATACGATCGATGTGTCATGGAGCGCTGCGGCGCGGTGTAAGTCCAGCCATGCTCGGCTGAAGACGGGCCCCGTCCGTGACGGGGCTCTTCTGTTCGTGCGCGAGGTCGGGCAGTCTCGACGCATTCTTCCTGCTGGAGTGGAACATGGCCGTCAAGCGTGTCGTCGCCAACATCGCCACGCCCGATCCCGCACGTGCCGCGGCGTTCTATGGCGAGCTGCTCGGCATGCCGGTAGTGATGGACCATGGCTGGATCGTCACCCACGGCGGGCAGGGCAGTGCGCTGGCGCAGGTCAGCTTCGCCAGTGAAGGAGGCTCCGGCACGCCAGTGCCGGACCTGTCGATCGAAGTGGACAATCTGCAGGACGTGCTGGAGCGCATGCGCGCGGCGGGCATTGCGCTGGAATATGGCCCGGCCGACGAACCCTGGGGCGTGCGGCGCTTCTTCGTCCGCGATCCGTTCGGTCGCTTGCTGAACATCCTCGCCCACGCCTGAGCGGTGGATAGTGCCTCAGCCGCGCCTGGTGGCGCGCGCGGGGCGAGGTGACACGCCAACCATGCGCAGGCAATCGCCACCACCGCCGCAATGAAGGTGTCCGCGTCCTGCGCGGGCGCAGCGATCAGGTCCTCGGTGGCCACGCAGGCGCGCGCTGATCCCGCAGCCGACGTCATCCCTGCCCGGGACGTGGACGCTGGCCTGGTATCGCGGCGCGATGGCCAGCGGCTCCGGCTGGGCGATGACCGTCTCCGGCGTGCTGGCCCTGCTCGCGGCACCCGGGCTGCCCCGGCAGCGCAGGCGCGCCTGAACGCGCCGCGGTCAGCCCTGCTGGCGTTGTGGACCGTCCCTCGTTGGCGTCGCTTCGGCCCCCTGCCGCTGCTGCTGCCGTGCATTGGCGTGGCGAGCGTGCCCGCCTTCGCGACCGATCGCTGCCATATGCTGGCGGTTGCGGCTGATCGCCTCGCCGCCCTTGCGGCCGGCCACGCGTGCCTCGGCCGGGCTGAACTCATGTGCATTGCCGGACGCATGCGCGGCGCGTCCCCCCTTTGCGGCGATCGCGCGCTGCTTGTCCTGGTCCATCGAGGCGAAGCCACGATGGGAAGTGCCGTGGTGCTGGTCGGCCATGGGAAGTCTCCCGTTGCATGGAAGGGAAGCTCATCCTTGCCGCTGCCCGGCTAAGGGAGTGTCCGCACCGGCGTTGCTGCCTTCACGCCGCACCGTGCTGCCTTTCACGGCGCAAGTACCCTGCTGCGCGCACCGCCCTGCTTGGCCAGGGCGGGCGAACATGGGGTTGGCTGCCCGCACAGGGAAGGACCATCCACAGATTCGGATGGCTTGTCTTGCTGGCCTGCGCTGCGCCGGCCCAGGCGGACTGCGCGTGACCAACGGCAGCTGGACCTTCGTCAGCGAAATCGAGATGGCCGCCGAGCAGGAGCGCGTCAGCGCCGGCGCGCGTCCTGCAGGCGCTGGGTGAAGGGGCGCTGTTCGAGCGCGGCAAGTGCTTCGCGCAGTACCTGCTCCAGCGGCTGCCCCAGATCGGCATCGAGGCTGCGCGCCGCTACGGCAGTGGCCTGCCATTGCGCCTGCAGCGCAGGCAGTGCCCGCTGCGCGCGCGGGCTCAACTGCAGGATGCGTTCACGTCCATCGTCGCCGCTGGCCGCGTGCAGCCAGCCATCGCGCACCATCGCCGCCACGGTCTGGCTGAGCGCCGAATGGCTGAGCCCGCAGGCCGATGCCAGGTCCTTGATCCGGCAGGGGCCCCGCGCCATCAGCGTGCGCAGCACCGGTGTGTAGCGGGGCCGGTAGTCCAGTTGCAGGTCCCGGTAGGCCTGCTCGACCGCCGGGTCCAGCTGGTCGAGCAGGGCGCGCAGCAACGTGCCGAGCGTGGCGTGTTGGAGATCCATGACCGGGATGATATATAAGTGCTTATATATCTTCAACGCGGAGGTGGTTGATGGCAGTGTCCTGGATGCTCGGTGCGTTGCTGGCAGCGGCCTGCCCGGCGCAGGATGGAGTGCTGCGCGCGGCGGCCACCGCCGTGCAGGCGCAGTACCTTGACGAGGCGGAGGGCGCCCGTATAGCCGATGCCCTGCGCACCTGGTCGATGCAGCAGCGCTATGCGGACAGCTGTTCGGATCCGGTCGCGTTCAGCGCACGCCTGAACCAGGACCTGGACATGTTCGATGGCCACTTCCACGTTGAACGCGTGGACGCAGCGGCCGGCCAGGACGACTGGTTGATGGCCTGGCGCGCCGATGCCCGCAGCAATGGTGCCGGCGTGCGCGAGGTGCGGGTGATGGAGGGCAACATTGGCTACCTGCGACTGAGTACCTTCTATCCGCTGGATCTGGCGCGCCCGAAGTTCGCTGCGGCCCTTACCGTGCTGGCTGACACCGATGGCCTGGTGCTGGATCTGCGCCAGAACGGGGGCGGCGACGATGCAAGTGCCGACCTGCTGGTACGCACGCTGCTGGACGCGAAGATCGACGCGGTGCAGCAGCTGGACCAGCGCGGCCGGCGCACGCCGGTACCGCTGCCGCCTGCCAGCCTGCCTGCGTACCTGAAACCGCTGGTGGTGCTGATCGACCGCCGCACCGCTTCGGCGGCCGAATTCGTCGCCTATTCGCTGCAGGCACTGGGCCGCGCGCGGATTGTCGGCACGCGCAGTGGCGGTGCCGCGCATATGTTTGGTGATCCTGTGCTTCTGCCCGATGGCTATCAGATCAGTATTCCCGACCGGCAACCCATCAATCTGCGCACCGGTGGCAACTGGGAACGTACTGGCGTGAGGCCTGATGTGGCCGGCGGCGACGATCCGCTGTTCATCGCGCGGCAACTGCTGGCGCCTGCGAAGTCGTCAAGATGAACGCACGATTGCATGGCTGTCCTATCGCGGATGCGCGATTGCATGCCTAGAATCGAAGCATCCCGGTAGTTCCCGGGCGCTTCGAGTGAATGGACTCAATGAAGATTCTGTTGACCGGCAGTTCCGGCCGCATCGGGCGCGCGATCTTCGGTGCGTTGGCGGCCGCCCACGAAGTGGTGGGGCTGGACGGCAGCCCGTTTGCCACCACGCGCATCATTGCCGATGTCAGCGATCGGCAGGCCGTCGCGCGCGCGATGCAGGGCGTGGATGCGGTCATCCATACCGCGGCCCTGCATGCCCCACATGTCGGCCTGGTGCCGGATGCGGTGTTCCAGCAGATCAACGTGGATGCCACGGCGCACCTGCTGCAGGCGGCACGCGAAGCCGGTGCACGGCGCTTCGTGCTGACCAGCACCACTGCGTTGTATGGCCATGCCGTGGTGGCCGGTGGCTGCCGTTGGATCGACGAAGACACCGAGCCGCTGCCGCGCACGATCTACCACCGTACCAAGCTGCAGGCAGAGACCCTGGCCGAAGCCGCCGCTACGCCGGGCTTCAGCGTTCGCGTGCTGCGCATGGGCCGGTGTTTCCCGGAACCGCCCGAACGGATGGCGATGTTCCGCCTGCACCGCGGCATCGACGCCCGCGATGTGGCCAGCGCACATGCTGCACTGCTGCTCGACGAAGGCGCCCCGTTCGCGCGCTACCTTGCCTGTGCGCCGACGCCGTTCCGGCGCGAGGACTGCCTGGAGCTGGCCACCCACCCGCGCAGCGTGCTGGCCCGTCGCGCGCCGCAGCTGCTGGCCGAATTCGAACGCCGTGGCTGGCCGCTGCCATTGAGCATCGACCGTGTCTACGACAGTGCCCGCCTGCGCGGCGCGCTGGGCTGGAAACCGTGCTTCGGGCCGGACGACGTGCTTCAGCAGTATGCCGTCGGCAGCATCGAGGTACTGCCGCGGGCACAGTGGATCAAGGACCGCGTGGCCGAGTGAGGGCATCGCAGAGGGGGAGCGTTGAGCCGACCCTGAGCGGATTCAGGAATGTGCAGGCCGACCGCCTCAACCTCGTTGGCGGGCGGCCGCTAACCCAGTGCGCTTCCAGCGCCGGGCGCGCCCCGGCGGCCGGTGGCCTGCGCGACGGATCGCGCGCCTGCGCGGTGCCCTCGTGGTGCCGGTCGTCCTGAACTGCCTTGCGGACCCTCCCATGTCTTCTTCCCGCTCTGCCGCTGCCCAACGCCCGGGCAGCATCGCCCACAAGTTGATGCTGGGCACCGCCGTGATCGCGCTGCTGTGCTTCGGCCTGACCGCCTTCCTGATCTACCGACAGGCCAGCGCCAGTCTGATCAGCGCCTCGCGCCAGACCATGACCAGCGAGGCCAACGCCGAGGCGCGCCAGGTGGCAGCTGATCTGGGCACCGCTTTCGCCAGCAATGACGCCATGGTCGAGGCCGTGCTGGCCCAGCGTGCCCGTGGTGACATACCCGACCGCGCCAGCCTGGCGGCGGTGCTCGGCGAACAGCTGCGTGCTCATCCTCAATGGCTGGGCAAGAGCACCATGTGGGAGGCCGATGCCTTCGACGGCAAGGATGCGGAGTTCGTCAATTCCGAAGCACACGATGCCACCGGCCGCTACATGAGCTACTGGGCCTGGCAAGACGGCAAACCGCAGCAGTCGGTGATGACCGACTACACCGAGACTGCCAGCGGTTCCGGTGACTGGTACATGGTGCCCAGCCGCGACAAGCTGCCCAAGGTCAGCGAACCTTACGCCTATGACATCGCCGGCCAGAAGGTGCTCATGAGCACCCTGAGCACGCCGATCATCGAGAACGGCAGATTCCTGGGCGTGTTCACCGTCGACTTCTCGCTGGCAGCGCTGCAGAAGCACCTGTCAACGCTGAAGCCGATGGGGGCTGGCCGCGTCGAACTGCTGTCGCCCAAGGGCGTGGTGCTGGCCTCGGCCAATGCCGCCGAGATCGGCAAGCCGCGCAACGATGCCCTGACCCGCAGCATGCTGGCCGACATCGCCGCCGACCGTCCGTTCGAGGCCTTCAGCCCCGACGCGGCCGGCAACGTACGCGTGTATGTGCCGCTGCGCGTGGGCGACGCCCCGCAACGCTTCGCGCTGGGCGTGGTGATGCCGCATGCGGTGATCGTGTCTGAGGCACGCCAGCTGCTGTGGCTGACCCTGCTGGTCGGCGTAATCGCCGCGCTGACCCTCAGCGCGGGCGTCTACGTGCTGCTGCGCCGCCTGGCGATCCGCCCGTTGGCCGAAGCGGTGCGCGTGGCCGGCGATGTCGCCGCCGGCAAGCTGGACAGCACGCTGCCGGCGCGCAGCAACGACGAAGTGGGGCGCCTGCTGGACGCAATGCAGGGCATGCGTGGGCAGCTGCAGTCGGTGATGGCTGCGCAGGCCGAAATGGCGCGCCGCCACGATGCCGGTGAACTCAGCTATCGCATGGATGCTGCGGCCTTCCCGGGCGAGTACGGCCGCATGGTGGCCGACAGCAACCAGCTGGTGGCCTCCAGCAATGCGGTCACCCAGCGCCTGGTTGAAGTGATGCAGCGCTATGCCGTGGGCGACCTCAGCGTGGACATGGAAGTACTGCCGGGCGAGAAGGCGGTGTTCACTGCCGCAATGGCGACCACCAAGCGCAACCTGGCCGCGATCAACGAGCAGATTCAGCAACTGGCCGCCGCCGCCGCCGCCGGTGACTTCGCCGTGCGCGGTGATGCACTGCGCTTCGAGCATGATTTCCGCCGCATGGTGGAGACCCTGAACACAATGATGCAGGTCAGCGACCACAACCTGGCGGCACTGTCGACGCTGCTGCGCGCGATCGCCGCCGGTGACCTCAGTGCGCGCATGCAGGGCGACTTCCACGGCGTGTTTGCGGTGATGCGCGACGATGCCAACAGCACCGTGCAGCAGCTGACCCAGATCGTCGGCCAGATCCAGCAGTCGGCGGCCAGCATACGCCTGGCCGCCGGTGAGATCGCCGCCGGCAACAGCGACCTGTCGCGCCGCACCGAACAGCAGGCCGCCAACCTGGAAGAAACCGCCGCGTCGATGGAAGAACTGACCTCCACCGTGCGCCAGAACGCCGACCATGCGCTGCAGGCAAACACGCTGGCCGGTTCCGCAGCCAGCGTGGCCAGCGAAGGCGGCCGGGTGGTCAGCCAGGTGGTGCACACCATGGAGCAGATCGAGGCGTCTTCGCAGCGCATCGCCGAGATCATCTCGGTGATCGATGGCATTGCGTTCCAGACCAACATCCTGGCGTTGAACGCCGCAGTGGAAGCGGCGCGCGCCGGTGAACAGGGCCGTGGCTTCGCAGTGGTGGCCAGTGAAGTGCGGGCGCTGGCGCAGCGCTCGGCGGGTGCTGCCAAGGAGATCAAGGAGCTGATCGACGCCTCGGTGGCCCAGGTCGGTGCCGGTGCGCAGCTGGTGCACGGTGCGGGGCGCACCATGCAGGACATCGTCGGTCAGGTCGGCCGGGTCAACGAAATCATGGCCGAGATCTCGGCCGCGTCGCGCGAACAGTCGGCCGGCATCGAGCAGGTCAACCAGACCGTGGTGCAGATGGACGAAACCACCCAGCAGAACGCCGCGCTGGTGGAGGAAGCCAGTGCCGCCGCCCGTGCGATGGAGGAGCAGGCCGAGCAGCTGGCAGTGGCGGTGTCGCGCTTCCGCCTGCAGGCCGAGCCGGAGGGCATGGCCCGCCGCGCGGCCTGATGCCGGAAACGAAGACGCCCGGCGGCTGCCGGGCGTCGGATGCATCCTTGCCGCGCATCCTGCGCAGGTCTGATGGCTCAGAACATTCCTTCAAACGGATTCCAGCTGGCGCGTCCTTCCACCTTTTCCAGGTAGTAGCTGTAGTTGGTGCTGGAGGCGACCAGCAGGTTCATGGCGATGAACAGCATGCGCCCGACGACATCCGGCAGGAACATGGTGACGATGGCCAGCGCGATGTTGATGCCGATCACCACCAGTGCCTTGCGCCACATGCCGAGAATCAGCAGGTAGATGGCACCGAAGAACAACGCGAAGAAGTTCAGGTTGATCTTCAGGCGGTCACCAAAGGACAGTGCCTTCCAGGCCTGCTTGAAGCCGGGGTTCTTGGGGGCGCCGTGCTGGCGGAAGAAGTTGAAGCGGAACTGCCACTTCGGGCTGAACTGGGACAGGTCAGTGGTATTCATTGGGATACATCCCTGTGAGAAAACGTTTTCATGATAGGACAAGTCCTATTCAGGATCCAAGCGCTAGCGTCAAGAATGTGACGCCTGCCTTGTTCCCGCGCCTGCGGCCAAGCGCCGCGCCGTCACCCACCCGCCTTGTTTTTAGGATAGGGTGCGCAGTTCCGCTGCCGCCCTGGCTGAACCCGTGCGGCGGCGGGATGTCCATGGAGGTTGCATGACCACACCTGCTACACCGGAAAACGCACCGGGACCGGTGCTCCTGCCGACACCTGAAGTGGTGCAGGCACAACAACTGCTCGCACGCCAGCAACTGGCGGTGGCGATGGACCGTGCGCGCACGGCCGCCACGCGGGATGCGGCACCGGCCGCGCTGGAAAGCGAGTAACCCGCAACACCGTCGATCGCGCTGGCATGTCGCCAGCGCGATCACGGCGCGTGCCGCCGGTCAGAACCGCGCGGTCATGCTCAGGAAGTAGCTGCGCCCGGCGACGAAGTAGTCGGTGGAGCCTTCCGCATACAGCTTCTTGTCGGCCAGGTTGCTGACGCCACCGCGCAGGGTCAGCACTTGGTTGACGTTCCATGCCGCGGTCAGGTCATACAGGGTATAGGCCTTGAGGAACGTCGTGGCGGTGCCGGTCTGCCTGCCGGTGTACTGCGCCGACAGGCTGCCGGAAAACACCGTGCTGGGCGCCCAGTCCAGCGACGAATAGCCGGAGAACTCCGGCGTATCGATCAGGTTGCGGCCGGTGGTCAGGTTCCTGGCTTCCTTCATCCAGGTCGCCGAGGTGCGCCAGCGCCACTGCTCGCCGAAGCGGACGTTGAGGTTGCCTTCCATGCCGCGGGTGCGCGCGCGCTGTACGTTGTTCATGCGCGTCCACCAGATGCCGTTGAACCGGCCCAGCGGTGCGTACTCGATCTTGTTCCGGAAGTCGGTGTGGAAATAGGTCACGCCGACATCGATCAGGTCATTGTCGAAGCTGATGCCGATCTCGCGGTTGGTGCTGGTCTCCGGATCCAGGTCCGGGTTGCCGGCCATGTAGCACCCGCCACGGGTGTAGCCCAGCGGAATCAGCGAGGTGCAGCCGCGGCCCCCGGACTGGGTAGCGGCACTGGCCGAGTTCTCGGTCAGGCTGGGCGCACGGAAGCCCTTGGAGACGCCACCGCGGATCGTCCACTGTTCGGCAGGGTGCCAGACCAGGTACGCACGCGGGCTGACGTGGCCGCCAAACTGCTCGTGATGGTCCAGGCGCGCGCCCACGGTCAGGGCCAGGGTGCGGTGCAGTTTCAGCTCGTCCTCGGCAAACAGCGCCCAGGTGTCCACGTCCAGAGTGGAGCCGCTGACCGCGTTGCCGGCATAGTCGATCGGCGCGCGGCCGATGGTGTCGGTGTTGGTCAGCTCCTGCCGCTTCCATTGGCCGCCTACGGCGAACTGGTGTTCAACGCCGAGGGTGAACGGCGTGGTCAGGCTGCCCTCGATGATCGTATCGGTGGCTTCGGAACGGCCGGCAGCACCGATGTCGTTCCTGTACTCGGTCCAGTACGCACTGATCTTCGAATTGCCGAAGCGCCACTTGCCATCGTGGTTGAGCGCCAGCGAGCTGCGCTTGAGCTCACTGGCACCCCAGGCACCTTCGTCCTGCTTTTCCAGCGACGCATCGATGAAGGCCTGCTGCACGCCGTGCCCGGCTTCCAGCGACAGTTCCTGTGCGTCGCTCAGCTTCCACTGCAGCAGCGCATCGACATTGCGGTCCTTTTCGCCCGCGTAGGCATTGCCGGAGACACCGCCGTTGGAGCGGTCCGAATCGCGGCGCATGCTGTTGGCACCGATGCGCAGGCCGAAGCGTTCGCCCAGCGGCCCGGAGAACGTGGCGCCGATCTGCTGGGTATCGCCGCGCTTGCCGTCAGCCGGGCGGGTGTAGCTGTGGGTGGCGCTGCCGTTCCATTCGTCGCCGATGCGCCGGGTGATGATGTTGATCACCCCGCCCATCGCATCGGAGCCATACAGCGACGACATCGGCCCGCGCACCACTTCGATGCGCTCGATCTGGTCCGGCGAGATCCAGTTCAGGTCCTGGCGGCCGAGGTCGGGGCGATAGTTGGTCGAGGCCGAGCTGCCCATGCGCTTGCCGTCCACCAGCACCAGCGTGTAGTTGGACGGCATGCCACGCAGCTTGATCTTGGACTGCTCGCCGACGGCGCTGAGGCCGCCGGTCACGCCCGGTACGCGGCTGAGCAGGGCGGCCAGGTCCGGTACCGGCTGGCGCTCGATGTCCTCACGAGTGATCACGCTGATGCTGGCCGGGGCATCCTTGATCCACTGCTGGCTGCCTGAAGCCGTGACCACCACGGTATCCAGGTCCTTGGTGGAGGCATCGGCGGCGGCCTCTGCGGCGGCCAGGCCGGGCAGGGCCAGCAGGCAGGCGGTGGCCAGGCGGGTGCGCGGCAGGCGCGCGGAACGGGAACGGGACGACAGGGACATGACGGCTTCCATGGGAGGTGGGGTGACCCGGTGGAAGCAGCAGGCGCAGGCAGACAGCAGGCAGCCCCCCCTTCCGTGGGTCGTCGGGTGCGCGGTCTGGACCGGCGCAGCTGGGTGGGTCGCGGCCGCGCGGAAGACGGTGACCTGCCTGGTTGATTAAATGATAACCGTTCGCGTTTGTTACGATCCAGTACCGGGGGCGATGCAGTGACATCTGGCCACGCCCTGGCGTGATCGCCTGCTATTTGCTGAATGGGGACAAATCCCGGTGTAGACCTTCGCACCCGGCTTACATTCTGGGCCCTAGACTGGGCCGCATTTTCGATTCCGCCCCGTTGGAGATCGTGTGGGTTCCGGTAGTGACAGACATCGACTGTGCGGCGTGAGGCCGACACAGCCAGGACAAGTGCGGGCGCCGGGAAAGCGCGCCGGGAACCTTGGTGCATGCAGCCCGGCCGGGATGGCCGGCCGTGCCGACGGCGCGGAGTAAGCGACGATGGGGGTGCAGACCATCCATGCGGAAGCAGGAACGCCCCGGCTCGATGCCGGCTGGGCGCTGCTACCCGCTGAATCGCCATTGCCGATGCCCGAACAGACCCTGCGCGAAGGCGCACTGAAGGTCCGGCGGCATCGCACCTCGCCGCGCCTGATCGGCCTGCGCCGGCTGTACCTGTTTGGTGGCACGCTCGGCATGACCGCCGTGGCTACGCGGATGATGTGGCGGGTGCTGTCGGCCAATGGCATCAGCGTGCTCGAAGCCTGCCTGCTGGTGCTGTTCGTCGGCCTGTTTGCCTGGATCGCGCTCTCCTTTGCCAGCGCCCTGGCCGGCTTCCTGACCGCTGTGTTCGACCGGGGCTATCGCCTGGGCATCGACCCGGACAAACCGTTGCCGGCCGTGCACAGCCGTACCGCGCTGTTGATGCCGACCTACAACGAAGACCCGCGCCGCCTGCTGGCGGGCCTGCAGGCGATCTACGAGTCGGTGGCGGCCACCGGCCAGCTCGACCGCTTCGACTTCTTCGTGCTCAGCGACACCCGCCGCGAGGACATCGCCGCTGCCGAGGAACAGGTGTTCGCCGAGCTGCGCGAGCGTGTGCCGGAGGGGCAGACGCGCCTGTTCTATCGTCGCCGTGGTGACAACAGCGGGCGCAAGGCCGGCAACATCGCCGACTGGGTCCGCCGCTTCGGCGGTGCCTACCCGCAGATGCTGATCCTTGACGCCGACAGCCTGATGACCGGCGACAGCATCGTGCGCCTGGTGGCCGGCATGGAACACAACGCCGACGTCGGACTGATCCAGACCCTGCCGTCGGTGATCGGCGGCCGCACCCTGTTCGCGCGCATGCAGCAGTTCGGTGGCCGCGTGTACGGGCCGGTGATCGCCCGCGGCGTGGCCTGGTGGCACGGCGCCGAGAGCAACTACTGGGGCCACAACGCCATCATTCGCACCCGCGCCTTCGCCGACCACGCCGGCCTGCCGGCGCTGCCGGGGCGCAAGCCGTTCGGCGGCCACGTGCTCAGCCACGATTTCGTCGAAGCGGCGCTGATGCGTCGTGGCGGCTGGGCCGCGCACATGGTGCCCTACCTCGGTGGCAGTTACGAGGAAGGCCCGCCGACGCTGACCGACCTGCTGGTGCGCGACCGTCGCTGGTGCCAGGGCAACCTGCAGCACGGCAAGGTGGTCGGCAGCCGCGGGCTGCACTGGATCAGCCGCACGCACATGCTGATCGGCATCGGCCACTATTTCACCGCACCGATGTGGGCGATGCTGATGCTGATCGGCATCGCCATCCCGCTGTTCCAGGAAGGCATCGATTTCAACGCCCTGCTGCACCTGTCGCCCAGCGTGTACTGGCGCGCACAGGATGAAGAGCAGGTGGTGCGCCTGTTCGCCGCCACCATGGCGGTGCTGCTGCTGCCCAAGGTGCTCGGCTACCTGGCAATGCTGCTGGACCCGGTCGACCGCCGCGGTTGTGGCGGTCCGATCCGTGCCTTCGTATCGATGCTGGTGGAAACCGTGCTGGCCGCGCTGATGGCGCCGGTGGTGATGTACGTGCAGTCACGCGGCGTGGCCGAAGTGTTGTCCGGGCGCGATTCCGGCTGGGACGCGCAGCAGCGTGACGACGGCGGCATCTCGTGGATGGCGTTGATCCGTGGCTACGGTGGCCTGGGTGTGTTCGGCGCCTTCATGGGCGTGCTGGCCTGGGCGGTATCGCCGTCGCTGGCGGCCTGGATGGCGCCGGTGGTGATCGGCATGGTTCTGGCCGTTCCGGTGGTGGCGCTGACCTCCTCGCGCGGCCCCGGTGCTTTCCTGCATCGCCTCGGCCTGCTCGATATCCCCGAAGAGAACATCCCGCCACCGGTGCTGGTACGCGCCGCGCAGCTGCGGCGGGAAGCGGCCGAGCAACCGCCGCTGTACTGATTGCCCCGCGCCAGCGGCATAATGCGGCTCGAACTTGAAGGAGCCGCATCATGCTGCAAACGGTGGAACAGGAAACCGGCGCCTCGCCGCAGTGGTCGGTGATCTGGTTGCACGGCCTCGGCGCCGACGGCCATGATTTCGCGCCGATCGTGCCGGAACTGGTGCGGCCGCACTGGCCGGCGCTGCGCTTCGTGTTCCCGCACGCACCCGTGCGGCCGATCACGATCAACAACGGCGTGCCGATGCGCGGCTGGTACGACATCGTGGGCATGGACTTCCGTTCGCGCGCCGACATGGCCGGCGTGCAGGAATCGGTGGTGCAGCTGGACGCACTGATCGCGCGCGAGATCGAGCGCGGCATCGCGCCGGAGAAGATCTTCCTGGCAGGCTTCTCGCAGGGTGGGGCGATCATCCTGACGGCCGCGCTCTCGCGTACCGCGCCGCTGGCCGGCCTGATCGCGCTGTCCACCTATCTGCCCGAAGCCGACAGCGCCACGCGTGTTGACGGCGCGGTGCAGGTGCCGGTGTTCATGGCCCATGGCAGTGGCGACCCGGTGATCCCGCAGGCCGTCGCAGCGCACAGCGCGCAGGCGCTGCGTACGCTGGGCCTGGATGTGGCGTGGCACAGTTACCCGATGGCCCACCAGGTCTGTGCCGAGGAGATCCAGGCACTGGGTGACTGGCTGCAGGAACGCCTGGGCGCCGCCTGAGCCATGTCGCCGGCCAGCACATCGCCGTGGATGCCGGAACTGTGCCGCCTGCCACGGCTGGCGGCGATGCTCGGCCTGGCCGAGCTGGTGGTGGTGGTACTGGCGCTGGCGCCGGACGGCAGCCGTCACTGGACCTTCGGCGAACTGCTGTCGGCCAGCGGATTCGCGCTGTGGCTGGCGCTGGCGGTGACCGCCAGCCTTTGCCTGCTGCGGCAGACCCTGTCGCGGCTGCCGCCGGTGCTGGGCGCCATTGCGGCGACCGTGCTGGCAACCCTGATCGCGGTGGTCTGCGCCGGCATCGTGCACGCGCTGTACGCGGTGCTGGGCGACAGCTTCGCCAGCGGCATCAGCTTCTGGCGTTTCACCCTCGGCAGCGCGGCAACCACGGCGCTGATCGCCGCGCTGGCGCTGCGCTACTTCTACGTAAGCGATCGCTGGGCCGCGCAGGTGCAGGCCAACGCGCGCGCGCAGGCCGACGCGCTGCAGGCGCGTATCCGCCCGCATTTCCTGTTCAACAGCATGAACCTGATCGCCAGCCTGCTGCATCGTGACCCGGCAGTCGCCGAGCGCGCGGTGCTGGACCTGTCCGATCTGTTCCGTGCCGCGCTGGGGGCGGGCGAGGGCGATTCCACCCTTCGCGACGAATGCGAGCTGGCCGAGCGCTACCTGTCGATCGAATCGCTGCGCCTGGGTGAACGCCTGCAGGTGCGTTGGCAGCGCGACGAGCCGCTGCCATGGGACCTGCCCTTGCCAAGGCTGGTACTGCAGCCGCTGGTGGAAAATGCCGTGCTGCATGGCATCTCGCGCCTGCCCGACGGCGGCACCATCGAACTGCAGCTGGCGCGCGAGGGCAATGAACTGCAGATCCGCGTACGCAACCCGGCACCCGATCCGCAGGCGCCGGGGCTGGCGCTGGCACGCGGCGCCGGTCATGCCCAGCACAGCATCGGCCATCGGCTGGCCTGGCGCTTCGGCAGCACCGCGCGGATGACGGCTGGCTGGAGCGAGGGCTACTATGCCTGCCAGGTGACAGTGCCGATCCAGTGAGGGAACGATCGTGAGGGTAGTCATCGCCGACGACGAACCGCTGGCGCGCGAGCGCCTGCGCAGCCTGTTGGCGGCACAGGACGGCGTGGACGTGGTGGCCGAGGCCGGCAACGGTGAGCAGGCCCTGCACGCGTGCGCGGAGCTGCAGCCGGACCTGGTCCTGCTGGATATCGCGATGCCCGGGCTGGATGGCCTGGAAGCGGCCCGCCACCTGGCCAGCTTCGAACCTCGGCCTGCGGTGGTGTTCTGCACCGCCTACGATGCGCATGCGCTGTCGGCGTTCGAGGCTGCAGCGATCGACTACCTGATGAAGCCAGTGCGTGCCGAACGGTTGGCGGCGGCGATCGCACGTGCGCGCACGTTCCTGGCCGGCCGCGATGGCCGGCCGCAGGAGCACAGCGGGCAGCAGGCACGCAGCGTGCTGTGCGCACGCCTGCGCGGCAGCCTGCGCCTGATTCCGCTGGACGATATCCACTACCTGCAGGCCGAGGAGAAGTACGTGGTGGTGCACCACGCGCGCGGCGAGGACCTGATCGAGGAATCGCTGAAGTCGCTGGAAGAAGAGTTCGCCAGCCGTTTCATCCGCATCCATCGCAACTGCCTGGTGGCGCGCCACGAGCTGGTGGAGCTGCGTCGGGGCTCGGGCGGGCAGGTGCAGGCGGTGTTGCGGCATGGCAAGCAGCCGCTGGAAGTCAGCCGCCGGTGCGTGGCGACGCTGAAGCAGGAACTGCGGCACTTGTGAGAGTTCCGCGCGGCCTGCGGCCGCGACTGCTGTGAAATCAACAGCAACAGCAACAGCAACAGCGGGTCATGGCTCGTTGTTTCTACGTGCTGGGTTGGGCCGGGGTGGGGCGGCGGGACACGCTGCAAGTACATCCATGTAAGCTCGATGGCGCCTTGCTCGTGTGCGCTGTCCTGCGCACACGGCAAGACCGGGGTTGGGCGTCCTGCCCAACCCGCCCGAGGCATGCCTCGGGCCCATGGCGCCAACGGTCCCGCCGCCCATCCCGCCTCACCCTCGCGAATTTCCCGGTGACGGACGGCAAAGGCATTGTTGTTATCGGGTGGGGAAGAGGGGTCAGATCCCTTTTCCTGCGGAAAAGGGATCTGACCCCGGAAGCCGCCGGCTGTTGCCTTTGCTTTTTCTTTTTTCTTTTTTCTTTTGATCTTCCGTGGCTGGCGCACACGGAAACTGTCAGAGGTCGGGCGGGGTGGGGGCGCGGGGGTGTCCGCGGCATGGATGCCGCGGCCAAGCCTCCATGGACGGATTCACGGCGTCCCCCGCGAACCCACCCCGCCCGGCCAAGCGCGATAGATCCAGCCGATGCACCAGCCACGAGGGGCTCCGCCGTTGGCCGTATCCGCGCAGAAGGCGCGATAATGACCGTATGGAAACTGTCCGCATCGCTACCCGCAAGAGCCCGCTCGCCCTCTGGCAGAGCGAACACGTCGCCGACCGCCTGCGCCAGGCCCACCCCGGCCTGCACGTGGAACTGGTGCCGATGAGCACCCGCGGTGACGAGGTGCTGGACCGCTCGCTGGCCGCCATCGGTGGCAAGGGCCTGTTCCTGAAGGAACTGGAGCTGGCCATGCTGCGGGGTGAGGCCGACTGCGCCGTGCACTCGCTGAAGGATGTGCCGATGGAACTGGACGCGCCCTTCGCGCTGCCGGCGATGCTGACCCGGCACGACCCGGCCGATGGTTTCGTCTCCAACCTGTACGCCTCGCTGGACGCGCTGCCGATCGGCGCGCGGGTCGGCACCTCGTCGCTGCGCCGCCAGGCCCAGCTGCGCGCGCTGCGCCCGGACCTGGAGCTGCTGGACCTGCGTGGCAACGTCAACACCCGCCTGGCCAAGCTCGACAACGGCGGCTACGACGCCATCGTGCTGGCGGTGGCCGGCCTCGAGCGCCTGGGCCTGGGCGAGCGCATCGTCGCGCGCCTGCAACCGCCGCAGTGGCTGCCGGCGCCAGCGCAGGGCGCGGTGGCGGTAGAGTGCGACGGAGGCAACACGCGCCTGATGGCGCTGTTCGCCACGCTTGATGACGCCGCCACGCGCGCCTGCGTGGAAGCCGAGCGGGCCATGAACCGCGCGCTGCATGGCAGCTGCCACGTGCCGGTGGCGGCGATCGCGCAGTGGCAGGGCGACGACCTGCACCTGCAGGGCCTGGTCGGCAGCGCCAGTGATGGCCGCGCCGTGCGTGCCGAAGCGGTGGGCCCGGCCCGTGATCCGGAAGCGCTGGGCCAGCGGGTGGCGAAGCTGCTGCTGGACGGTGGTGCTGGCGAACTGCTGAACGTCTGAGCCATCGCAGGTAGTGCCGGCACTACCGAAATGAAGAACGGGCGCCTTGGCGCCCGTTTCTTATTTGAACTTGTAGACCACGTTCATCGTGGTCAGCGTATCGGTCTTGCGCTTGTCCACAGCGACGTCGCTGTTGTAACGCGCCTGCCAGCCGGCCTTCAGCGCCAGGTGCTCGTTCATGCTCACCGAGACACCGAAGTCGTTCTGGCCGAAGGTGTTGTACGAACCGGACTCGACCAGCAGCGTGTTCACCAGGTCGGTGTTGTCGGTCAGCGAGTATTTCAGGTCGAACTGGCCGCGGCCGATCATGCCGGTACGGGTGCGGTCATCCTCGGTGCTGTGGGTACGGCGCACGCCGGGGCCGATCTGCGCGTCGAAATAGAAGCGCTCGGTGTTCCACAGGCGGGTGCCGTAACCCAGACCGAACGAGCTCTGGCGGTCGTAGGTGGCGAAGTCGTCGCGCTCGGTACGCACCGTGGCCGTCAGCTGGCGGTGCTCGCCCAGCTGCAGCGCGCTGCCCGCACTGCCGGTGTAGCGGTTGGCAGTGGTGTTGCTGCGGCGGGTGGTGGTGCCGTCGTCGTTGGTCTCGGTCACCTTGGAGCTGGAGCGCAGGCCGAACAGGTCCATGCTGTGCACCCAGTCGCCGTCGGTGTAGCGCAGGCGCAGGCGGCCGTTGAAGCTCTCGGTGCTGCTGTTGCCGCGTGCCGAGGCAAAGCCGAGCTCGCCGCCGCTGCCGCTCCACGGCGAGGACATCGCCGCCAGTTCGGAGGCATCCTGCGCGTATGCGAGCGGCGCACACAGCAGCAGGGGGATCAGCAGGGACACGCGCAGGGACATCGAGGCTTCTCCGGAACGGTTAACAGCCGGTGATGATACTGGAAGCGTGATGGCGGTCCGAATCGATCCAAAGCGTGCTTCAGCGAACGTTGCCGCGATCGCCTATTCAGGGCAGATCGACACGCAATGCGGGGTCGTTGAAGCGCGAATAGCGCAGGCGCAGCTGGAAGCTGCGGCCATTGCTGCTGCCGCTGCGCACGATCTGGCGTGGCAGGCCCTGGGCATCCACCCAGTACTCCAGGCGTTCGCCGGGCTGGTTGCCGCGCAGCCGGTAGTGACGGGTCTCGACCCCGTCCAGCGCCTGGCTGCCGAGATCTTCGGCCTTCAGGTCGGCGGGCAGGGCGTCGGCCGGCAGCGGGTTGCGCCACTGCTCGAGCAGGCCGGGCGGGGCCGGCACCTGGCGGATCGCACCGTCGGCCTGCAGGAACAGGGTGTCGCCGATGATGGTCTGCGGCCCGGCCGGGGTCTCCACCCGGAAACGGTCGGGTGCAACGAAGTCCATGGCGCTGCGTACCCGCTGCGGCGCGCCCAGCACTTCCAGTTCGGCGTGGAAGCTGCGCAGGGCGGCGAAACGCTGGCTGGCACCCAGCACCGCCTGTGCCGGATCGGCGGCGGGTACCGGGGCCTCGGTGCCCGCCGGCGCCGGCGCGCGATCGCAGGCGGCCAGCAGCAGGCAGGCCAGCAGGGACAGGGCAGGCAACCGGCGCATCGGGCATTCCATGGGGTGGGGGCGACCACGATAGCCTAAACGTCCCACACAAGACCCGCGACTCGGACATAATCGGGGGTATGGACCGATACGAACGCATCACCGCCCTGCATCGTCTGCTCAAGTCCGCGCGCTATCCGGTGACGGTGGCGACCCTGCAGGACAAGCTCGGTTGTTCCCGTGCCACCGTCTACCGCGACCTGGCCTTCCTGCGCGATGCGCTGATGGCACCGATCGAGGGCGACGGCGAGGCCGGCTTCCGCTACCAGGCCGACGAGAGCGATCGCTTCGAGCTGCCCGGCCTGTGGCTCAGCTCGGAGGAGCTGCATGCCCTGCTGGCCTCGCAGCACCTGCTGGCGCGTACCGGCGGCGGCGTGCTGTCGTCGGTGCTGGCCCCGCTGCAGCAGCGCATCGAGAGCCTGTTGGCAGCCCAGGCCGGTGTCTCCAGCTGGCCGGTCGACCGCGTGCGGGTGATTCCGCACCGTGGCCGCAAGTTCGATGAAGGCAGCTTCCGCAGCGTGGCCTCGGCGGTGCTGGAGCGCCGTCAGCTGGCGTTCGAGTACCGCGCCCGCTCCACCGACGAGCCGACCAAGCGCACCGTCTCGCCGCAGCGCCTGACCCATTATCGCGACAACTGGTACCTGGATGCCTGGGACCATGACCGCGAGGCGCTGCGCAGTTTCGCGGTGGACCGCATCCACAAGGCACGGGTAATCGACAGTGCCGCCCGCGATGTCGCCGACAGCGAGCTGGACGAGCAGCTCGGCGCCAGCTATGGCATTTTTTCGGGTGCGCCGAAGGGCTGGGCGACCATCCTGTTCAGCGCCAAGGCTGCGCGCTGGGTGGCCGACGAGCACTGGCATTCCAAGCAGCAGGGTCGTTTCCTGGCCGATGGCCGCTACGAACTGAAGGTGCCGTACAGCGTCTCGCGAGAGTTGCTGATGGACGTGCTGCACTATGGTTCGGATGCCGAGATCATCGAGCCGATCATGCTGCGCGAGCAGGCCAAGGCGCTGCTTGAGCTGGCCCTGAGCAACTACGAAAAATCCTGACACTCCCCCCGAGAACCCCGTCCCCCATGAAGAAGACCCTGTTGCTGTCCCTGCTCGCCGCTGCGCTGGCCCTGACCGCCTGCGGCAAGTCCGGCGAGCCCTCGCAGAAGCTGGTGGTGGCCGCCACGGCCGTGCCGCATGCCGAGATCCTCGAGGTGGTCAAGCCGATCCTCAAGCAGGAAGGCGTGGACCTGGACGTGCGCGTATTCAACGACTACGTGCAGCCCAACGACCAGCTGGTGCAAAAGCAGGTGGACGCCAACTACTTCCAGACCGAGCCGTACCTGGATGCCTACAACCGCGACCGCAAGACCGACCTGGTGAAGGTGATCGGCGTGCACATCGAGCCGTTCGGTGCGTACTCGCGCAAGGTCAAGTCGCTGGCCGAGCTGCGCGACGGTGCCGACGTGGTGATCCCGAACGATCCGAGCAACAACAGCCGCGCGCTGATCCTGCTGCACAAGGCCGGCGTGATCGAGCTGAAGGACCCGGCCAACGCGCTGTCGACCCAGCGTGACATCACCGCCAACCCGAAGAACCTGAGGTTCCGCGAGCTGGACTCGGCGATGCTGCCGCGCGTGCTGGACCAGGTCGATCTGGCCCTGATCAACACCAACTATGCGCTGGACGCCGGCCTCAACCCGACCAAGGATGCGCTGGCGATCGAGAGCAAGGATTCGCCGTACGTGAACTTCCTGGTCGCGCGCCCGGACAACAAGGACGACGCCCGTGTGCAGAAGCTGGCCAAGGCCCTGACCAGCCCGCAGGTGAAGGCCTTCATCGAGAGCAAGTACAAGGGCGCGGTGCTGCCGGCGTTCTGATTGCGGCTGATCTGTTGATTTGAATGGTGGGTGTCGACCTTGGTCGACACTGCCTGCCCTGTAGAGCCGAGCCCACGCTCGGCTCTGCTGTTTCCGGCATTTCACCAACGGCAGCCGAGCATCGCTCGGCTCTTCCGTGTCACTCCACGTGCCGCAGCAGGGCAGGGCATTGCAGTTTCAATCGACGTGGAAGGCGAGGGTGGCGGCAACCGCCTGCTGCCATCCCGCATACAGCTTCTTGCGCCGCGACACCTCCATCTGTGGCTCGAAGCGCCGGTCCAGGCCCCACTGTGCAGCGATCTGTTCGCGGCTTGACCAGAACCCGACGGCCAGGCCGGCCAGATAGGCCGCACCGAGCGCGGTGGTTTCGGTCAACCGCGGCCGCAGCAGCGGCACACCGAGGATGTCTGCCTGGAAGCCGGCCAGGAAGTCGTTGCCGATCGCACCGCCATCAGCGCGCAGCTCGGTCAGTGCGATGCCCGCATCGGACTGCATGGCATCGAGCACGTCGCGCGTCTGGTAGGCCATCGCTTCCAGCGCGGCGCGCACGAAATGCGCCTTGCCCGTGCCACGGGTCAAGCCAAACATCGCACCGCGCACATCACTGCGCCAATAGGGCGCACCCAGGCCGACAAACGCCGGCACCAGATAGGCGCCGCCGCTGTCGGGCACCTGCGCGGCCAGTGCCTGGCTGTCGCTGGCGCGTTCGATCATGCGCAGTCCGTCGCGCAGCCACTGCACCACCGAGCCGGCGATGAAGATCGACCCTTCCAGCGCATACTCCACGCGCCCGTCCAGGCCCCAGGCAATGGTGGTCAGCAGGCCGTTGCGCGACCGTACCGCCTGCGCGCCGGTATGCATCAACATGAAGCAACCGGTGCCATAGGTGTTCTTGACCATGCCCGGCTGGAAACAGGCCTGGCCGAACAGTGCCGCCTGCTGGTCACCGGCGATGCCGGCGATCGGGATCGGGTGGTCGAAGAAGAACTGCGGCCGGGTGTGTGCGTACACCGCACTGGAGTCGCGCACCTGCGGCAGCATCGCGCGCGGGATGTCGAGCAGGGCCAGCAGATCGTCATCCCAGTCCAGCGTGTGGATGTTGAACAACAGCGTGCGCGCCGCGTTGCTGTAGTCGGTCACATGCGCCTGGCCGCCGCTGAGGTTCCACACCAGCCAGCTGTCGATGGTGCCAAACAGCAGCTCGCCACGTTCGGCGCGCTGCTGCGCACCTTCCACGTGGTCGAGGATCCAGCGCACCTTGGTCGCAGAAAAATAGGCATCAATCAGCAGGCCGGTCCGCTCGCGGATCAGCGCTTCATGGCCTTCGGACTTCAGTCGTTCACAGATGGCGTGGCTCTGCCGCGATTGCCAGACGATGGCGTTGTGGATCGGCTGGCCGGTGGCACGGTCCCAGACCACGGTGGTTTCGCGCTGGTTGGTGATGCCCAGTGCGGCGATATGGCGCGGGTCGATCTGCCCGCGACTGAGCAGTTCGGTCAGCGTGGCATAGACGCTGGTGAGGATCTCGCGCGGGTCATGCTCGACCCAGCCGGGTTGCGGGAAGATCTGCGCGAACTCGCGCTGCGCGCTGCCGATGATGTCGCCGGCACGGTCGAACAGGATCGCGCGCGAACTGGTGGTGCCCTGGTCGATGGCCAGCACGTAGCGGGGCGTCATGCAGCGTCTCCGGTAGAGCAGTCAGGGTAACTTACCTTTCTCTCTGTAGAGCCGAGCCATGCTCGGCTGCATTTGCACAACGCAGCCGAGCATGGCTCGGCTCTACAGAGTGGAGTGTTCGATCCACGCCTGCAGCCGTGTCACCTGCGCAGCGTTTAGCTGCAACCCCAGCTTGCTCCTTCGCCACAGCACGTCCTCGGCAGTGCGCGCCCACTCATGCTCGCGTAGAAAGGCCACTTCCCGGGCATGCAGGCCGCCGCCAAACGCCTCGCCAAGATCGTGCAGGCCCCGTACACCCTGCAGCAGTTCCGCGCTTCGACTGCCATAGGCCCCGGCCCAGCGTCGCGCGATACCTGCGGGCAACCAGGGTGCCGATACCTGCAGATGCGCGCCCGCCTGCGCGGCGTCGCCCCAGTCGCTGCCTGGCAGCGGGTCCCCGTCTGCTGTCCACGCCGCTCCCATCTGCGGCAGGGCGGGCCGCAGCAGCTCCAGCGCTTCCTCGGCCAGCACCCGGTAGGTGGTCAGCTTGCCGCCCAGCACATGCAGCGCCGGTGCCGGGTCCACCTGCAGCTGCAGGCGGTAATCGCGGCTGAGTCTTGCCGCGCGCGGATCGGGATCGGCCAGCAGCGGGCGGACACCGGCGAACTGCCAGACCACATCTTCCGGCGCGATGGGTTCATGCAGGTAGCGGTTGGCCGCTTCGCACAGGTACGCCACCTCTGAAGGCAGCACGCTGCAGCGCGCCGGGTCGCCGCGATAGTCGGTGTCGGTGGTGCCAACCAGCAGGTGGTCGTGGGCGAAGGGCAACAGGAACACCACGCGTCCATCGGGTTGCTGCAGCAGGCACGCGCTGTCATCGGGCCAGGGCCGGCGCAGGACGATGTGGCTGCCTTGTACCAGCCGCAGCGCGGGGCCGCCACTGCATGCCTCCATCCGTTCCAGCAGGCCGCCGGCCCACGGCCCTGCCGCATTGGCGACGGCGCGCGCGGTCACCTGCTGCTGGCCATCAGCGGATTCCAGCACCGCCTGCCACCGGCCCTGCAAGGGCTGCAGGTCGATGCAGCGGCTGCGCACACGCACCTGTGCGCCCCGCTGCGCGGCATCCAGGGCGTTGAGCAGCACCAGTCGCGCGTCATCGACCTGCGCGTCGGCGTAGCTGAAGGCCTGCCGCAGATCCGGGGAAAGCCAGGGGCCGAGCGGATCGCGCTGAAGGTCCAGGGCGCGCGAGGCGGGAAATGCCGGGCTGCGACGGCCCAGGTGGTCATACAGCCACAGTCCCGCGCGTAGCATCCAGCGTGGGCGCAGATGGGGTTCCCACGGCAGCACAAAGCGCAATGGATGGACCAGATGGGGCGCCTGCCGGCGTACCACCTCGCGTTCGCCCAGCGCCTTGCGCACCAGCCCGAGCTCGCCCTGTTCCAGGTAGCGCAGGCCGCCGTGGATCAGCTTGCTGCTGGCGCTGGAGGTATGCGCGGCAAGGTCGTGCTGCTCGCACAGCAGCACGCGCAGGCCGCGGCCGCTGGCGTCACGGGCGATGCCGGCACCGTTGATGCCGCCACCGATCACCAGCAGGTCGACGTCGTCCATCGTGTCTCCGCGTCCTGTGTCTGTAGCCGAGCCGCGCCACCATTGACTGTGGGCGCCATTGAACGTAACGCATCGCAATGCGCGCGGAGCCCGCCGCTCGACTCGGGATAGGGGGCTTGGCTCGACTCTACAAAAAAAGGCAGTCGAGCATGGGCCCGACTCTACAGAACGCCGGTGACGGAAACGACGACGGGCCCCGAAGGGCCCGTCGCGTTACATCAGTGAAGCAGGTGCAGCCTGGATCAGAAGCGGGCGCCGATGCCGAAGCCGACGGTCCACGGATCCATCTTGGCTTCGCCGATCTTCTCGCCGCCAACCTTGATGTCCGGGCGGGCGCGCATGTAGCGGGCGTCAGCACGGGCGAACCAGGTGGAGTTGATGTTCATGTCGACGCCGACGGTGCCGATCACGCCCTTGGCATCCTTGAAGCGGATGTCGGTGTCAGCGCCGTTGCCCAGCTTCTCGTTGCTGAAGCTCGACTGGTAGTAGCCGACGCCCACGAACGGACGGAACACGTTGTCAGCCTGGCCGAAGTGGTACTGGCCGCTCAGCGCGACCGGCTGCTGCTCGACCGAGCCCAGGCGGGCGTTGTTCGGGCCCTTGAACTTGTTGTCGAACTTGTCGGCGGCGCCCCACAGTTCAACGGCCCAGTTGTCGTTGATGTAGTAGCTGAAGCTGACGGTCGGCGCCGGGCCACCATCGGTCTTCTTCACGCCGGAGATCGGGTCGTTCTTCGGTTCCAGCAGCGAGATGCCGCCAACAACGGCAAAATGCTTGCCCGACGCGGTGTCGGTGCTGCTGCTGTCCTGGGCGAAAGCGGCCGGCGCGAAGGCGGCGGAGGTCAGCAGGGCGAGACTCAGGATACGGATGGAGCGCATGGGGGTATCTCCTAATGTTTCTTGTTTTGGGCCCCCGGTTGCGGGGCGAGCACACCGTAGTCGCCCCAACATGAATCGAATCCGACGCACGTTAAAAAATAGTTTTCCTTGTTCAGCGACGGGTACGGAACGCCTGTATTTATGGGGTTTCTGGCGCTTGGGGACATTCATGCAGTTGGAGAAGATGTGAGCACAGCAACGTTGTGCATTGGCCTGCAAGCGCAGGTGAACGTGGAGTGCCGGGTGCTGCTGCTGGGCTCGATGCCGGGCGTGGCGTCCCTGCAGGAGCAGCGCTATTACGCCCATCCGCGCAACCGCTTCTGGCCGCTGATGGCCGACATCTGTGGTTTCGACGCGGATCTGGCCTACGCCGCGCGGCTGCAGGCATTGAATGCCGCGGGCATCGGTCTGTGGGATGTGATCGGTCGCTGCGAGCGTCGAGGCAGCCTGGATGCGGACATCGTGCGTGGCACGGAAGTGGCCAATGCACTGCCGGAACTGATCGCCACGTTGCCTGAGCTGACGCTGATCGGCTGCAATGGCGGTGCATCATGGCAGGCGTTCCAGCGCTGGGTGCTGCCGCGGCTGGAGGCCCCGCCACAGGTGGTTGCATTGCCCTCGACCAGCCCGGCCAATGCGGCGTGGTCGTTGCCGCGCCTGCGCCAGGCCTGGCAGCCGGTTGCAGACGCACTGGCGACATGAAGCGGACATCGTCCGGACAATACGCTACCGACTGGTCGCGGCCGGGACCCGTGGGCAACAGCCTGTCCCGGCTGCGTGCGTACTGAAAACACCTGTAACGGTTGGCGCTGGACCCCGCTGGCCGCACAATAGACGTTTCCCTACACCAGATTGCCGGAGTTATCCCCATGGCCGAAATCAAGGAAGCACTTGTCCCCGATATCGGTGACTACAGCGATATCCCGGTAATCGAGGTGCTTGTCGCCGTCGGCGACACGGTCAAGAAGGACCAGGGCCTGGTGACGCTGGAAAGCGACAAGGCGACCATGGAAGTGCCGTCCTCGGTGGCAGGCGTGGTCAAGGAACTGAAGGTCAAGGTCGGCGACAGCCTGTCCGAAGGCAAGGTCGTGGCGCTGATCGAAGTGGCCGAAGGCGAAGCCGCCGCGCCGGCCGCCGCCGCACCGGCACCGGCCAAGTCCGCTGCCCCGGCTGCCGCCACCCAGAGCGCGCCGGCCCCGGCCGCTGCTGCGCCGGCCGCTGCGGCCGCCAGCGGTGGCGCAGTGGAAGCGCTGGTGCCGGACATCGGCGATTACACCGACATCCCGGTCATCGAGGTGCTGGTCGCCGTGGGCGACACGGTCAAGAAGGACCAGGGCCTGGTGACGCTGGAAAGCGACAAGGCGACCATGGAAGTGCCGTCCTCGGTCGCTGGCGTGGTCAAGGAACTGAAGGTCAAGGTGGGCGACACCCTGTCGCAGGGTGCCGTGGTCGCCATCATCGAGGCCGAGGGTGCTGCGGCGCCGGCCCCGAGCAAGGCCGCCGCTGCTGCTGCCCCGGCCGCCGCCGAAACCGCCACCAAGGTCGAGCCGGTCGCTGTGCCGGCGCAGCCGGACAAGCTGGCGGCCCGTGAGATCGCCTCGGCCGGCACCCCGTCCAGCCCGCCGGTACAGTTCAACGCCGATGGCGTGCTGCCGGCCAAGGTGCCGTACGCCACCCCAGCGGTGCGCGTGTTCGCCCGCGAGCTCGGCGTGGACCTGCTGCAGATCAACGGCACCGAGAAGGGCGGCCGCATCACCAAGGCTGACGTGCAGAAGTTCGTCAAGGCCGCGCTGAGCGGTGGCGCGCCGGCTGCCGGTAGTGCTGCCGTCGCCGCCGGTGGTGGTCTGAACCTGCTGCCGTGGCCGAAGGTCGACTTCAGCAAGTTCGGCGAGACCGAAGTCCAGCCGCTGTCGCGCATCAAGAAGATCTCCGGCGCGAACCTGGCCCGCAACTGGGCGATGATCCCGCACGTCACCCAGTTCGAACAGGCCGACATCACCGACCTGGAAGGCCTGCGCGTGGCACTGAACAAGGAGAACGAGAAGGCCGGCATCAAGCTGACCATGCTCGCCTTCCTGATCAAGGCCAGCGCCGCGGCGCTGAAGAAGTTCCCGGAGTTCAACGCCTCGCTCGATGCCAGCGGTGAAAACCTGACCCTGAAGAAGTACTTCCACATCGGTTTTGCCGCCGATACGCCGAACGGCCTGGTCGTGCCGGTCATCCGCGACGTGGACAAGAAGGGCGTGGTGCAGATCGCGCAGGAAACCGGCGAGCTGGCCAAGAAGGCGCGCGACGGCAAGCTGGGCCCGGCCGACATGAGCGGCGGCTGCTTCTCGATCAGCTCGCTGGGCGGCATTGGCGGCACCGCGTTCACTCCGATCGTCAACGCGCCGGAAGTGGCCATCCTGGGCGTGTCCAAGTCCTCCATCCAGCCGGTCTGGAATGGCAAGGAATTCGCGCCGAAGCTGATGCTGCCGCTGTCGCTGAGCTACGACCACCGCGTCATCGACGGCGCCCTGGCCGCACGCTTCACCACGTACCTGTCGCAGGTGCTGGCCGACATGCGCCGCGTGCTGCTGTAAGGCATCGCTTCGCCCCCACCGTGCGGCCGCTGCCCCTGGCGCGGCCGCGTGAACAGATGCAGTGACAGCCCGCCGGCCATGCCGGCCGGGCACAAGGAAAACCACCATGGCCACGATTGAAGTCAAGGTTCCCGACATCGGCGATTACAGCGATGTGCCGGTGATCGAAGTGTTGGTCGCCGTCGGCGACACGGTGAAGAAGGACCAGGGCCTGGTGACCCTGGAGTCGGACAAGGCCACCCTGGAAGTGCCGTCCTCGGCGGCCGGCGTGGTCAAGGAAATCAAGGTCAAGCTGGGCGACACCCTGTCCGAAGGCGCCGTGGTCGTGGTGCTGGACGCTGAAGGCGCCGCCGATGCCCCGGCCAAGGCCGCTGCGCCGGCTCCGGCTGCGGCCGCTCCGGCCAGCAAGCCGCCGGTGACCCCCTCGCACCGCGCCCCGGCCGAGCCGGTGGCACCGAAGCCGGCGCTGTCCAGTGGCAAGCCGGCCGACATCGAATGCGAAATGGTCGTGCTGGGCTCCGGCCCGGGCGGCTACACCGCCGCCTTCCGCGCCGCCGACGTCGGCCTGGATACGGTGCTGGTCGAGCGCTACGCCAGCCTCGGCGGCGTCTGCCTCAACGTCGGTTGCATTCCGTCCAAGGCGCTGCTGCACGCCGCCGCGGTCATCGACGAAGTGGCCCACGCCGGCGATTTCGGCGTCGAGTTCGGCAAGCCGACCATCACCCTGGACAAGCTGCGCCAGTACAAGGAAAAGGTTGTCAACCAGCTGACCAAGGGCCTGGCCGGCATGGCCAAGCAGCGCAAGGTCCGCAACGTGCAGGGCGTCGGCAGGTTCATCTCTGCCAACGAACTGGAGATCACCGCCGCAGACGGCAGCACCCAGCTGCTGCGCTTCCAGAAGTGCATCATCGCCGCTGGTTCGCAGGCGGTGAAGCTGCCGAACTTCCCGTGGGACGACAAGCGCGTGATGGATTCCACCGACGCGCTGGAGCTGGCCGAAGTGCCGGGCTCGCTGCTGGTCGTCGGCGGCGGCATCATCGGCCTGGAAATGGCCACCGTGTACAGCGCGCTGGGCAGCAAGGTCACCGTGGTCGAGTTCATGGACCAGCTGATGCCGGGCGCCGACAAGGACCTGGTCAAGCCGCTGGCCGACCGCCTGAAGAAGCAGGGCATCGACGTGCACCTGAAGACCAAGGCGTCCGGCGTCACCGCCGATGCCAAGGGCATCACCGTGACCTTCGAAGCGGCCGAGGAAGGCCAGTCGCCGGCGCTGGCGCAAGGCACGTTCGACCGTGTGCTGGTGGCCGTCGGGCGTTCGCCGAACGGCAAGAAGATCGATGCCGAGAAGGCCGGCGTGCAGGTCACCGAGCGAGGCTTCATCCCGGTCGACCGCCAGATGCGCACCAACGTGCCGCACATCTTTGCCATCGGCGACATCGTCGGCAACCCGATGCTGGCCCACAAGGCCACGCACGAAGGCAAGCTGGCCGCCGAAGTGGCCGCTGGCCACAAGAAGGAGTGGGTGGCCCGGGTGATTCCGTCGGTGGCCTACACCAACCCGGAAATCGCCTGGGTCGGCGTCACCGAGACCGAAGCCAAGGCCAAGGGCCTGAAGGTCGGCGTGGCCAAGTTCCCGTGGGCCGCCAGTGGCCGCGCGATCGGCATCGGTCGCACCGAGGGCTTCACCAAGCTGATCTTCGATGAGGAGACCCACCGCATCATCGGCGGCGCGATCGTCGGCGTGCATGCCGGTGACCTGCTGGCCGAGATCGGCCTGGCGATCGAGATGGGTGCCGAAGCCGAAGACATCGGCCACACCATCCATGCGCACCCGACGCTGAGCGAATCGGTGGCGATGGCCTCGGAAATCTACGACGGCACGATCACCGATCTGTACATGCCGAAGAAGAAGTAAGGCGCCTGCGCCGTTCCAAATGAAAAGCCCCGGCATTTGCCGGGGTTTTTTTGTTGAGCCTCGATCACTCTCATTGCGAGCGTTCGGGCCGCAGCGCGGGTGGCAGGCATTTGGACAAATGTCCCCCGTCGCCCGCCTGTGGCGGTCGCCTCCTCCTTTACTTTGTCCAAACGCCTGCCACCCGCGCAGCGGCTCGGCTTGCGGATAGTAAGAGCCAGTGCCAAAGCCGCCCGGATGCCTGACACGCGGGGGGAGAGGAGCTTGCGTGCGAAGTAAAGGAGGAGGTGACGGCCGCAGGCCGGCGCCGGGGGACATTCGCACGCAAACCCCTCTCCCCCCGCGCTCGACCAACCTGCTTCTCTGCTCGACGATGCCACAAAAAAGCGCGGCCCCGATGTTCCGGAGGCCGCGCCAGGAGAGAGAGAGCGTGGAAGGGACGAGGGATCAGAACACGAAGCTGACGCCGGCCACCGGGCCCTTGAATTCCTGCTTCAGGCCGATGGTGCCGTCGCTGCCCTTCTTGTCCGCATCGAGCTTGAACCAGTCGTAGCCGGCGAACACACCGAAGTTCTTGGTGAAGCGGTAATCGACGATGGCGTTGGCGCGGCTCAGATCGCCCTTGTAGTCATCGAAGCTGCCCCAGCGCGTGTTGAGGTACTGGCCCTGCAGGGTGATCATCCACTTCTCGGACGGGGTGAAGCTCAATCGCGCACCGACCACCGGCGCCACGCCGTCGGTCTTCTCGTTGAGGAACTGGCCTTCGTACACGGTGCCGAGGTCGGCGTAGGCCTTGGTGCTGACCTTGGCGTACTCGGCACCCAGCTGCAGACCGAGGTCGAACGTATCGGTGTCCACCACCGAGTAGTCATAGACCAGGCTGGCCACCTGGTACTTCAGTTCGCCCTTGACGAAGCTGCCGGACGGCACGTTGACGTCACCGAAGGAGATGTCCTGACCGAGGGTCTCGCGGCGATCCTTGTCGTACTTGAAATAGTTGAACAGCAGGCGCTGGCGGTTGCTGATGCGGAACATGCCGTCAATGCGCGGCTCCCACTCCTTGCCACCCAGCTTGAAGTCCTCGGAGAAGCCGATGTCCTGGCCGGCGACATTGGTCTTGCCGCGGAGCGTGTTGTCCGAGTCGATGTTCATCGCACCCAGGCGCAGGGCAAAGCGGTCGTCGCCTTCGGCGGCGTGGGCGGCGGTGGCGAACGAGGCGCCGGCGGCGAGCAGGGAGAGAGCGAGCAGGGTGGGTACGGGGCGCATCGAAGAGTCCTTGCAGTGGTTCATCAGAATGAAGACCACTGTGCGGGACAGGCCCGTCCACCATCCGTGAACGTATGGTCCACGGCATGTGCACGGTTCAGTGCTGTCGCGACGATGCAAAAAGATGGCCCCGGAGACGGGCTTCGGGGCCATCGTGGGACCTGCGGGGTGGAGCCGACGAGGATGCTGCAGGCAGGTCGAAAGATCGGACCCGCGCATCCGGCGAAAGTTCCTCGCCTGCGACCAAAGTTCAATACTGCGGTGCAGCATCATGCGGACGTCATTGTCCCCCGGGTGGTACGCAAAAATGTAACCGTTACCGCAACTTGCGGCTTCCGGGGATGAACAGGCAGCGGTTGTCTCGCAAATTGTCCCATTGCTATAATTTGGCGGCTCGATGAGGCCCCCCTGCTGTAGCCGCCTCAGCCTTCCACTTGCAACCACGCGGGACGTCCTGTGCTGAACTCCGTTGATGCGGGTCGGCGACTGATGCTGCGCGCCGCGGTCTACCCGCTGGCCGCGGTCGCTGTCCTGGCCCTGGCCTTCCTGCTGGTCGGTCCGAAATATGCCCTCGGCGCGCTGGCGTCCGGTGTGGCCATTTCGGCCGGTGGCTGGGTGGCGGCAAGGATGGCGCTGGGGGGTGGTGCGGTGGCCGCAGGATCGGCGATGGCTCGCCTGATCATTGCGATCGTGGCCAAGTGGGTCGTGGTTTTCGGCGTCCTGCTGGTGGGGTTCCTGGTCTTCAAGCTGCCTGCATTGGCGCTGTTGGCCGGTATCGCCGTCGGCTTGATGTTCCAGGTCCTGGCCATGGCCAGGCGTTGACAGAATTCAATTAACTGAAGGTTCCGGACACATGGCGGGCGAGGCTCTAACCCCTACCAGCTACATCCAGCATCACCTGCACAACCTGACCGCGCCGGTCGGCAAGGGTGAGGGTATGTTCTGGCATATCCACGTCGATACCTTCCTCACTGCGGTCCTGATGGGCCTGGTGATCGTTGTCGCGTTCTGGCTGGGGACCCGCAAGGCCACCGCCGGCGTGCCGGGCAAGTGGCAGGCCTTCGTCGAGATCTGCCTGGAGTTCGTCGACCGCCAGGCCAAGGACACCTACCACGGCAAGAGCAAGCTGGTCACGCCGATTGCCATCACCATCTTCTTCTGGATTCTGCTGATGAATCTGCTGAAGATGATCCCGGCCGATTTCATCGCCAAGCCGCTGGAATGGGCGGGCGTGCACTACTGGAAGCCGGTGCCGACCGCTGACGTCAATGCCACCCTGGGCATGGCCATCAGCGTGTTCTTCCTGATGCTGTTCTTCGCGCTCAAGTCCAAGGGCCTGGGCGGTTTCATCAAGGAATTCCTGACGGCGCCGTTCGGCAAGTGGATGATGCCGTTCAACCTGATCCTCAACATCGTCGAGTGGCTGAGCAAGCCGATCTCGCTGGCGATGCGACTGTTCGGCAACATGTTCGGCGGCGAAATCGTGTTCCTGCTGATCTGGGTGCTGGGTGGTGCCGGTTTCTTCGGTGCCATTGCCGGTGGTGTGTTCGGCCTCGGCTGGATGCTGTTCCACCTGCTGGTGATCCCGCTGCAGGCCTTCATCTTCATGATGCTGTCGATCGTGTACCTGAGCCTGTCGGAAGACGCTCACTGAGTTTCAAGCTTCAACGCGTTTCAACCTTCATCCGTTTCATCACCCTTAGCAACTTAAGTTCCTGGAGATAACCATGTACTTCGCCGTCCTGACCAACTTCGCGCAGATTCAGAGCTCCACCGCCCTTGCCGTCGGCATCATGATCGGCCTGGCCGCGCTGGGCGCCGGTCTGGGTCTGGCCATCATGGCTGGTAAGTTCCTGGAGTCGGCCGCCCGCCAGCCGGAACTGATCCCGGTCCTGCAGGTCCGCATGTTCATCACCGCCGGCCTGATCGACGCCGCGTTCATCATCTCGGTCGCCGTTGGCCTGCTGCTGGCCTTCGCCAACCCGCTGTCGGCTGCCTTCGCTGGCGCCGTCACCAAGGCTCTGGCCGGCTGATACAGCGGTTTGAGACGACCGGGTGCTGATGCACCCGGTTTCGGATGAAGGCCGGATGTGCCGCTTCGGCGGCGCGTCCACCCCGAAACCAGCGATCGAGCTAACCATGAATATCAATTTCACCCTTCTTGCGCAGGCGCTGGCCTTCGCTGGTCTGATCTGGATCATCGCGACCAAGATCTGGCCGCCGCTGATGAACGCGATCGAAGAGCGCCAGCAGAAGATTGCTGAAGGCCTCGCTGCTGCCGACCGCAGCCAGAAAGATCTGGCCCAGGCGCAGGAGAAGGTCAACGAAGCGCTGAAGGAAGCCCGCACCAAGGCCAACGAGATCATCGATCAGGCCCATGCGCGTGCCAACCAGATCGTTGATGCTGCCCGCAACGAAGCGATCACCGAAGCCACCCGTCAGAAGGAACTGGCCCAGGCTGAAATCGACGCCGCCGCCAACCGTGCCCGTGAAGATCTGCGCAAGCAGGTGTCCGCGCTGGCCGTGACCGGTGCCGAAAAGCTGCTCAAGCGCGAAATCGACGCCAACGCCCACAAGGCGCTGCTCGACGAGCTGGCCTCGGAGATCTAAGGATGAGCCAGGCCCTCACGCTTGCCCGCCCGTACGCCCGCGCCGCGTTCGCGACCGCGCGCGACGAAGGCGCGTTCGCGCCGTGGTCGGACGCCCTGGCGTTCTCCGCCCACGTCGCCGCCGACCCGCGCGTGGCGGCCCTGCTCGCCAACCCGGAGCTGGGTCGTGACGACGCCGTCGCCCTGCTGGCGCCGGTGTCCCACGGCGAGACCTACTCGCGCTTCCTGGCCATCCTGGCCGAATCGCATCGTCTGCCGCTGCTGCCGGAAATCTCCGGCATGTTCGACGCCCTGCGCGCCGAAGCCGAGCACGTGGTCAAGGCCACCGTCACCTCGGCTGCCGAGCTGTCGGCCGGCGAGCTGGACGCGATCAAGGTCGCGCTGCGCAAGCGCTTCAACCGCGAGGTCGACGTGACCACTGCGGTCGATGCTTCGCTGATCGGCGGCGCCGTGATCGACGCCGGCGACGTGGTCATCGATGGTTCGCTGAAGGGCAAGCTGGCCCGTCTGCAGACCGCGCTCGCTAACTGAATTCATTTAACGTCCGGCCCCGCTGCCGGCACTAGGACTTGACGATGGCAACCACGCTCAACCCCTCCGAAATCAGCGAACTGATCAAGAACCGCATCGAGAAGGTCAAGCTGGCCGCGGAATCGCGCAACGAAGGCACCGTGACCAGCGTGTCCGACGGCATCGTGCGCATCTTCGGTCTGGCCGACGTGATGCAGGGCGAAATGATCGAACTGCCGAACAACACCTTCGCCCTGGCCCTGAACCTGGAGCGCGACTCGGTCGGCGCCGTGGTCCTGGGTGACTACGAGCACCTGCGCGAAGGCGACGTCGCCAAGACCACCGGCCGCATCCTGGAAGTGCCGGTCGGTCCGGAACTGCTGGGCCGCGTCGTGAACGCGCTGGGCGAGCCGATCGACGGCAAGGGCCCGCTGGGCACCGACCTGACCGCTCCGGTGGAGCGCGTTGCTCCGGGCGTGATCTGGCGCAAGTCGGTCGACCAGCCGGTGCAGACCGGTTACAAGTCGGTCGACTCGATGATCCCGATCGGCCGTGGCCAGCGCGAGCTGATCATCGGTGACCGCCAGACCGGCAAGACCGCCATGGCGATCGATGCGGTGATCAACCAGAAGGGCACCGGCATCAAGTGCGTGTACGTTGCGATCGGCCAGAAGGCGTCGACCATCGCCAACATCGTGCGCAAGCTGGAAGAGAACGGCGCGCTGGCCCACACCATCGTGGTGGCCGCGACCGCTTCCGAATCGGCTGCCATGCAGTACATCAGCGCCTACTCGGGCTGCACCATGGGTGAGTACTTCATGGACCGCGGCGAAGACGCGCTGATCGTGTACGACGATCTGTCCAAGCAGGCCGTCGCCTACCGCCAGATCTCCCTGCTGCTGAAGCGCCCGCCGGGCCGCGAAGCCTACCCGGGTGACGTGTTCTACCTGCACTCGCGCCTGCTGGAACGCGCTGCCCGCGTGTCCGAGGAATACGTCGAGAAGTTCACCGAAGGCAAGGTCACCGGCAAGACCGGCTCGCTGACCGCGCTGCCGATCATCGAAACCCAGGCCGGCGACGTGTCCGCCTTCGTTCCGACCAACGTGATCTCGATCACCGACGGCCAGATCTTCCTGGAAACCGACCTGTTCAACGCCGGCATCCGCCCGGCCGTGAACGCCGGTATCTCGGTGTCGCGCGTCGGTGGCTCGGCCCAGACCAAGATCATCAAGAAGCTGTCGGGCGGTATCCGTATCTCGCTGGCCCAGTACCGTGAGCTGGCTGCGTTCGCGCAGTTCGCCTCGGACCTGGACGAAGCGACCCGCAAGCAGCTGGAGCGTGGCCAGCGCGTCACCGAGCTGATGAAGCAGAAGCAGTACGCGCCCATGTCGATCGCCAACCAGGCGCTGTCGATCTACGCCGTCAACGAGGGCTACCTCGATGACGTGCCGGTCAACAAGCTGCTGGCGTTCGAAGAAGGCCTGCACGCCCACTTCGCCAATACCCAGGGCGAGCTGATCAGCAAGGTCAACGCTACCGGCGGTTGGGACAACGACATCGAAGGTGCCTTCAAGAAGGGCATCGCCGAGTTCAAGACCACCGGCAGCTGGTAATCGCGGTCCTGTAGAGCGGAGCCCCAGGCTCCGCTGGACCAGATGACAAACGGTTGAACAACGCGGGGCATCAGCCCCGCGCCACGGGAAACAAGAGATGGCAAGCGGACGCGAAATCAAAACCAAGATCAAGAGCGTGCAGAACACCCGCAAGGTGACGCGCGCCCTGGAAATGGTCTCGGCCTCCAAGATCCGCAAGGCGCAGGATCGGATGA
Organism: Stenotrophomonas maltophilia complex sp. Om-AH-Sm3; assembly: GCF_059337855.1. Taxonomy (NCBI): domain Bacteria; kingdom Pseudomonadati; phylum Pseudomonadota; class Gammaproteobacteria; order Lysobacterales; family Lysobacteraceae; genus Stenotrophomonas; species Stenotrophomonas maltophilia complex sp. Om-AH-Sm3. The sequence continues at coordinate 121,710 of NZ_JBYBLQ010000010.1, read as the reverse complement.
AGACCTCGCGTCCGTACGCGCAGGCGATGAAGCAGGTGATCGGTCACCTGGCCCAGGCCAGCACCGACTACCAGCATCCGTTCCTGGTCGAGCGTGAGCAGGTCAAGCGGGTCGGTTTCATCGTGATCTCCTCCGATCGCGGCCTGGCCGGCGGCCTGAACAACAACCTGTTCCGCAAGATGCTGGGCGAAGCCAAGGCATGGCAGGACAAGGGTGCCGAAGTGGACCTGGTGACCATCGGCCAGAAGGCTTCGACCTTCTTCCGCCGCGTGAAGGTCAACATGGTCGGCAGCGTGACCCACATCGGCGACGTGCCGAAGCTGGAATCGCTGATCGGTGTGATCAAGGTCATGCTCGACGCCTTCACCGAAGGCAAGATCGACCGCGTGTACCTGGTCTACAACCGCTTCGTGAACACCATGGTGCAGAAGGCCAGCTTCGATCAGCTGCTGCCGCTGCCGCCAGCCGAGAAGCAGGTCGCTCACCACGACTGGGATTACCTGTACGAACCCGATGCCGCGACCGTGCTCGAGCACGTGATGACGCGTTACATCGAGTCGCTGGTGTACCAGGCACTGCTGGAAAACGTCGCCTCCGAGCATGCCGCACGCATGGTCGCGATGAAGGCGGCGAGCGACAACGCCAACAAGCTGATCGGCACCCTGCAGCTCGTCTACAACAAGGCGCGCCAGGCAGCGATCACCCAGGAAATCTCCGAAATCGTCGGCGGCGCGGCAGCAGTCTGACCGCGTTCGTTCAAAGCACACATTAGAGGATGCAGCAATGAGTCAGGGCAAGATCGTTCAGATCATCGGCGCGGTCGTCGACGTCGAATTCCCGCGTGAATCGGTGCCGAAGGTGTACGACGCACTGAAGGTCGAAAACACCGAGATCACCCTCGAAGTCCAGCAGCAGCTGGGCGACGGCGTGGTGCGTACCATCGCCCTCGGTTCCACCGACGGCCTGAAGCGCAACCTGGTTGCCGTCAACACCGGCCGCGGCATCTCGGTGCCGGTCGGCGCCGGCACCCTGGGCCGCATCATGGACGTGCTGGGCCGTCCGATCGACGAAGCCGGCCCGGTCGCTGCCAGCGACAACTGGGAAATCCACCGCGCTGCGCCGTCGTATGAAGACCAGTCCCCGGCCACCGAGCTGCTGGAAACCGGCATCAAGGTCATCGACCTGATGTGCCCGTTCGCCAAGGGCGGCAAGGTCGGCCTGTTCGGCGGCGCCGGCGTCGGCAAGACCGTCAACATGATGGAGCTGATCAACAACATCGCCAAGGCGCACAGCGGCCTGTCCGTGTTCGCCGGCGTGGGTGAGCGTACCCGTGAGGGCAACGACTTCTACCACGAAATGAAGGACTCCAACGTCCTGGACAAGGTGGCGATGGTGTACGGCCAGATGAACGAGCCGCCGGGCAACCGCCTGCGCGTCGCGCTGACCGGCCTGACCATGGCCGAGTACTTCCGCGACGAGAAGGACGAAAACGGCAAGGGCAAGGACGTCCTGTTGTTCGTCGACAACATCTACCGCTACACCCTGGCCGGTACCGAAGTGTCGGCACTGCTGGGCCGTATGCCGTCCGCGGTGGGTTACCAGCCGACCCTGGCCGAGGAAATGGGCGTCCTGCAGGAGCGCATCACCTCGACCAAGAACGGCTCGATCACCTCGATCCAGGCCGTCTACGTTCCCGCGGACGACCTGACCGACCCGTCGCCGGCGACCACCTTCGCCCACCTGGACTCGACCGTCACCCTGTCGCGTTCGATCGCCTCGCTGGGTATCTACCCGGCCGTCGATCCGCTGGACTCCACCAGCCGCCAGATGGATCCGCTGGTGATCGGCCACGAGCACTACGACACCGCCCAGCGCGTCCAGCAGACCCTGCAGAAGTACAAGGAACTGAAGGACATCATCGCGATCCTGGGCATGGACGAACTGTCCGAAGAGGACAAGCAGGCCGTGTCGCGCGCCCGTAAGATCGAGCGCTTCTTCAGCCAGCCGTTCCACGTGGCCGAAGTGTTCACCGGTTCGCCGGGCAAGTACGTGCCGCTGAAGGACACCATCCGTGGCTTCAAGGCCATCGTCGATGGCGAGTACGACCACCTGCCGGAGCAGGCGTTCTACATGGTCGGCGGCATCGAAGAAGCGGTCGAGAAGGCCAAGAAGATGGCCGAGAAGGCCTGATCCGGGACGGGCGGGAGCGATCCTGCCCGACCTGACGCCGGCGCCGGGCAACCGCCCGCGCCGGTGGACCCCCACGGTGGCATTGCGCCGCCGCGAACAGCGAAGAGATTTGCATGAGCACGATCCGTTGCGACATCGTCAGCGCCGAGCAGGAAATCTTCCGTGGCGAAGCGACCCTGGTCGTGGCCACCGGTGAGCTGGGTGAACTGGGCATCGCGCCCAAGCACGCGCCGCTGATCACCCGCCTGAAGCCGGGCAAGGTGGTAGTGACCACGCCGAACGGCGAGCAGCTGGATTTCGCCATTTCCGGCGGCATCCTGGAAGTGCAGCCGCAGGTGGTGACCGTGCTGGCCGACACCGCGATCCGCGCGCAGGACATCGACGAAGCCTCGGTCCGCAAGGCCAAGGAAGAAGCCGAGCGCATCCTGGCCAACCGTGGCGAAGCGATGGAAGTGGCCGAAGCCCAGCAGAAGCTGGCCGAAGCCGTCGTCCAGCTGCAGGCACTGGAACGCCTGCGCAAGAATCTCAAGCACTGAGGTTCGCGCTGCATCCACGAGAACGCCGGCCCTGTGCCGGCGTTTTTGTTTGGGGCGGGGCAGGGCCGATTGGGTAGAGCCGACGGGGTAGAGTCGACTGTCAGTCGACTACCGCGCGCAGCGCGGGATTTTCGCGACCTCACGGAAGAGCAGTCGACTGACAGTCGACTCTACCGTTCCGGTTCCCGCCCCCAATCCGGCATCCCGATTCCCGCCTCGTCTCAGCGATACACCACGTAGCGCATCAACAGGAACGACACGCATGCCAGCCCGCCTTCCACCAGCGGCTTGGCCAGCCACGTGAATTGCAGGCCCAGCGCCTGGTCGACCAGGCTGACCAGCAGCGTGCTCGTCGCCGTCAGCAGCAGCCACAGCCCGAAGAAACGTGCAAAGCGATTCCATCCCAGCTTGCGGGTGCCGGCCTCGGCAAAGGTGTAGCGGCCGTTGAGCCAGAAGCCCAGCAGCATGCCGGCCAGGCGACCGGCGATGTTGGCCGGCGCGACCGGCATGCCCAGCGCGGTGGCGACCACGAACACCAGCCAATCGACCAGCAGCTGCACGAGCCCGATCACGAGGTAGGTGCTTCCCTGGCGGAGCAGGCTCATCGGCGTGGTGAAGGAGGAGGGATGCCCATGTTAACGGCCCACGCTCTAGAATCACCGGCAACGAACTACGGACTGCTGCTCCCATGACCCAAGCCCTGCACGTCATCATCCTCGCCGCCGGCGCCGGCAAGCGCATGAAGTCGGTGCTGCCGAAGGTGCTGCAGCCGATCGCCGGCCAGCCGATGCTGGCGCACGTGATCGATACGGCCCGCGAGCTGCAGCCGGCGGCCATCCACGTGGTTTACGGCCATGGTGGCGAGGCGGTGCGTCAGTACTTCGCCGGCCAGCCCGACCTGCAGTGGGCCGAACAGGTCCAGCAGCTCGGTACCGGCCACGCAGTGGCGCAGGCAATGCCGCAGGTTCCCGACGCTGCGCAGGTGCTGGTGTTGTACGGCGATGTGCCGCTGATCCGCGCGCAGACCCTGCGCGACCTGCTGGCGCAGCCGGGCCGGCTGGCAGTGCTGGTGGCCGATGTCGATGACCCGAGCGGTTACGGCCGGGTGCTGCGCGATGCAGAGGGCAAGGTGGGCTCCATCGTCGAGCAGAAGGACGCCACCGACGACCAGCTGCGCGTGCGCACGATCAACACCGGCATCATCGCCGCAGAGTCGACCGCGCTGCGCCGCTGGTTGTCGCAGCTGTCCAACAGCAATGCGCAGGGCGAGTACTACCTTACCGATGTGTTCGCGTTCGCCGCGCATGAGTACACCCCGGCCGAGATGGCCCTGGTCGCCGATGCACAGGAGGCCGAGGGGGCGAATGATCCATGGCAGCTGTCGCAGCTGGAGCGCGCCTGGCAGCGCCGTGCGGTGCGTGCACTGTGCGCTCAGGGCGCGCGCGTGCGTGACCCGGCACGACTGGATATTCGTGGCACCGTCACCGTGGGCAGCGATGTACTGATCGATGTCGACGTTGTTCTTGAAGGCAACGTCGTGCTCGGTGACGGCGTTACCGTAGGCCCGTTCAACCGGCTGAAGGACGTCAACCTGGGGCCCGGCACCGGAGTGCGCGCGCATTGCGACCTGGAAGGCGTGGTGACCGAAGGTGCCGCGCAGATCGGCCCGTTCGCACGCTTGCGGCCGGGTACCGTGCTGGCCGATGGCGTACACGTCGGCAACTTCGTCGAAACCAAGAAGGTCACCCTCGGCGTCGGCAGCAAGGCCAACCATCTCACCTACCTGGGTGACGCGGTGATCGGCAGCAGGGTGAACATCGGTGCCGGCACCATCACCTGCAACTACGATGGCGTGAACAAGTCGACCACCACCATCGGCGACAACGCCTTCATCGGCTCCAACAGCTCGCTGGTGGCACCGATCACCATCGGCGAGGGCGCGACCATCGCTGCCGGGTCGGTCATCACCCGCACCGCGCCGGACGGCAAGCTGACGCTGGCACGTGCACGACAGGAAACCATCGATGGCTGGAAGCGCCCGGTCAAGAAGTCCTGAGCCACGGGTTCCGCGCACCGATGAGCTGGGTGTGCTGCCGGCGATCGAACAACGTGCCGGCGAACTGCTGAGGGGTCACGAGGCCTATCCGGTGTTTGCCAGCCACGGCCTGGACCTGCCGACGCTGCAGGAAGGCCTTGAGCGTGGGCAGCTGTGGGTGGTGGATGGCGCCGCCGGCGGTGTTGCCGGCTACCTGCTGGCCGGCGATCTGGCAGGCGAGTTCCATGTCCTGCAGATGGATGTGGATCCAGCGCACGCGCGTCGTGGCCATGGCCGTGCATTGCTGCGGCATGCCTTGGCGCAGGCCAGGGCCACCGGCTTTGCTGCAGCGGTGCTGACCACCTTGAGCGATGTGCCGTGGAATGCAGCCTTCTACGCCAGCGAAGGGTTCGAGGTAGTGCCCGAGGCGCAGTGGAGCGAGGGCCTGCGCGCGGTGATGGCCGAAGAGGCCGCGCTGGGATTTCCAATGCATCTGCGGGTGGCGATGCGGCAGGTCTGGTAGGTGCCGACCCTGGTCGGCACATCCACGCATGGCGTGGCTCTACTGACAGACCGAGCCAAGTCGGCAACTCACCCCACCGGCAACAGGATCGACACGCACAGCCCGCCATCACCGCGGTTCTGCAGCGACACCCGCCCACCGTGTGCCTCCACGATCTCGCGGGTCAGTGCCAGTCCCAACCCGGTACCGTTGCGCTTGGTCGAATAGAACGGCATCAGCGCGTTCTGCAGCACCTGCTCGTTCATGCCCTTGCCACGGTCCAGCACATCCAGGCGCAGCCATTGCGGCAACCGCGTCAGCTGCACCTGCACGTCATCATTGGGCGGATCGGCTTCGGCACAGGCTTCATGCGCGTTCTTCAGCAGGTTCAACAGCGCCTGCCCGAACTGCGCGATGTCGATCCGGCTGCTCAGTTCCTCGTCCGGTTCACGTTCCATGCCGAACGGAATCTGCTGGCGCAGGCTGGACAGGAAGGGCGCCCAGTGCACGGTCTGCAGTTGCGGTTGCGGCAGCTTGGCGAAGCGCGCATAGCCACGGATGAAGCCTTCCAGGTGGCGCGCGCGGTCTTCGATGGTGGTGAAGATCTCCGGCAGCCGATCGAAGCGCTCGCGTTGTACCAGCACGCCGCCGGAATGGGCCAGCGAGGCGATCGGCGCCAGCGAGTTGTTGAGCTCGTGGCTGATCACCCGGATCACCTTCTTCCACGTCTGCACTTCCTGGCGGCGCAGTTCGGCGGTGAGCAGGCGTACCAGCAGCAGGTCGTGCGGGCGGCCGTTGAGCTGGAAAGATCGGCGTGAGAGGTGATAGACCTGTTCGTCGTCCTCATCGCCGTCTTCGCCTTCCGCATGCACCGCGAACAGGCTGTCGCCGCCACGGGCGATGGCATCGCGCAGCTCCACCGGCACCTGTTCCAGCACCTCTTCCAGGCGCTGGCCTTCCAGCTTCCAGCCGCCATGCAGCAGCTTGCGCGCGGCCAGGTTGGAGAACACCACGCGGGCGATGCCATCGCCGCCGGAAGCAATCAGCAGCATCGCCACCGGGGTGTTCTGTACCATGGTGTCCAGCAGCAGTTCGCGCTGCACCAGGCCTTGCCGCTGCTCGCGCAGCACGTCGCCCAGTTCGCGGTGCGCCTGCACCAGGTCACCCAGTTCGTCGTTGCCTGGCCAGTACACACCGAAGTTGTACTCACCGTCGCGGTAGCTGCTGGTGGTGCCGGCCAAGGCGCGCATCAATGAACGTACCGGCGCGGTTGCACGGCGCAGGGTCCACCACATCAGCGACAGCAGGATCAGCGCCGACACCGTGGTCACCACCCAGCCATGGTCCATCCAGTAGGCCAGCAGCCACGGCAACGCGGCGGCCAGCGCCAGCACCGGCAGCAGGCGCAGGAACAGGCGGAAGGTGAACGAGCGCCGTTTCATTCGCGTGGGATGCCGTGCCGGTCCATGCGCCGGTACAGTGCCTGGCGGCTCAGGCCGAGTTCGGCGGCGGCCTGGGCGATGACGCCGTGGTTGCGCGCCAGCACATCCTCGATGCGCGCACGGTCAGGATCATTGCCGGCACTGGCTGCCGGTCGCGGTGCAGGTGCGGCACGCGGCAGGTTCAGGTCGGCCACTTCGATGCGGTTGCCGGTCGCCAGCAGCTCGGCCCGCTGGATCACGTTGCGCAGTTCGCGCACGTTGCCGGGCCAAGGGTGCCGTTGCAAGGCCGCGGTGGCGGCGCTGGAAAGTGGCTTGCCGGCGGTCAGGAAGCGCTCGGCCAGGGGCACGATGTCGCCCGGGCGCTCGGCCAATGGTGGCAGTACCAGTTCCACCGTATTGAGGCGGTAGTACAGGTCTTCGCGGAAGGTGCCGTCGCGGATCATCGCCGGCAGGTCGGCATTGGTCGCGCTGACCACGCGGACTTTGACCTGGCGCTCGCGATTGGAGCCAAGGCGCTCGAAGCGCCCTGTTTCCAGCACACGCAGGAGCTTCATCTGGCCGCCCAGCGACAGGTTGCCGATCTCATCCAGGAACAGCGTTCCGCCGTCGGCGGCTTCGAACTTGCCCTCGCGTGCCTTGTTGGCGCCGGTATATGCGCCGGCTTCGGCACCGAACAGTTCGGCCTCGATCAGTTCCGAGGGCAGGGCGCCGCAGTTGACCGTGATGAACGGGCCCTTGGCCACCAGCGAGTTGGCCTGGATGATCTGCGCGATCTTCTCCTTGCCGGCACCATTGGGACCGGTGATCAGCACCGGCAGGTCGGAGCGCGCGACCTGGCAGGCCAGGGCAATGACGCGCTCGCTGGCCGGATCGGCGAAGACCGCACCACACAGCTCGTACTTTTCTTCCAGCGCATTGCGCTGGCGCAGCTCACGGCTGCGGCGGCGGTCCAGCTCGCGCCGCGCCTCGGACAGCTCGAGCAGGTTGTTGACCGTGGTCAGCAGCTTGCGGTCGTCCCAGGGCTTGGCCAGGTAGTCGGCGGCACCGGCCTTGACCAGGTCCACCGCACTGCTCAGGTGGGTCCAGGCGGTGAGCAGGATCACCGGCAGGTCCGGGTGGCGTGCGCGGATCTGTGCGAACAGGTCTTCGCCTTCTTCGCCGGAGGTGGTGTCCTCGCTGAAATTCATGTCCTGGATCACCAGGTCGACCGGCTGCGACTCGAGCAAGGCCAGCCCTTCGGCCGGGGTCTGCGCCTGCAGGGTGTCGATGTCATGCAGGGAGAACAGCACGTCCAGCGCGGTGCCCACGCTGGCGTTGTCGTCGATGATCAGGATCGAAGGCATCAAGCAGTTCTGCAGAAAGGGATGGGCGGCGCCGATGGAGCCGTGCTCGTATCCATACGCCGGGAGAGCCCGGCGCCACCCATCAAGCATAGCCAAAGCCGTGGCGACGAGGGCGGGCTGGTTTCAGCGCCGCGCTGGTGGAGGCGGTGGTGCCGGCGGTGGCGGAGCGGCCAGCGCCAGCCGCCACGAGGTGGCGTCCACCGGGACGGTGAGCTCGCGTTTGTCGCGGCGCAGCAACAGGTACACAGTCGGGGCACTGGAATGCCGCAGTGCATCGGCAAGATGCTCGATCCGCCGCACGGCCGTATCGTCCAAGCGCAGGATGCGGTCGCCGCTGCGCACGCCGAAGCGGGCTTCCGGACGCGCGGCGTCCACCCGTACCTGGCCCTCGGTCGAGCGGAGCGCCAGGCGGGCATCATCCTGGCGCCATTCCAGCGTCTGCGAGCTGCCACCGCCGGCCAGCGCCGGCAGTGGCAGCAGTGCCATCAACAGCATTCGGCAGGCACGCACCTCACGCGCCCCGCGTGGCGACTGCGGGCGGGACCGCTGCCGCGCGCCGGGCCGGCCCGAACACCGCGATCTGGCCCAGCACCCACAGCAGAAGCGCGCCCAGCGGCAGGTAGTACAGGGGCATGCGCGGCAGCTCGTACAGGTTCATCAGTGCCAGGTTGATCGCGTAGGCTGCCAGCATGCCCAGCACGATGCCCAGCGAGGCCAGCAGGAAGTTCTCGGTCTGGAAGTAGCGCAGGATCTGGCCGCGGGTGGCACCGAGTGCGCGGCGGATGCCGATCTGCTTGCTGCGCTGCTGCACCCAGAAGCTGGCCAAGCCGATGATGCCCAGTGCGGTCACCACCAGCAGCGAGACGCTGACGGTGATCAGCAGGCCAACCATCGCGCGGTCGTTCTTGAAGAAGTCCTTGCGCTGGTCTTCATAGGTCAGCTTGTCGCGCATCAGCCGGTTGGGGTCATTGCGCTCCAGTACAGCAGCCCCCGCATCAAGCACCTCCTGGCGGCGTTCCGGCGAAGTGCGCAGCACATAGGTGCCACCCTCGTCGAAGGTGCGCCGCATGGGCAGCAGCATGGAGTTCGTCCAGTTGTCATTCCAGCCGTTGGGCGTGCTCAGCGTGTCGACGATGCCGACCACATGCAGCGGCTGCTTGCCCATGTAGTAGGTCTTGCCCAGCGCGCTGCCGTTGGGTTCCATCTTGGCGGCGGTGGCCTGGGTGAGGATGACCGGGATGGCGTTTTCCTTGGCGCCCCCCTTGCTGGCGTCTTCGAAGTTCTGGTACTCGCCGGGCTGGAAATCGCGGCCGGCGATCAGGTTGATGCCCATCGTGGCCAGCCCGTTCTCGGACAGGGTGTACATCGAGGCGTTGGTGGTCGGCCGTTCCTGGTCGATCTCCCGCGAGATGCTGCTGCTGGACGAGCCGTTGCGGAAAGGCACCTGGTTGATGATGGTGACGTTGCTGACGCCGGGAAGCGCACGCAATGACGCCAGGTCCTCACGGGTGCGGGCCATGGCATCGGTCTGCTTGCCGATGCCGCTGACGCGGAGCATCACCAGTTCGTTCTCGGCGATGCCGCTGGGCATGCTGATCTTCTCCACGCGCTGGCTGACCAGGAACAGCGCGTTGCAGACGATGGCGCAGGTCAGTGCGACTTCCAGCACGATCAGGGCAGCGGCAGTCTTGTGCCGGCGCAGCGTGCTGAGGATGGGGCGGATGTCCATGGGAGTCCTCGTTCGGGTGCTTACTGCGACTTGAGCTGGATGGCCGGAGTGACCTGCATGGCGCGCCAGGCAGGCAGGAAACCGGCGGCAAGGCTGGCGAACAGGGTCAAGCCCAGCGCAAGCAGCAGCATGTTGCCGTCCAGGTGGGCCAGCTTTGCGTACTCCACCGGTTGCTGGCGCACCGCGAACAGGCCGAGCAGGGCCAGGCCGATGCCCAGCACGCCCCCGACCACGCCGACCGCGCCGGCTTCCACCAGGCACTGCAGGAAGATCTGGCCACGGCTGGCACCGAGTGCGCGGCGCACGCCGATCTCACCACTGCGGCGCAGGAACTTGGCCAGCAGCAGGCCCACCGTGTTGACCAGGCAGACCCCCAGGAAACCCAGTGCCAGCCACAGCTGCAGGCGCACATCGCTGGGCACCGCGCCGTTGAAGTCCAGCCATTCCATCACGGTGCGCAGGCGCACGTTCGGCGGGTGCTTGAAGCGGCCGGCCTGGCGCTGCTGGCTCGAATAGTTCTCCAGGTAGCGGCGGTAGTCGGCGGCCTTGGCCGGGTCCATCTCCACCCAGTACTGCAGCCACGCGCACGGCGCATTGAGCGAGTAGCTGTTGCCGTCGGGATTTTCGCCGAAGCAGTTCATGTTGCCGTTGCTGCCCAGTTTCAGGTCGAAGGACGTGGAAATCGGCAGCAGCAGGTCCTCGTTCTTGCCGTAGCTGCCGGTGGTCAGGTCGTAGAAGTGCGGCTCCGGGCTCCACTCCTTCATCACGCCGACGATGCGGTAGCTCTGGCCTTCCATGCGCAGGTCGCGGCCTACGCTGTTGGCGCCCTGGTAAAGCTTGTCGTTGAGCGCCTTGGAGATGACCACCACGCGTGCGCGGCCTTCGTCGTCCTCGCGCGTCCACGGGCGGCCGTACTGCATGGGCACCTCGAACATCGGGAAGAAATCGGCCGAGGTCCAGCGGGTGTCGATGCTGAAGGGCTTGAGGGTGCTGTTGTCCGGTTCGATGGTGCCGCCGCCGCCGCTCATCAGCGCCTGGCGCTCGCCCTTGGCTTCGCGCAGCAGGGCTTCACCGTCGAAGCGGGTCAACTGTGTTTCCGGCTCCTCGCCCGCGACATAGGCGCCGGTCGCGGCATCGAGCTGCACATAGAACAGCCGGTCACTCTTGCCGGGAATCGGGTCACCGGACAGCACATGGAACACGGTCAAGGTGGTCATCGAGGCGCCGATGCCGAGCGCGATGGCAACCACCATCAGCGCGGTCAGGACCTTGTTGCGGCGGAAGCTGCGCACCGCCAGTCGGGCGTAGTAGGCGAACATGGTAGGGCCCTCACTCGTTGACGGCGACGATGTGGCGCGGCGGCGTGACCAGCACTGGCTCGCGCACCAGGTCGGTCACCTGGCCATCAACGATGTGCACGTTGCGCTGCGCGCGCGCGGCCAGTTCCGGGTCGTGGGTGACCATTACGATGGTGGTGCCGGCGGCATTGATCTCCTCCAGCAGTTCCATCACGCCACGCGCCATCTGCGTATCCAGGTTGCCGGTCGGTTCGTCGGCCAGCAGCAGGCGCGGGCTGCCGGCCAGTGCACGCGCGATCGCCGCACGCTGCTGCTGACCGCCGGACAGCTCATTCGGGTAGTGCTTCATGCGCGAGCCCAGGCCGACCTGGGTCAGCGCCTTCTCGATCCGTTCGCGGCGTTCGTTGGCGCTCATCTTCCGATAGCGCAGCGGCACGTCGACGTTGTCGAACAGGTTGAGGTCGGGGATCAGGTTGAAGCCCTGGAAGATGAAGCCGATCTTCTGGTTGCGCAGGCGGCTGCGGGCGTCATCGCCCAGCGTGCTCACATCCTGCCCGTCGAGCATGTAGGTACCGCTGGTGAAGGTTTCCAGCAGGCCGGCGATGTTGAGGAAGGTGGTCTTGCCGGAACCGGACGGACCGGTGACGGCGACGAACTCGCCTTCCTTGACCTGCAGTTCCAGGGAGCGCAACGCGTGGGTTTCCACCTGTTCGGTGCGGAAGACCTTGGCGACCGAACGCATTTCGAGCATGTACATGGGGTGTCCTCTCTCCAGGATTCAGGTATCAGTTGACGGAGACGCGTTCGGCGTCCTTGAACAGGTCGCTGCCGGAGACCACGATGCGGTCGCCCGGCTGCACACCCGACTTGATTTCCACTTCGCCCAGGCTGCTGACGCCCAGTTCCACCGGGCGGCGCACGGCGGTGCGGCCATCCATCACGTAGGCCATGCCGTTGCCCTGTTCGACGAACGGGCCGCGCTCGACCTTCAGCACGTTCTTGCGGGTATCGAGCAGCACGCGCACCGACATCCGCTGGCTCTGGCGCAGGCCTTCCGGCTGCGCGCTGGCGAAGCGCACGCGGGCGTTGACCTCGCCGTTGACGACTTCCGGTGATACCGCGCTGATCTCGCCCGGGAACGGCTGGCCGTTGCCGCCGGTCAGCTGGGCCGGCATGCCGATCGCCAGGTCGCGGGCGAAGCTCTCCGGCACCTTGATCTCGACCTCGAACTTGGACAGGTCGACCACGCCCAGCACCGGCGCGTTGGCGGCCAGGTTGGTGGACTGCACCGCCTGGACCTGGCCGACCTGGCCATCGAACGGGGCGCGCAGGGTCAGTGCATCGACCTGGCGTTGCACTTCGGCCACCACGGCCTTCTGGCGGTCGGCCAGCAGGCGCTTGTTGCGGGCATCCAGGTCGGCGCCCTGGCTCTGCAGGCGCGCGTCGGTGGTGGCGTTGGCCAGGGTGATGTCGGCCTTCTTCAGCGAGTCCTTCGCCTTGGCCAGGTCGATCTGCGGCACCGCACCGCCGTCGTAGCCGCGCTGGTAGCGCTGCAGGTCGCGGTCGGCGGCCTGGCGTTCGATGGTGGCCTGGTCGGTTTCCTTGCGTGACTTGGCACGGGCCAGGGTCGCGTCCAGCGCGGCGCGGCTGGCCTCGGCTTCCAGGCCGGCCAGCGTTGCCTGTTCCTGGGCCAGCTTGCTGCGCAGTTCCGGGCTGTCGATGATCGCCAGCTCCTGGCCCTTCTTGACCACGTCACCGGCGACGACCTTCAGGTCCACGGTACCGGCCGAGATCGCGTACAGGATCGGGCTGTTGGCGGCGATCACGCGGCCGTCGGCGGCGATGTCACGGACCAGGTCGCCCCGCTTCACCTCGGCGATGCGCACGCGGCTGCTGTCGAAGGAGCGGCTGGCATTGGACCAGGCATGGACCGCCCAGCCGATGCCGGCGAGCAGCGCAATGGCGCCCAGCGCCGGCCAGCGGTAGCGATGCCAGCTGGCGCGGGTGGTGCCGGCCGGGGCGGAGGAAACGATCTGGTCCTGTGCGGAAGTGTCGCGGATCATCGGGTGCGTGCCTGACGGTGGTAGCCAACACCAAGCACGTAGCGTGCCAACCTTATTTCCTTTCAGGTCAAGGGGTTGGGGATTTCGGGGGAGTGTCCGGGTGTCCGCGGACACCTTTCCGGACACTTTCATTAAGCGGACAGGAGGGGGAAGCCAGGCAGGCGGGCTAGAATGCGCCGATCGTCTCCAAGGAATCGCGTGACATGTGTGGAATCGTGGGTGCAATCGCCGATCGCGATGTGGTGCCGGTACTGATCGAAGGCCTGAAGCGGCTCGAGTACCGTGGTTACGACTCCTCGGGCATCGCAGTGATCGACCACGCCGAGCGCCCCGAAGTCCGTCGCGTCCGTCGTACCGGTCGAGTGTCGGAAATGGCCACGGCGGCCGAGGCCGAGGGCTTCAATGCGGTGCTGGGCATCGGCCACACCCGCTGGGCCACCCACGGCGGTGTCACCGAGGCCAATGCACATCCGCACATCAGCCACGGTGTGGCCCTGGTGCACAACGGCATCATCGAGAACCACGAAGAGCAGCGCGAGAAGCTGCGCGCGCTGGGCTACACGTTTGAATCGCAGACCGACACCGAGGTCATCGCGCACCTGATCCACCATCATCTGAAGGGCGGCGACGACCTGCTGGTGGCGCTGCAGCACACGGTGAAGGAGCTGACCGGTGCCTACGCGCTGGCCGTGGTCAGCCGCGCCGAGCCGGAGCGCTTCGTCTGCGCGCGCATGGGCTGCCCGCTGCTGGTCGGCCTGGGCGAGGGAGAGAACTTCGTCGCCTCCGACGTCTCGGCCGTGATCTCGGCCACGCGCAAGGTGATCTTCCTGGAAGAGGGCGACACCGCCGAGATCCGTCGCGACGGCGTGCGCATTTTCGATGAGCACGACCAGCCGGTCGAGCGCGACGTGCATCTGTCCGACGTGTCGCTGGCATCGCTGGAGCTGGGCCCGTACCGCCACTTCATGCAGAAGGAAATCCACGAGCAGCCGCGCGCGCTGGGCGACACCATCGAGGCGGCGATCGATGCCGGTGGTTTCCCGGCCGGGCTGTTCGGCAAGAACGCCGAAGCGGTGCTGTCGGGCATCGAAGGCGTGCAGATCATCGCCTGCGGCACCAGCTACTACTCGGGCCTGACCGCGCGCTACTGGATCGAGGCCATCGCCGGCCTGCCGTGCAGCGTGGAAATCGCCAGCGAGTACCGCTATCGCGCGGCCTACGCGAACCCCAAGCATCTGATCGTGACCATCTCGCAGTCCGGCGAAACGCTGGATACGATGGAAGCGCTGAAGTACGCCAAATCGCTGGGCCACAAGCACACGCTGTCGATCTGCAACGTGCCGGAAAGTGCGATTCCGCGCGCCAGCGAACTGGTCTGCTACACCCGCGCCGGCGCCGAGATCGGCGTGGCCTCGACCAAGGCCTTCACCACCCAGCTGGCCGCACTGTTCCAGTTGACCATGGTGCTGGGCAAGCTGCATGGCCGCATCGACGCGGCGCAGGAAGCGGACTATCTGGAACAGCTGCGCTTCCTGCCGGGCAGCGTGCAGCACGCGCTGAACATGGAGCCACAGATCGCCGCCTGGGCCGAGCGTTTCGCGCGCAAGAGCAGCGCATTGTTCCTTGGCCGCGGCCTGCATTACCCGATCGCGCTGGAGGGCGCGCTCAAGCTCAAGGAAATCTCCTACATCCACGCCGAGGCCTACCCGGCGGGCGAGCTGAAGCATGGTCCGCTGGCGCTGGTGGACGAGGACATGCCGGTGGTGGTGATCGCCCCCAACGACAGCCTGCTGGAGAAGGTGAAGTCGAACATGCAGGAAGTGCGTGCGCGTGGTGGCGAGCTGTTCGTGTTCGCCGACCAGGACAGCAACTTCAATGAGTCCGAAGGCGTACATGTGATCCGCACGCCGCGCCATGCGGGCGTGCTCAGCCCGATCGTGCACACCATCCCGGTGCAGCTGCTGGCCTACCACACCGCGCTGGCGCGCGGCACCGACGTGGACAAGCCGCGCAACCTGGCCAAGAGCGTGACGGTGGAGTAAGGCATTCCCGGAGCTGTGGGATGCTGCATGCGAAAGGGGCCTGCGAGGCCCCTTTCGTTTGTGCCGGACGCAGTGCGAAGTGGGACAGCCGCCGGGCGTTCTGTCCGTCGTCGGCAGCAGGCAATCATTCTTTAATGCGCGGCATCGCCTGTATTCAGCGGCGGTTTCAGCCGCGGTGCCATTCTCTGGATCGTCAGTTGGTTCCCACGACGAACTGTCCTATCGATGCCGGTAGTGACCGAGGGTCGCAGTCGTAGAATCGATCTGGTCGAGGTTCGGGTTGAGTCGTTGAACCCGCCTCGTTCGCGTTGCAGCACGTCGTCTGCCGAGCCATTCCAAGCGGCAGCCGGGTGCGCCAGACGTGCGCTGAAAGGTCTGTTCCCGGGGAGGGGGCGTATCGGAAGAGCACACTTTTTTGACTTCAGTGACCTGCACCAGGAAACAAGAATGAACGTCCGCGAACTCCTGCAATCCAAGAAAGAAGCTGTCATCACCATCGATGCCGAAGACACGATCGGTGCCGCCGCCCACAAGATGAGCGCGAACAGGATCGCTGCGCTGGTGGTGATGAAGGACGATGCCCCGGTCGGCATCATTTCCGAGAAGGACATCGTGCGCACCCTGGCCGACGACGGCCCGCAGGCCGGCCGCCGGGTGATTTCCAGCCTGCCGTCCACCGGTCTGGAGGGCATTGCGCCGGAAGCCACGCTGAAACAGGCCATGTCGTTGATGACGTACTCGCGGCGCCGTCACCTGATGGTCACTGAAGGCACTCGCCTGGTCGGCATCCTCAGCCTGGGCGATATCGTGAAGAACCTGCTGGGCGAGCTGGAACTGGAAAAGGCGGTGCTGCAGGACATCTACATGGCCGCCCACTGAGGGCCGCAGCGCTGGAAGCAGAGAAGCCGGGCATTGCCCGGCTTCTTCGTTCACGGCACCGGTGATATCAGAACGTGACCTTCACCGAATCGGCGCTGTAGTTCGCCGGCCCGTGATAGACCACTTCGATGTTGTTGCCATCGGGGTCGAGCACGAAGGCGCCGTAGTAGCCCGGGTGGTAGGGGCGTTCGCCTGGCGCGCCATTGTCGGTACCGCCGGCGGCGATCGCGGCAGTGTGGAAGGCATCAACGGTGGCGCTGTCGCGGGCCTGGAAGGCGAGATGGTGGCGGCCGGTCAGCTGGCCGGCGGCGGCACGGCTGCTGGCACTGGAAATGAACAGCTCGTCGGCCCAGAAGAAGTCTGGCCCTTCGCCGCCCAGTGGGATGCCGATCGTGTCGAACACTGCCTGGTAGAAGCGGCGGCTGGCGGGCAGGTCACGCACCACCAGCTGGATGTGGTCGATCAGGCGGCCACGGTGCAGTTCCATCGTTTCCATACGAACCTCACAGAAAAAGGGGACGGAGGGGATTAAGTCGCTTCCAGCACAATAGTGCCAGAAACGGCTTAATCCCCTCCGTCCCCTTTTCGGGGTCAGACGTTGGCGATGATCTCGACCCAGTAGCCGTCCGGGTCCTTGATGAAGGCCAGGTTCTTCATGCGGCCGTCGGTCAGGCGCTTCTGGAAGGTTACCCCGAGGTCCTCGAAGCGCTGGCAGGCCGCCTCGATGTCCGGCACCGACACGCAGATGTGGCCGAAGCCGCGCGGGTCGCTGTTGCCGTCGTGATAGACCGCACCGTCCTGGGTTTCGGTGCCGTGGTTATGGGTCAGTTCCAGCACGCCCGGTAGGCCGGCCATCCACACGCGGCGCTGGCTGTCGTCTTCCGGTACCACCACGCCGGCAGGGACGTAGGCCAGGAAGTACAGGCTGAACTGGGCCTCCGGGAAGTCGCGCTTGTCGATCAGCTGGTAGCCGAGCACGCGGGTGTAGAAGTCCAGCGAGGCGGTGATGTCCTTCACCCGCAGCATGGTGTGGTTGAACACGAAGCCGGTGGTTTCGGCCGGGGCCTGGGCGGCGACGCCGGGGACATCGCGCAGGGCGGGAATGGTCATGGGGGAGGTCCTTCAGACAGGGCCGTTGCCGGCCGGATGGGGGCATTCTACCGGCCAGCACCTGACGGTACCGCGACGTACAATGGCCGGATCGCACCGTTCCGTCCTGACAACGATTGCCCGCCATGTCGCAGCGTGAATGGGTGGCCGCCGCCATCCGCAAGATTGAAGCCGATTTCAACCGCTCCGCCGATACCCACCTGATCCCGCTGGCGCTGCCCGGGTTCGAGGGCATCGATGTGTACCTGAAGGATGAGTCGAGCCATCCCACCGGCAGCCTCAAGCACCGGCTGGCGCGCTCGCTGTTCCTGTATGCGCTGGCCAATGGCTGGCTGCGCGAAGGGCGGCCGGTGATCGAAGCGTCCAGCGGCTCGACGGCGGTGTCCGAAGCCTATTTCGCGCGCCTGCTCGGCCTGCCGTTCATTGCGGTGATCCCGGCCACCACCTCGCCGGAGAAGATCGCCGCGATCGAGTTCCACGGGGGCCGCTGCCACCTGGTCGAACGTGCCTGCGACCTCAACTGTGATTCGGAAAAGCTGGCCCGTGAAACCGGTGGCCACTTCATGGACCAGTTCACCTACGCTGAGCGCGCGACCGACTGGCGTGCCAACAACAACATCGCCGAGTCCATCTTCAAGCAGATGGCCGAAGAGCCCAGCCCGGTTCCGGAATGGATCGTGTGCAGCCCCGGCACCGGCGGTACCGCCGCCACCCTGGGCCGCTATGTCAGCTACCGCCGCCACGATACCCGCATCCTGTGCGCGGACCCGGAAGTGTCGGTGTTCTTCGACGGCTACCGGGCCGCTGTGGCCGGTGGACAGGACTGGCGCGACCTGACCTGCAGTGGTGGTTCGCGCGTGGAGGGCATCGGCCGGCCACGGGTGGAGCCGAGCTTCATCCCGACCAGCGTCGATGCGATGGTCAAGGTACCCGACGCGCTGAGCCTGGCCGCGATGCGCCATGTCAGCCGCCAGCTCGGCCGCCGCGTCGGTGGCTCCACCGGCACCAACTTCATCGGCGTGCTGCAGGCCGCGCAATGGATGCGCGAGGCGGGCCACCAGGGCAGCATCGTCAGCATCCTGTGCGACAGCGGCGAACGCTACGCGCAGAGCTATTACGACCCGGCGTGGTACCTGCGCCAGGGCATCGATGTCGACGGCGCCGATGCACAGCTGGCCGCGGCGGTGGCCGGGCAGGGGTTGCCCGAGCTGCCGTGGTGCAGCCTGGAAGCGCTGTAGCATGGACGACGCTCTCGCCGGGCCATGCCGGCGATGCCAGGGGGCACCGCAGAGGCATGCGTCGATTGGTAGAGTCGACTGTTAGTCGACTGCTCTACGTTCAGGTCGCGAAAATCCCGCGCTGCGCGCGAAAGTCGACTGACAGTCGACTCTACCCGGTCGCCGGGGCGTCTCAATATCCCGCCGCGGTGAAGGCGTCGAGCACCGCGTCGCGCAGTGCATCGGGCAACGCCTCGATGTCCATCGCACGGTCATCCAGGTGCAGGGTGGGATCCAGGATGCTGGCGCGGCCCTGGGCCAATGCCTGCAACCACAGCAACACGCAGATCACGAACTCGCGCTCATGGCCCAGCTGCAGCTGGCTGGCGCCGCGCTCGACCACTTCGAACGGGTACCACTCCTGGCTTTCATTGAACGTGCCGCCCTGCTGCAGCACCGCCTGCAACTGCTGCAGGTGGCGCGGGGCGTCGTCGCCGGCATCGCACAGCGAGGCGATCCAGGCCAGTTCGGCCGCGCTGGCAGACAGTGCCAGCGACCGCGCCGGTGAGGCGGATGCAACTGCAGCCAGACCTTCCATGTGGGGCCTCGTTCGGTACGTGCCGCTGCGGACTCCCCCGCACCCAGAGCTTCGGGGGGCGCGCGTAAGGCCGATGTGAATGCCGTGCCCCCTTGTCAGCGATGCCTGGCAGCGCCATATCTACCGGGCTGCCCGCCTGCCGGGCCCGTACTCTGGAGACCTGCCGTGACCGTTGCCAACCCCCTGCTCGATTTTTCCGGCCTGCCGCGCTTCGAGGCGATCCGCCCCGAGCACGTGGCGCCGGCGCTGGATGTGCTGCTGGCCGAGGCCGAAGCCGCCGTCAGCGCAGCCGAGCAGGTGCAGCCGGTCACCTGGCAGACCTTCGTGACCCCGCTGGACGATGCCACCGAGCGCCTGTGGCGCGCCTGGGGCCTGGTCGGCCACCTGCAGGGCGTGGTCAACACCCCGGAGCTGCGCGAGGCCTACAACAGCAACCTGCCGCGGGTGACCCGCTTCGCCAGTGCGCTGGGGCAGAACCTGGCGCTTTACCGCCAGTACCAGGCGCTGGCCGCCAGCCCGGAGGCGGCGCATTTCGATGAAGCCCAGCGCAAGGTGCTGGACAACACCCTGCGCGACTTCCGCCTGGGCGGCGCCGAGCTGGCGCCCGAGGCGCAGCAGCGTTTTGCTGCGATCAAGGAAGAACTGTCGGCGCTGTCGGCGAAGTTCTCGCAGAACGTGCTCGACGCTACCGATGCCTGGTCGCTGATCATCGAAGACGAAGCGCGGCTGAAGGGCCTGCCGGAAGACGTGAAGGCCGCCGCGCATGCCGCAGCACAGAAGGACGGCAAGGCCGGCTGGAAACTGACCCTGCAGATGCCGTGCTACCTGCCGGTGCAGACCTGGGGCGAGGACCGCGACCTGCGCGAGATCCTGTACCGCGCCAGCGCCCAGCGTGCGTCCGAATTCGGCGATGACGCACTGGACAACAGCGGCAACATCGACCGCATCCTTGCCCTGCGCGCCGAACTGGCTGCGTTGCTCGGCTTCGATTCGTACGGCCATTACTCGGTGGCGACCAAGATGGCGCAGGACCCGGCCGAAGTGCTCGGTTTCCTGCGTGACCTGGCCGCGCGCGCCAAGCCGTTCGCCGCCAGGGACCGCGCCGAGCTGGAGCAGTTCGCGCGCGAACAGCTCGGCATCGACAGCCTGCAGGCCTGGGACCTGGCCTTCGCCGCCGACCGCCTGAAGCAGGCGCGTTACAGCTATTCCGAGCAGGAGGTGAAGCAGTATTTCACCGAGCCGAAGGTACTGGGCGGCCTGTTCTCGGTGATCGAGCAGCTGTACGGCCTGCGCGTGCAGGAGGACAGCGCGCCGGTGTGGCACGAGGATGTGCGCTTCTTCCGGTTGGTCGATGCGCAGGGTGCGCTGGTTGGCCAGTTCTACCTGGACCTGTACGCCCGCGAGGGCAAGCGCGGCGGGGCGTGGATGGATGATTGCCGCAACCGTCGCGTGCGCACCGACGGCAGCGTGCAGACGCCGCTGGTTTACCTGGTGTGCAACTTCGGCCGCGGTGCCAACGGCAAGCCGGCCACCTTCAGCCACAACGAAGTGACCACGCTGTTCCATGAGATGGGCCACGGCCTGCACCAGCTGCTGACCCGCATCGGCGAACTGGGCGTCGCCGGCATCAACGGCGTGGAATGGGATGCGGTGGAGCTGCCCAGCCAGTTCATGGAGAACTTCTGCTGGGAATGGGATCACCTGCAGGCGATGACCGCGCACGTGGACAGCGGCGAGCCGCTGCCGCGCGGGCTGTACGAGCGCATGCTGGCCGCGCGCAACTTCCACAGCGGCATGGCCACCGTCCGCCAGCTGGAGTTCGGCCTGTTCGACATGCTGCTGCACAGCCAGTTCGAACCAGCGCAGGACAGCGTGCTGGCACTGTTGGACCGCGTGCGCGCGGAAGTGGCGGTGAACCACCCGCCGGCCTGGAACCGCTTCCCGCACCAGTTCAGCCACATCTTTGCGGGCGGTTACGCCGCAGGTTACTACAGCTACAAGTGGGCCGAGGTACTCAGCGCCGACGCCTATGCCGCTTTCGAGGAAGCGCCGCAGGCACTGGCTGAAACCGGTGCACGCTTCCGTGATGAGATCCTGTCGCGCGGTGGCAGCCGCCCGGCGGCGGACAACTTCAAGGCCTTCCGCGGCCGTGCTCCGCAGATCGATGCGCTGCTGCGCCACTCGGGCATGGCGTAATCCATGGTGGTGGGTGCCAACCTTGGTTGGCACTTCACTGCCATCCACGCATGGCGTGGATCTACCGGAATGCCGGCCAGCGGCCGGCACTACCGGTGGCGGGTCATTCGGCGTAGATCATCTTCCGGGTCATGCCGCCGTCGACGATGAAATCCTGGCCGGTGCTGAAACCGGACAGTGATGACAGCAGGTATACGGCCAACGCACCGATGTCCTCCGGCTGGCCGACGCGGCCGACCGGGTGTTGCGCATGGTCGGTGGCCGAATACTCCGGTGCGTGTCGCCGTGAGGGTGCCTGCCACTCGCAGGTGCCGATCCATCCGGGACTGATGCTGTTCACCCGCACCGCCGGGCCGCTGCTGATCGCCAGCGCATGGGTGAAGGCCACCAGCCCGCCCTTGGCTGCGGCATAGGCTTCGCTGTGTGCTTCGGATTGCCAGGCGCGGGTCGAGGCGATGTTGATGATCGCACCGGCGGCGCTGGCGGTCAGCGCCGGCAACGCATGCTTGCTGCACAGGAACGCGCCGTGCAGCGAAGACAGCCGGCGCTGCCACTCGTCCCAGTCCATGTCCTGCAGCAGCGTGCCGTGCGGGCTGGCAATCCCCGCGTTGTTGACCAGCCCGTCGATGCGGCCGAAACGCTGCAGGGCCACGGCGATGAAGGCGCGCACGCTGGCTTCGTCGGTGATATCCAGGCGCTGGAACACGGTATCCTCACCACGCTGCCATTCCGCCAGGCACGCCTCGCCGGCCTCCATGTCGAGGTCGCCGATCAGCACGCGGCCACCGGCGCCGAGCACGGCCTGCGCGATGCCACGGCCGATGCCGTTGGCACCGCCGGTGACCAGCACCACCTTGCCCGACAGCGGCGCGGCCGGCCAAGCGGCAATCGGCGGTACCGTGCTCACGACAGGTCTTCGCCACGCAGGCGGCGATGCCAGCCGTCCACGCCGATGCGGTCCAGGGTCTGGATGTTGCGCTCGACGATCACGTCCGGATCCGGATAGACGTCCACCGCGCGCGCCACGCTGTCTTCGCGCAGCAGGTGCAGGGTGGGGAAGGGCGCGCGATTGGTGTAGTTGCTGGCGTCGTCTGCGGCCACGCCGTCGAACTGGTAGTCGGGGTGGAAGCTGGCCACCTGCAGGATGCCCTGCAGGTCCAGCGCCTCGATCGCCGCGTCGGCGTTGTCGAGGAAGTCGTTGTAGTCGAGGAAATCGGTCAGCACCTGCGGATGCACGATCAGCGTGGTATCGATCTGCTCGGCCGGCGTATCGCGCAGCAGGACCAGTTCCTCGGCCAGCTGCTCAACCAGGGCTTCCGTCGTGGTCGCATCGCTGAGCACGATGCGGACCTGGTCCTTCACGTAGACCGCCTTGGCGAACGGGCACAGGTTCAGGCCGATGACGATGCGTTCCAGCCACAGGCGGGTGGCGGCGATCGGGTCCTCGGTGGGCAGTTGGGCGTCGGTCATGGCGGGCACGTCGGCTGGCGGGGCGGACATTGTAGGCGCGTCGCTTGCAACGCGCCGTCGTACCGCAGGTGCCGGCGCCGGGCCATGCCCGGCGGCCAGATCAATCGCGGAAATTGTTGAACTGCAGCGGCAGCTCGAACTTGCCGGCCTTGAGCACGGCGATGGCGTCCTGCAGGTCATCACGCTTCTTGCCCTGCACGCGCAGCTTGTCGCCATTGATCTGGCTTTCAACCTTCAGCTTGGCCTCCTTCAGCGCAGCGGCGATCTTCTTGGCGATCTTCTGCTCGATGCCCTGCTTGACGGTGATCTTCTGCCGGGCCTGGGCCAGGTTGGTCTCGATGTCGCCGAATTCGAGGCTGAGCACATCGATGCCGCGCGCGGCCAGGCGTGCACGCAGGATGTCGTTCATCTGCTTGAGCTGGAATTCGGTCGGCGCGAACTGGTTGATCACATCGCCATCGCGTTCGAACTTGGCATCCACGCCCTTGAAATCGAAGCGGGTGGCCAGTTCGCGGTTGGCCTGGTCGATGGCGTTGGTCAGTTCGTGGGTGTCGACTTCGGACACGACGTCGAAGGAAGGCATGGGCGATGCTCCGCAGGATTCAGTGGCAGCCATTCTATCGCGAGGGCCCCATGCCCGCCCTTTGTAGAGTCGAGCCATGCTCGACTGCTCTTCACAAGGCAGTCGAGCATGGCTCGACTCTACAATCCCGTGCGGTCGGCGATAATGGGCCATGAACGTGCAACGCTCCCCCTCGCGCGCAGTGGCCTGGATGGTCGCTGCGGTCGCCTGCTTCTCGCTGATGGATGCTGGCATGAAGCAGCTGTCGGCCAGCTACCCCACCTTGGAAGTAACCTTCCTGCGCGGCGCGGCCTCGTTGCCGTTCGTGCTGGTCTGGGTGCTGGCCAGCGCCGGGCCGCGTTCGCTGGTGCCGCGCCGCTGGGGGCTGCACCTGCTGCGTGGTGCGCTGGGCATGGCGATGATCGGCTGCTTCGTGTTCGCCCTGCGCGACCTGCCGCTGTCCACTGCCTACACCATCTATTTCGTTGCCCCGCTGCTGATCGCCGCATTGTCGGTGCCGCTGCTGGGCGAGCGGGTCGGGCCACGGCGCTGGGTCGCCATCGGGATTGGCCTGGTCGGTGTGCTGGTGGTGCTGCGGCCGGGCGTCGATGGCTTCATCTCGGTGCCGGGGCTGATGGTGCTGGCCGCGGCCACTGCCTATGCCGTAGCCGCGATCACGGTCAGCCTGTTGACCCGCACAGATACTTCGCAGTCGATGGTGGTCTGGTTCCTGGTGATCATGGCCATCGGTGCCGGCCTGCTGGCCCTTCCCGGCTGGGTGCCGCTGCAGCTGGCACATGCGCCGCTGATCGGTGGCATGGGCCTGGCCGGGGCGCTGGGCCAGATCGCCCTGACCAGGGCCTTCCAGCTGGGCGAGGCCTCGATGATCGCGCCGTTGGAGTACAGCGGGCTGGTCTGGGTGATCGGTTGGGACCTGGCCTTCTGGGGCCAGCTGCCCGATGGCTATACCTGGGTGGGCGCGGCGATCATCGTGGCTTCGGGGCTTTACCTGCTGCACCGCGAGCGGGTCAACCGGCAGGAACCACCGAAGCCGCTGGATCATCCCTGAACCGGTTTGGCCGGGAAGCGGGGTCAGAGCCCCTGCGGGGATCCGACCCCGGAACCCGCGCCGGAGCAGGTACGTTAGAACCAAAAGGAATAATATTCTGGCCCATGGCGCGGGCGCGCGACCGCCTGCGCTGGTAGGCTGCACGCCCCCTTCCGTCACCCAGCCGGTGAGCCACGCCCGTGATCGAGTTCCAGCGCCTGCACAAATCCTATGCCGTTGCCGGCCGCGAGATCAGCGCGCTGCAACCGTTGGACCTGACCATCGAGGCCGGTGAGGTTTTCGGCATCATCGGCCATTCCGGCGCCGGCAAGTCGACCCTGATCCGCATGATCAACCGCCTGGAAGAACCCAGCGGTGGCCGGCTGCTGATCGGTGGTGAGGATGTCACCGCGCTGGACGCGGACGGCCTGCGCGCGCTGCGCCGGCGCATCGGCATGATCTTCCAGCACTTCAACCTGCTGTCGTCGCGCACGGTGGCGGGCAATGTCGCCTTCCCGCTGGAACTGGCCGGCACGCCGAAGACGGAAATCGACGCGCGCGTGGCCGAGCTGCTGCAGACCGTGGGCCTGGAAGCGCATGCGCAGAAGTACCCGGCACAGCTGTCCGGCGGACAGAAGCAGCGCGTGGGCATTGCGCGTGCGCTGGCGACCCGTCCGCAGATCCTGCTGTGCGACGAGGCGACCAGTGCGCTTGACCCGCAGACCACCGCGTCTGTGCTGTCGCTGCTGTCGAAGATCAACCGCGAGCTCGGCCTGACCATTGTGCTGATCACCCACGAGATGGACGTGATCCGCCGTGTCTGCGACCGCGTTGCGGTGCTCGATGCCGGCCAGATGGTCGAAACCGGTCCGGTCACCCGGGTGTTCCTGCACCCGCAGCATCCGACCACCCGCCGTTTCGTCAGTGAGTCGGAGCATGTGGACGAGGGGGCGCTGCACCGTGATTTCGATGCCGTTGGCGGCCGTATCGTGCGCCTGACCTTCCTCGGTGGCGACACCTACGAACCCCTGCTCGGCAGTGTCGCGCGGCAGACCGGGGTCGACTACAACATCCTGTCCGGCCGCATCGACCGGATCAAGGACACCCCGTATGGCCAGCTGGTGGTCGCCCTGGTGGGCGGCGACCAGTCCGCCGCGCAGGCCGCGTTCGTGGCCGCCGGCGTGCACGTTGAGGAACTTCGTCGATGATCGTCGCTACTGCTGAAGGCTTCTTCCGCCACCTGGATGCGGATAAGTGGGTGGATATCGGCAAGGCCACCATCGAGACGCTGCTGATGATGGCCGGCTCGCTGCCGCTGACCCTGGCCATCGGCCTGCCGATGGGCGTGCTGCTGTACGTGTTCGGTGCGCCGCAGATGAAGCGCCGGCCGTTTGCCTATGGCGTACTGGCGATCGTGGTGAACCTGCTGCGTTCGGTGCCCTTCATCATCCTGATGGTGGTGCTGATTCCGGTCTCGCTGTGGCTGATGGGCCAGTCGATCGGCGTGCTTGGCACGCTGCCGGCGCTGGTGATCGGTGCCGCGCCGTTCTATGCGCGCCTGGTCGAGACCGCGCTGCGCGAAGTGGACCGCGGCGTGGTCGAGGCCGCGCAGTCGATGGGCGCGACGACCTGGCAGCTGGTCACCCGGGTGTTGCTGCCCGAAGCGCGGCCGGGCCTGATTGCCGCCGCCACGGTCACCACCGTTGCCCTGGTCGGCTTCACCGCCATGGGCGGCGCGATCGGTTCCGGCGGCCTGGGCGACCTGGCGCTGCGCGAAGGCTACCAGCGCAACCGCACCGACGTGGCCCTGGTCACCGTGGTGGTGCTGCTGGTCCTGGTGCAGCTGCTGCAGATGCTCGGCGACCGCCTGGTCGCGCATTACAGCCGCAAGTAACCGCTACGCCTGCTGGTAGCCGGCCAGCGGCCGGCTCTACCCCATTGCCTGGAAACGGTAGTGCCGGCCGCTGGCCGGCAATTCCACGTGCGGTCAACGCGCGTTCGGTACTTCGTAGCCCAGCTTGCCGACCTGTTCCGGATGCTGCGGCACGCGCTTGAGCTTGTCGGTGTTCACGCCGTACTCGTCGCGCAGGCGCTCGGCCAGCTCCTTGTACAGCGCTTTGTCCATGTCCGGCGTGCGCGAGAAGATCCAGGCCATCTCGCGGCCCGGGTAGCCGATCAGTGCCCACGAATAATCCGGGGCGACGTCCAGCACCCGGGAGTGGGTCGGCACCACGCGGTAGAACCAGGTGCGCCAGCCGTGGTTGCCGCTGTCCGGGTCGACGCTGGCGCGTGCACGGATCTCCTGCAGGGGTTCGCCGAAGCCGTCGCGGTAGCGGTAGGTGATGCCGACCTTGTGCTCGTCGCGCAACTCGTACTCGTTGACGCTGGCGACGTGCCCGCGTTCGATGAAGTTCGGCACGCGGCCGATCACGTACCAGGTGCCCATGAAGCGCTTGAGGTCGATCGGGGCATCCGGATCGGCGCGCGGGGCGCTGGCACGGGGCGATGGCGGCTCACCGACCGCCATGGCGGGGCCCGCCAGGGACAGGGCCAGCAACACGGCGCAGAGCGGGCGGATCGAAGTCATGCGGGAGCGGGCTCAGGAGGGCTTTGCCTGAGCATGGTCGACTGAGCGTGCGCGATCCGTCAATGGTGTCGCAATCTGTGAGAAGGGGCTTGCCCAAGCTGTGTTGCATTGTCTACCGGAGAAGGCCCATGAACACACGTTCCGTCCGTCACCCTGCAACTGAACGCATCATCGAACGCGCCGACCCGCGCCTGCTGCGTGGCGTGCGGCAACTGGCGCTGGCCGGACTGGCGCTGGTACTGGTCTGGCCAGCGGCACGTGGCAGCAGCGCGTGGTTGGGCTGGCTGCCGATGTGGCTGATCGGCATGCCGCTCGCGGCCTGGTGGGCGCTGTTGCGCTTCCCGCTGCCGCGCCTGTCGCGGCTGCCGAAGGTGCGGCGTACCGGTGGACAGGCGCGTCGCCGGCGCAGCCCGGCGGCCACGGCCTGACCTTCGACACGGGGGAGGCCGCGGCATTCCGTGCTAGCGTTCCACGGCTTATGACTGCCTGGAGCTGCAATGTCACGACTCGCTTCCGCCTGCCTGTTGGCCGGCATGATGACCGCTGCCTCGGTGGGGACCGCCGTGGCCGCTGAGGATACCGACCGCTACGCCTGGCTGGAGGACGTCACCGGCGACAAGCCGCTGTCCTGGGTCAAGGAACAGAATGCCAAGTCCGAGGCGCGCCTGGCGCAGACCCCGGCCTTCAAGCAGATGGAGACCCGCATCCGCGAGGTGCTCGACTCCGATGCCAAGATTCCGGGCGTGCAGAAGATCGGCGACTACTACTACAACTTCTGGAAGGACCAGCAGCACGAGCGCGGCCTGTGGCGGCGCACCACCCTGGCCGAGTACCGCAAGGCGTCGCCGCAGTGGGAGACCGTGCTCGACCTGGATGCACTGAACAAGGCCGAGGGTGAGAACTGGGTCTGGCACGGCGCCGATTGCCTGCGCCCGGACTACAGCCGTTGCCTGATCGCGCTGTCGCGCGGCGGCGCCGACGCCGACGTCACCCGCGAGTTCGACCTGGCCAACAAGACCTGGATCAAGGACGGCTTCTTCCGCCCGGAGTCGAAGGGGGGCCTCAACTGGGTCGATCGCGACACCGTGTTCGTCTACACCGATTTCGGTGCCGGCACGATGACCACGTCCGGCTATCCGCGCGTGGCCAAGCTGTGGAAGCGCGGCACGCCGATGGCCTCGGCCACGACGGTGTACGAAGGCAAGCCGGAAGACATGTACATCGCGGCGATGCACGATGACACCCCGGGCTTCGAGCGCAACCTGGTCAGCCGCACGCTGGCGTTCTACAACAACGAGCTCTACCTGCGTGGCGACGACGGCACGCTGACCAAGATCGACGCGCCGAACTCGGCCGAGAAGGGCCTGCACAAGCAGTGGCTGACCCTGGAACTGCGCGATCCGTGGACCGTGGGCGGCAAGACCTATGCGTCCGGTTCGCTGCTGGCGACGAAGCTGGACGACTTCCTGGCCGGCAAGCGCGACTTCGAGGTGCTGTTCACCCCGACCGCGACCACCTCGCTGGCCAGCGCCACCTGGACCAGGAGCCACCTGGTGCTGAACGTGCTGGACGACGTCAAGAACCGCCTGTCGGTGCTGACCCCGGGCGCCAACGGCTGGCAGACGAGCCGCTTCGTCGGCGCACCTGCCTTCGGCACGCTGGGCGTGGCTGCAGTGGACAGCAATGACAGCGACGCGGTGTGGCTGACCGCCACCGACTACCTGACCCCGACCACGCTGGCGCTGGCCGAGATCGGCCAGGCCCCGGAAACACTGAAGACCATGCCGGCCTTCTTCGACGCCAAGGGCAAGGTGATCGAGCAGCACTTCGCCACCAGCAAGGACGGCACCCGCGTGCCGTACTTCGTGGTGCACGACAGGGCGATGAAGCTCGATGGCTCCAATCCGACGCTGCTGTACGGCTACGGTGGCTTCGAGATCTCGCTGACCCCTAGCTATTCCGGTGGCATGGGCCGCGCCTGGCTGGAGAAGGGCGGTGTGTACGTGGTGGCCAACATCCGTGGTGGCGGCGAGTACGGCCCGCGCTGGCACCAGGCGGCGCTGAAGCAGAACCGCCACAAGGCCTACGAAGACATGGCCGCGGTGGCGCGGGACCTGGTCAAGCGCAAGATCACCAGCGCCAAGCACCTGGGCGTGCAGGGCGGCAGCAACGGTGGCCTGCTGACCGGCAACATGCTGACCCAGTACCCGGAGCTGTTCGGTGCGGTGGTGGTGCAGGTGCCGTTGCTGGACATGAAGCGCTACAGCCACCTGTTGGCGGGTGCCTCGTGGATGGCCGAGTACGGCAACCCGGATACCAGTGACTGGGAGTTCATCAAGACCTTCTCGCCGTACCACCTGTTCAACGCGAAGAAGAACTACCCGCCGGTGCTGTTCACCACCTCGACCCGCGACGACCGCGTGCACCCGGGCCATGCCCGCAAGATGGCGGCGAAGATGATCGACGCCGGCAAGGACGTGACCTACTACGAGAACATCGAAGGGGGTCACGGCGGCGCCGCCAACAACGCGCAGGCCGCGCACATGTCGGCACTGGCCTACAGCTTCCTGTGGGAGCGGTTGGGCGGCAAGTAAGCAGAACGGAAAACGCCGCCCCAGGGCGGCGTTTTTCCTTATCCGGTAGGGCCAACGGCCGGCACTACCGTCAACGTGGTCCCTGCCAACGCTTCAATCCGCGCGCAATCCGCGCCACCGCCTCCTGCAATCGCGGTACCTCCTGGGTATAGGCCAGGCGCACGTGCTGGTTGGCACGATGGAAGCCGAAATCCAGGCCCGGGGTGAACGCCACGTGCTCGGTTTCCAGGAAATGCGCGCAGAATGCCTGCGCGTCGTCGGTGAACGCGCTGACGTCGGCGTACAGGTAGAACGCGCCCTGTGGCTCGACTTCGATACGGAAGCCCAGCTCACGCAGTGCGGGCAGCAGGAAGTCGCGACGCTGGCGGAACGCGTCGCGGCGCTGTTCGAAGATCGCCATCGATTCCTCGCTGAAACAGGCGAGGGCGGCATGCTGGGCGATGCTCGAGGCGCTGATGTACAGGTTCTGCGCCAGCTTCTCCAGATCCGGTACTGCTGACGGCGGCGCCACCAGCCAGCCCAGCCGCCAGCCGGTCATGCCGAAATACTTGGAGAAGCTGTTCAGCACGAACGCGCTGTCATCCACCTGCAGCACGCTGGGCGCATCCAGGCCATAGGTCAGGCCGTGGTAGATCTCGTCCACCACCAGGTGACCACCGCGCGCGTGCAGGGTCTTCGACAGTGCCGCCAGCTCGGCGGCGGAAAGCACGGTGCCGGTCGGGTTGGCCGGCGAGGCGACCAGCGCGCCGACGCTGTCGGCATTCCAGTGCTGTTCCACCAGCGACGGGGTCAGCTGGTAGGTGGTCTCCGGCCCGACCGGTACCAGTTGCGCACCGCCTTCCACCAGGCGCAGGAAGTGGCGGTTGCACGGATAGCCGGGGTCGGCCAGCAGCCAGTGACGGCCGGGATCGACCAGCAGGCTGCTGGCCAGCAGCAGCGCACCGGACCCACCCGGGGTGACCAGGATGCGCTCAGGATCGATGTCCAGACCGTAGTGGCTGCGATAGAAACCGCTGATCGCCTGGCGCAGGGCCGGCAGGCCACGTGCGGCGGTGTAGCGGGTATGGCCGGCGGCCAGTGCGGCCTGGCCGGCCCGCACGACCGGTTCGGCCGTAGTGAAGTCCGGTTCGCCGATTTCCAGGTGGATCACATCGTGGCCGGCCTGTTCCAGCGCCTGCGCGCGGGCCAGCAGGGACATCACATGGAACGGGGCGATTTCATGGCTGCGCCGGCTGTAGCCCGGCGTGTGGGGCAGGGTACTCATGTGCCCATGGTACGCCGGCCGGCACGACCCATGACGATCCGCAGGGTTGCCGCATTGCGGGGATTGGGGTCAGATCGCTTTTCGGGAAAAGGGATCTGACCCCGCCGAAGACCATTGCATTGATGCGCCAGGAACCCTACTTCATGAAGTCCACCCTCTGCCTGTTGCTCGCCAGCCTGATGACCACGACTGCTACCGCCGCCACTCCGCCCGTTCCGCCGGACGCCGCCAGGCATCCGCACGTGGTCAAGGCGCCGTTCGGCGCGACCCGCAACGATGACTATTACTGGCTGCGCGACGACAAGCGCGAGAACAAGGACATGCTGGCCTACCTGCAGGCCGAGAATGCCTACGCCGACCAGCTGCTGGCACCGCTGAAGCCACTGGAAGACACCCTGTACAAGGAGATCGTCGGCCGCATCAAGCAGGACGATTCCAGCGTGCCGGCGCGCGAGCGTGGCTACTGGTACTACAGCCGTTTCGAGACCGGCCAGGACTACCCCATCCACGCACGCCGCAAGGGCAGCATGGAGGCCGCCGAGGAGATCCTGCTGGACGTCAATACGATGGCTGCCGGCAAGGGCTACTTCAGCGTCGGCTCGATGGAGGTCAGCCAGGACAACCAGTTGCTGGCCTGGGCCGATGATGATGTCGGCCGCCGCCAGTACACGATCCGCTTCAAGGATCTGACCACCGGCAAGGTGCTGCCCGATGTGATCACCGGCAGCTCCGGCGACCTGGTCTGGGCCGACGACAACCGTACCGTGCTGTATGTCGAGAACGATCCGGAAACGCTGCTCACCGTGCGCGTGAAGAAGCACGTGCTGGGCACTCCAGCCAGCGCCGACACCGTCGTCTACGAAGAGAAGGACGACAGCTTCTACATGGGCATCGGCCGCACCCGCGACGATCGCTTCATCACCATCGGCGTGCACAGCACCGTGTCCTCGGAAGAGCGCTACGCACCGGCCAGCGATCCGACCACCTTCACCGTGCTGGCCCCGCGCCAGCGTGACGTCGAGTACGACGCCGACCACTACGACGGCCGCTGGGTGATCCGCACCAACGACGGTGCGAAGAATTTCAAGCTGGTCACCGCACCGACCGATGCCACCTCGCGTGCGCAGTGGAAGGACTGGATTGCGCATGACGATGCGGTGTTCATCGAAGGCTTCGAGCTGTTCGACAGCTACACCGCCATCGCCGAACGTTCCGAGGGCCTGGAGCGCATCCGCCTCCTGTACAAGGACGGCCGCAGCGACTACGTGAAGGCCGACGAGCCGGCGTACTCGATGGGCCTGGGCGACAACACCGAGGCCGATACGCCGTGGCTGCGCTACGTCTACACCTCGATGACAACCCCGACCACCGTGTTCGAGCTGAACACCGCCACCGGTGAGCGTCGCCAGCTGAAGGTGCAGCCGGTGATCGGCTATGACGCCTCGAAGTACGAAACCGACCGTGTCTGGATCACCGCACGCGATGGGGTGAAGGTGCCGGTGTCACTGGTCTACCGCAAGGGCTACCAGAAGGACGGCAAGGGCGCGCTGTTCCAGTACGCCTACGGCAGCTACGGGATGTCGATGGACCCGTACTTCAACCAGACCGCGGTGAGCCTGCTCGACCGCGGCGTGGTGTATGCCATTGCCCATATCCGCGGTGGCCAGGAAATGGGCCGCGACTGGTACGAGAACGGCAAGCTGCTGCACAAGCAGAACACCTTCAACGACTTCATCGACGTCACCCGCGGCCTGGTCGCACAGGGCTGGGCGGCGAAGGATCGCGTCGCTGCGTCCGGCGGCAGCGCCGGTGGCCTGCTGATGGGCGCGGTGGCCAACCAGGCCCCGCAGGATTACCGGGTGATGGTGGCGCAGGTCCCGTTCGTCGACGTGGTCACCACCATGCTCGACCCGACCATTCCGCTGACCACCAACGAATACGATGAGTGGGGCAACCCGGAGCAGAAGCCGTACTACGACTACATGCTGTCCTACTCGCCCTACGACAACGTGAAGCAGCAGGCGTACCCGGCGCTGTTCGTGGGGACCGGCCTGTGGGATTCGCAGGTGCAGTACTGGGAGCCGGCGAAGTGGGTGGCCAAGCTGCGTGATCACAACACCGGCCCCTACCCGATCCTGTTCCGCACCAACATGGAAGCCGGCCACGGCGGCAAGTCGGGGCGCTTCCAGCGCTACCGCGAGCTGTCCGAGTCGTACGCGTTCGTGCTGCAGCAGCTGGGCATCGCCCAGCCGTAACGGCGAAGGGGTGCCGGGCGTTGCCGGGCACCCCGAACCGTTATCCTTGCGGCCATGAGCCTGCCCGAGCCCTCCGCATCCCGCGATACCGCCACGCCACCGCGCGTGGTGCGTTTCCGCTGGGCGTGGTGGCTGCTGGCCTACGTCAGCCTGGGCACCGGCATCGTCGGCATCTTCGTGCCGGGCCTTCCGACCACCGTATTCATCCTGATCTCGGCGTGGGCTGCATCACGTGGGTCCGAACGCCTGCACACCTGGCTGCTGCAGCACCCGCGCTTCGGCCCGGCCATCGCCAACTGGCAGGCACACGGGGCGGTCAGCCGCTATGGCAAGTGGATGGCCACGATCACCATGGCGGTGTGCGCCGCCATCATGCTGTGGTGCGTGCCGATCGCCTGGGTGAAGTGGTTCTCGATCGGCAGCATGACCGTGGTCGCAATCTGGCTGTGGACGCGGCCGTTGCCGCCACCGCCCGCAGATTGAGCGCCGGCGGTAGTGCCGGCCGCTGGCCGGCAACCCGATTCCCTGCACGAACTGCTCAGCCGCCAATGGCTATACTCGGGGCATGAAGATCCCCCATCGAAACGCCATCCTGATTCCGCTGGCAGCGGCCTCGCTGCTGCTCCTCGCCGCCTGCGGCAACAAGGGCCCGCTGGTACTGCCGCAGAAGCCGGTGCCGGTGGAGGAAACCGTCGAACCCGCTGCCGAGCCCGCCACCGAGGCGACCCCGGCGGAGGCCCAGGGCGCCGTTGCCCCCACCACGACCGTCGACCCGGCTGCAACGACCACTCAGCCGGCACCCGCGCCAGCGAAGAAGGCGGGCAGCGGGAATGAGTAAGGCCGGTTCCAAGGCCTTGCGCTTCAGCAAGATGCATGGCGCGGGCAATGACTTCGTAGTGATCGACCTGCGTGACGGTACTGCGCCGCCCACGCCTGAACTGGCCGCGCGCCTGGCCGACCGCCACACCGGCGTCGGCTGCGATCAGATCCTGACCATCGAGGCGCCACGTGCGGAAGGCTCGGTGGCCTCGTACCGCATCTGGAACGCCGACGGTTCCAATTCCGAGCAGTGCGGCAATGGCGCGCGCTGCATCGCGGCCTGGCTGGTGCGCGAGGGCAGCGCGCAGGGCGATGCATTCGTCATCGACAGCCCGCTGGCCAGCCATGAGGTGAAGGTGCTGGGCGAAGGGCAGTTTGCGGTGACGATGGGCGTGCCTGCCTTCGAGCCGGCCAACGTGCCGCTGATGGGCTTCGCCCACCCGCGCGAGGAATACCTGCTGCCGCTGCAGGGCGAGAGCGTCCGCTTTGCTGCGGTGTCGATGGGCAACCCGCATGCGGTGATCGAAGTGGGCTTGATCGATGCCGCTCCGGTTGAACGCGTGGGTTCGCTGCTGCAGCAGCACGCGTCGTTCCCGCGCTCGGTGAACGTGGGCTTCGCCCAGGTGATGAGCCCGACCCAGGCCCGCCTGCGCGTGTTCGAGCGCGGTGTCGGCGAGACCCTGGCCTGCGGCAGCGGCGCCTGCGCCGCCGCCGTGACCCTGATGCAGCGCGGCCGCCTGCAGCGCGATGCGCGCATCAGCCTGCCCGGAGGTGACCTGCGCATCCAGTGGCCGGGCGATGGCCAGCCGGTGGTGATGGCGGGCCCGACCGCATTCGTCTTCGAAGGGGAGTGGATGGCATGACCGAAACCGTCGACAAGCTCGGGGCCCATGAAGTCGCTGCCTGGTTGCGGCGACATCCGGGCTTCCTCAAGCAGTTTCCGGACCTGGCCCTGACCCTGGTGGTGCCGCGCGATGACGGCCCGACCGCATCGCTGGCCAGCTACCAGCTGGAAGTGCTGCGCGAGAAGAACCGCGAGCTGGCACGACGGTTGGCCGATCTGGGCGCCACCGCCCAGGTCAATGAACGCCTTGCGGTGCGCACGCACCAGCTGACCCTGGCACTGATGAAGCAGGACAACGCGGCCGATACCCTGCGCGCGATGGCCGCATCGCTGCAGGAAGACTTCGCCGGCGACCTGGTGCGGCTGGTGGTGCATGCGCGGGTGGCCGGGCTGGAACAGGCCGACTGGCTGCAGGTGATTGCTGCCGATGATCCGCAACTGGGCCCGTTCCGCGATTGCCTGAACGACGGCGAGCCGATCTGCGGCCGCCTGCAGCCGGAAAAGAATGCCGTCCTGTACGGCGTGCGCAGCGAGGAAGTGCAGACCACCGCGCTGCTGCCGTTGCCGGGCGTCGGCCTGATCGCAGTCGGCAGCCACGACCCGAACCGCTTCTACCCGGGCATGGGTACGCTGTTCCTGCGCATGATGGGCGACGCCCTGGCCACTGGCCTGAAGCGCTTCCACGACTAAGCAGGACCGGACGACGATGAGCGCGGTACAGGCCTTCCTGCAGCATCTGCAGGTGGAGCGGCGGATGTCGGCGCATACGCTTGACGCCTACCGCCGCGACCTGGACGCGCTAGCGGTCTGGGCCGAACCGCGTGGCGTAGCGGTGGAGGCGCTCGATGCCGATGCGTTGCGCCAGTTCGTCGCCGACGAGCATCGCCGCGGCCTGTCGGCCAAGAGCCTGCAACGCCGCCTGTCGGCCTGCCGCAGCTTCTATGCCTGGCTGCTCAAGCACGCGCACATCGAGGTCAGTCCGGCAGCGACGCTGAAGGCACCGCGCGCGCCACGCCGGTTGCCACAGGTCCTCGACGCCGATGAGGCGGTGCAGCTGGTCGAGCTGGAGCCGGAAGGTGAGCTCGGCCGCCGTGACCGCGCGCTGCTGGAACTGTTCTATTCCTCCGGCCTGCGTCTGAGCGAAGTCTGTGCGCTGACCTGGCGTGACCTGGATTTCGACAGCGGGCTGGTCAACGTGCTGGGCAAGGGCAACCGCCAGCGCCGCGTGCCGTTCGGGCGGCCGGCACGCGAAGCACTGCAGGCGTGGCGCGCGGAAAGTGGCGGTGGTCCGGCATCGCCGGTGTTCCCCGGTCGCAACGGGCCAATCAGCCAGCGTGCGGTGCAGATCCGCATCCGCCAGCTGGCGCAGCGCCAGGGCCTGTTCAAGCAGGTGCACCCGCACATGCTGCGGCACAGTTTCGCCAGCCACATCCTGGAATCGTCCGGCGACCTGCGTGGTGTGCAGGAGCTGCTGGGCCATGCCGACATCGCCACCACGCAGATCTATACCCACCTCGATTTCCAGCACCTGGCCAAGGTCTATGACGCCGCGCATCCGCGCGCGAAGCGTCGACGCAGCACCGAGGGCAGCGGAGAAAGCTGAACGTTGGCCCTGCGTCAGCCGGTCGCGGGTGGCTTGAAGGGCGCAGCGCAGTCCCCACCTCTGGTTCTGTCACCCCGGAGGCATCATGGACCCCAGTCAGAACCCCAACGTTTTCCACGCCACCACCATCGTCTGCGTCCGTCGCGGCGAGCACGTGGCCATTGCCGGCGACGGCCAGGTCACGCTGGGCCACACCGTGATGAAGGGCAACGCGCGCAAGGTGCGCCGCCTTGGCCGCGACGGCCAGGTGCTGGCCGGCTTCGCCGGTGCCGCTGCCGATGCCTTCACCTTGTTCGAGCTGTTCGAGGCCAAGTTGGAAAAGCACGGCCAGCTGCAGCGCGCCGCGGTCGAGCTGGCCAAGGATTGGCGCACCGAGCGCCGCCTGGGCAAGCTCGAAGCCCTGCTGGCAGTGGCTGACAAGGAAACCTCGCTGATCATCAGCGGCACCGGTGATGTGATCGAGCCGGAGGACGGCATCATCGCCATCGGCTCCGGTGGTTCGTACGCCCTTTCGGCTGCGCGGGCGCTGATGGCGCACACCGAGCTGGATGCACGCACCATCGCCAGTGAAGCGATCGGCATTGCCGGCGACATCTGCATCTACACCAACCGCAACGTGGTGGTCGAGGAGCTGTGAGGGTCGTGCCGGCTGCTGGCCGGCAACCTCATGTCCCCCGCACGCGTGCCTGGTTGCCGGCCAGCGGCCGGCACTACCGACAATGAATCCGTGAGCACATCCATGTCGAAGATCGAAGTTTCCTCCGCCACCATGACCCCGCGCGAGATCGTGCAGGAACTGGACCGGCACATCGTGGGCCAGCACGACGCCAAGCGCGCGGTGGCCATCGCCCTGCGCAACCGCTGGCGTCGCATGCAGCTGCCGGCGGAGCTGCGCAATGAAGTGATGCCGAAGAACATCCTGATGATCGGCCCGACCGGTGTCGGCAAGACCGAGATCGCGCGCCGCCTGGCCACGCTGGCCAACGCACCGTTCGTAAAGGTCGAAGCCACCCGCTTCACCGAAGTGGGCTACGTCGGCAAGGACGTCGAGCAGATCATCCGTGACCTGGCCGACACCGCGGTCAAGCTCTATCGCGAACAGGCCAAGGTGCGCGTGCGTACCCAGGCCGAAGAACGCGCCGAAGACCGCATCCTCGATGCGCTGCTGCCGCGTCGTAGCGGCGGCATCGGTTTCGATCCTGAAGTCGCCCGCAACGAACCGTCGGCGCAGGACAACGAGACCCGCATCAAGTTCCGCAAGATGCTGCGCAACGGTGAGCTGGACGAGCGTGAGATCGAGCTCGACCTGGCGGCCAATGTCAGCATGGACATCATGACCCCGCCGGGCATGGAGGAAATGGGCCAGCAGCTGAAGTCGATGTTCGCCAACCTCGGCGGCGGCGCGAAGGCGCACAAGCGCACGCTGACCATCAAGGCCGCGCGCCCGCTGCTGATCGAGGAAGAAGCGGGCAAGCTGGTCAACGAGGATGACATCCGTACCGCCGCAATCGAGGCGTGCGAGCAGCACGGCATCGTCTTCATCGATGAGATCGACAAGGTCGCCAAGCGTGGTGACAACGTGGGCGGTGGCGACGTTTCCCGCGAAGGCGTGCAGCGCGACCTGCTGCCGCTGGTGGAAGGCTCCAACGTGTCCACCAAGTACGGCACGATCAAGACGGACCACATCCTGTTCATCGCGTCGGGCGCGTTCCACCTGGCCAAGCCCAGCGACCTGATTCCGGAGCTGCAGGGCCGTTTCCCCATCCGCGTGGAACTGGGTGCGCTGAGCAAGGGTGATTTCGTGCGTATCCTGACCGAGCCGAAGGCTGCGCTGACCAAGCAGTACGAAGCGTTGCTGGCCACCGAAGGTGTCAAGGTCAGCTTCACCGCCGATGCCATCGACCGCCTGGCCGAGATCGCCTTCCAGGTGAACGAGCGCCAGGAAAACATCGGCGCGCGCCGCCTGCATACGGTGCTGGAGCGCCTGCTGGATTCGCTCAGCTACGAGGCACCGGACCGCGATGGCGAAACCCTGGCCATCGACAGCGCCTACGTCGATGCACACCTGGGTGAGCTGGTGCAGGACCCGGACCTGAGCCGCTACATCCTGTAACGCCCGATCCGGCCGGATCCCTCGCCACGGTGAGGGCCCTGACTCCATCCACTGCAACAGAAAAGGCCGCCGCAGGGCGGCCTTTTGCGTTGGCGGTCAGCGCGATTGCCGCGTGCGGTAGGCCTGCAGTACCTGATCGATCACCGCACTGGTGCGGGCGGCGCTGATGCCGTCCGAGGGCGTGCGCCCGTTGCCGCGCAGTTCATCCACGAGAGAGGCGATCAACGGTTGCTGGATCGACGACGGGTTGGGAATGTCGAAGGCCTGCACACCGGCTCCGGTCTCCAGCACCACCGGAACATCCTCGAAGGTCGCAAAGCGCAGCTGGCCGCGGTCGCCGGTGATCTCGACCTCATCCTGGCGGCGGAACGCGCAGAAGCTCCATTGCGCGATGCCGTGCGCGCCCGCTCCAGTGCGGAAGCACATCGAAACGCTGTCCTCGGCGGCATAAGCGCCGGTCAACGAACTGGCCAGGCCGCGCACATCGCTCAGCGGCCCCAGTAGATGATCGAGCAGGTCCAGGGTGTGCGAGCCCAGATCGACGAACAGCCCGCCGCCGGAGATTGCGGGATTGGTCCGCCAGAAGTCCGGCGATGCGGCGTTCACCGAATGCGGCCGATGCAGGGTGGCGCGAACGCTGCGCGGTGTACCGATCGCGCCGCTGTCCAGCAGCTGCTTCACCTGCGCGAATCTGGGCAGGGCGCGGCGGTAGTAGGCGACGAACACGGGCACGCCACGGCGTGCACTGGCTTCCAGGATGCGCTCGCATTCGGCGAGGTCCAGGGCCATGGGTTTCTCGATATAGACCGGCTTGCCCGCCGCAATCGCCTGCAATGCGTACTGCATGTGCGTGGAGGGCGGTGTTGCAACGTACACCGCGTTCACGTCCGGATCGCCGATCAGCGCGTCGGCATCCGTGTACCAGCGTGGCACCGCGTGGCGCCGCGCATAGTCTTCGGCCAATGCGGCATTGCGGCGCATGACCGCCGCCACCCGTGAGCCGGGTGTGCTGGCCAGGGCGGGGCCGCTCTTCTTCTCGGTGACGCTGCCGCAGCCGATGAAGCCCCACACCACGTTGTCCAGGATCATGGGTCTGTCCTCACAGTGGGGCTGCGGTGGCGGCAGTGAACCCGCTCATGCCTCGGGCAGCGGCTCGGGCACGGTGCCGGGAACGAACACGCCGTCCTTTACGTAGGCGGCCAGGGTCATGTCCAGTGCGAGCATGCCATCGCGCTTGAGGTCCATCAGTTCCGGTTCGACCATCGCACCGTGCAGTACGCCCAGCACGGTGGCGTGCAGCATGCGTGCGGCGATCTTCGGGTCTGCACCCTCGCGCAGCTGGCCCAGATCGCGGGCGCGGCGCAGGGCGCGCTCCATCCGGTCCAGCGCATCGCGGAAACCGGCCTGCTGCAGTTCGGTCAGCACCTTGGTGTCGGCCGAGGCATCGCTGCGCAGCATGATCTCCATGGTCTTGCGCAGGCGCTCGTCCTCGGACAGTTCGATGAACGAGTGGATCATCACTGCGCGCAGGTCGTGCACCGGCGTGTCGCGCTGGTCGGTCGAGGTGCGCTCCAGCTCCTGCATGAAAGGCAGATGCACGCGCTCGACGATCGCGGCCAGCACCTCGCTCTTGTTCTTGAAGTGCCAGTAGACCGCACCGCGGGTATAGCCGGCGCGGGCACCGATCATCTCCAGCGTGGTACGGGCCACGCCGTGTTCATGGAAGCAGGCTTCGGCGGCGTCAAGGATGCCTTCCCGGGTTGCCTGGGTGTCCTCTTTGGTCTTGCGGGCCATGGATGGGTACGAGTGCGGGTGAAACGTGGCTGAATTGTACCGGTTTACAAACAAACAAGCATGTATGTATATTTCGCTCCCATCATTCCCGTCGTGTGCGTGGCAGGCCGGTCCGGTTACCACTCCCCGCTGGTGAGCGTTGCCTGCTGGCGCTTTCGGCCTGTATCAGCGCGATTTGAGATTCCTTCCCCTAAGAGCCTTTCCGTCATGTTGCTGAGCCGAATCCGACCCTTTGCACTGTCGCTGGCGATCGCCGCGACCGTGGCTGCCTGCGGCGGCCAACCCCAGGCCCCCGAGCAGGGCCCGGGTGACGTCACTGTGGTCACGCTGAAGTCCGAGACCGTGGGCCTGACCCGCGAACTGCCGGGCCGTACCAACGCCTACCTGGTCGCCGAAGTGCGCCCGCAGGTCAATGGCATCGTTGCCAAGCGCCTGTTCACCGAAGGTGGCATGGTCAAGGCCGGCGAGCCGCTGTACCAGATCGAGGACGCCAGCTACCGCGCCCAGGCCAACAGTGCCCGCGCCCAGCTGGCCCGCGCCGAGGCCACCGCCAACGCCGCCCGGCTGAGCGCCAAGCGCATCACCGAGCTGGCCAAGGTCGATGCGGTCAGCCAGCAGGACCTGGAAAATGCCGTGGCCGCGCAGAAGCAGGCCGAGGCGGATGTCGGCGCCGCGAAGGCATCGCTGGATGCGGCCAACGTCACCCTGGGCTACGCCCGCATCACCGCGCCGATCAGCGGCCGCATCGGCAAGTCCAGCGTCACCCAGGGTGCGCTGGTCAGCGCCGGCCAGGCCAATGCACTGGCTACCGTGCAGCAGCTGGACCCGATCTATGTCGACCTGACCCAGTCTTCGGCCGAGCTGCTGCAGCTGCGCCGCGAACTGGCCGCCGGTCGCCTGCAGGACAACCAGACCCTGCCGGTCAGCATCCTGATGGAAGACGGCAGCACCTTCGAGCACAAGGGCACGCTGGAGTTCTCCGAAGTCAGCGTCGATCCGACCACCGGCAGCTTCGGCCTGCGCGTGAAGGTGGACAACCCGGACGGCCTGCTGATGCCGGGCATGTACGTGCGTGCGGTGATCGGCGGCGGCGTGCGCAGTGATGCCGTGCTGGTGCCGATGCAGGGCATCGCCCGCGATCCGAAGGGCGATACCACGGCGATGGTGGTCGGCAAGGACAACAAGGTCGAAGTACGCCCGGTCAAGGTCAGCCGCACGGTTGGCGACAAGTGGCTGGTCGAGGACGGCCTGAAGGCCGGTGACAAGGTCATCGTCGAAGGCCTGCAGAAGATCGGCCCCGGCATGCCGGTCAAGGCCACCGAAAAGGGCGACGTACCGGCCAAGCCGGCGGCCGCCGCCCAGCCTGCCGCCCCGGCCGGCGACGCGAAGTAAGCGGAGAACCCCATGGCACGCTTTTTCATCGATCGACCCATCTTCGCGTGGGTGATCGCCATCATCATCATGCTCGCCGGCGGCCTGGCCCTGTTCAAGCTGCCGGTCTCGATGTACCCCAACGTCGCACCGCCGGCGGTGGAAATCAGCGCCACCTACCCGGGTGCATCGGCCAAGGTGGTCGAAGACTCGGTGACGCAGATCATCGAGCAGAACATGAAGGGCCTTGATGGCCTGATCTACTTCTCCTCCAACAGCTCGTCCAACGGCCAGGCCACCATCACCCTGACCTTCGAGAGCGGCACCAACCCGGACATCGCCCAGGTGCAGGTGCAGAACAAGCTGCAGCTGGCCATGCCGCTGCTGCCGCAGGAAGTGCAGCGGCAGGGCATCAACGTGGCCAAGTCCAGCTCGGGCTTCCTGAACGTCATCGCGTTCGTGTCCGAGAACGGCAGCATGGACGCCAACGACATCGCCGACTACGTCGGTTCCAATGTCGTCGACCGCCTCAGCCGCGTGCCGGGCGTGGGCAACATCCAGGTATTCGGTGGCAAGTACGCCATGCGCATCTGGCTGGACCCGAACAAGCTGCATACCTATGGCCTGTCCGTCGCGGAAGTGACTGCGGCGATCAAGGCGCAGAATGCCCAGGTGGCGATCGGCCAGCTCGGCGGTGC
This sequence comes from Stenotrophomonas maltophilia complex sp. Om-AH-Sm3, assembly GCF_059337855.1. Lineage (NCBI taxonomy): Bacteria > Pseudomonadati > Pseudomonadota > Gammaproteobacteria > Lysobacterales > Lysobacteraceae > Stenotrophomonas > Stenotrophomonas maltophilia complex sp. Om-AH-Sm3. Next base: position 79,508 of record NZ_JBYBLQ010000010.1, on the reverse strand, counting down.
GCCGTCGGTGAAGGGCCAGCAGCTCAACGCGACCATCAACGCGCAGTCGCGCCTGCAGACCCCGGAACAGTTCCGCAACATCATCGTGCGCGGCGCGCAGGACGGTGCCGAGCTGCGCCTGGGGGATGTCGCCCGCGTCGAACTGGGTGCCGAGTCCTACGACTTCGTCACCCGCTACAACGGCCAGCCGGCCAGCGGCCTGGCGGTCACCCTGGCCACCGGCGCCAATGCGCTGGATACCGCTGCCGGCGTGGATGCTGCGCTGGACGACATGAAGAGCTTCTTCCCGGCCGGGCTGAAGGCCGAGATCCCGTACGACACCACGCCGTTCGTGCGCGTGTCGATCAAGGGCGTGGTGCAGACCCTGCTCGAAGCGATCGTGCTGGTGTTCGTGGTGATGTACCTGTTCCTGCAGAACTTCCGTGCCACCCTGATCCCGACCATCGCCGTGCCGGTGGTGCTGCTGGGTACCTTCGGCGTGCTGGCGATGCTGGGCTTCTCGGTGAACATGCTGACCATGTTCGCGATGGTGCTGGCGATCGGCCTGCTGGTGGACGATGCCATCGTGGTGGTGGAGAACGTCGAGCGCATCATGTCCGAGGAAGGACTGTCGCCGCTTGAAGCGACCCGCAAGTCGATGGGCCAGATCACCGGTGCGCTGGTGGGTATCGGCCTGGTGCTGTCGGCGGTGTTCGTGCCGATGGCCTTCATGAGCGGATCCACCGGCGTGATCTACCGGCAGTTCTCGGCCACGATTGTCTCTGCAATGGCGTTGTCGGTACTGGTGGCGATCGTGCTGACCCCGGCACTGTGCGCGACCATGCTCAAGCCGCTGAAGAAGGGCGAGCATCATGTTGCCCACCGCGGCCTGGCCGGTCGCTTCTTCAACGGTTTCAACCGTGGCTTCGACCGCACCAGCGAAAGTTACCAGCGTGGTGTGCGCGGCATCATCCATCGTCCGTGGCGCTTCATGGGCATCGTGGCGGCACTGTTCGTGCTGATGGGCGTGCTGTTCGTGCGCCTGCCCAGCTCGTTCCTGCCCAACGAAGACCAGGGCGTGCTGATGGCGCTGGTGCAGGCCCCGGTCGGCGCCACCCAGGAGCGCACGCTGGAATCGATCGCGGCATTGGAGAACCACTTCCTGCAGAACGAGAAGGATGCGGTGGATTCGGTGTTCTCCGTGCAGGGCTTCAGCTTCGCCGGCATGGGCCAGAACGCCGGCATGGCGTTCGTCAAGCTGAAGGACTGGAGCGAGCGTGACGCCAACAATGGCGTGATGCCGATCACCGGTCGTGCGATGGCAGCCCTGGGACAGATCAAGGATGCTTTCATCTTCGCCTTCCCGCCGCCGGCCATTCCGGAACTGGGTACCGCCTCGGGCTACACCTTCTTCCTCAAGGACAACAGTGGCCAGGGCCACGAGGCACTGGTGGCCGCGCGCAACCAGCTGCTCGGCCTGGCAGCCGGCAGCAAGAAGCTGGCCAACGTGCGCCCGAACGGCCAGGAAGACACGCCGCAGTTCCGCATCGACATCGACGCGGCCAAGGCGACCTCGCTGGGGCTGTCGATCGACCAGATCAACGGCACGCTGGCCGCTGCCTGGGGCAGCTCGTACATCGACGATTTCGTCGATCGTGGCCGCGTCAAGCGCGTGTTCGTGCAGGCCGACCAGCCGTTCCGCATGGTCCCGGAGGACTTCGACCTCTGGTCCGTGAAGAACGACAAGGGCGAGATGGTGCCGTTCAGCGCGTTCGCCACCAAGCACTGGGATTACGGTTCGCCGCGCCTGGAGCGCTACAACGGTGTGTCGGCGATGGAAATCCAGGGCGAACCGGCCCCGGGTGTTGCCTCCGGCGATGCCATGGCCGAGATCGAGCAACTGGCCAAGCAGCTGCCCGCGGGCTTCGGCATCGAGTGGACGGCGATGTCCTACCAGGAACGCCAGGCGGGCTCGCAGACGCCGTTGCTGTACACGCTGTCGCTGATGATCGTGTTCCTGTGCCTGGCCGCGATGTACGAAAGCTGGAGCGTGCCGACGGCGGTGCTGCTGGCGGCCCCGCTGGGTATCCTCGGCGCAGTGCTGGCCAATACCTTCAAGGGCCTGGAGCGCGACATCTATTTCCAGGTGGCGATGCTGACCACGGTAGGCCTGACCAGCAAGAACGCGATCCTGATCGTCGAGTTCGCCAAGGAAAACCTGGAGAAGGGCGCGGGCCTGATCGAGGCGATCATGCATGCGGTGCGCGACCGCCTGCGCCCGATCGTGATGACCTCGCTGGCCTTCGGCATGGGCGTGGTACCGCTGGCGATCTCCACCGGTGCCGGCTCCGGCGCCAAGCAGGCGATCGGCACCGGCGTGCTCGGCGGCATGATCGTCGGCACCGTGCTCGGCGTGTTCTTCGTACCGCTGTTCTTCGTAGTGGTGCAGCGCGTGTTCAAGCGCAAATCCACGACGTGATCGAAACGGTAGTGCCGGCCGCCGGCCGGCACTGCCTCCTGCCATCCGGCAGTACCGATGGAAGTCATTCCCATGAAAAGTGCATCCCTGTTCCTTTCCGTTGCCGCCGCGCTCGCGCTGGTCGGCTGCTCCACTCTGGTGCCGAAGAACACCGCCGTCGCTCCGGCAATTCCGGCGCAGTGGCCGGCCGAGGCTGTACAGGGCCAGGTGGCCGATGTCGCCGCCGTCGGCTGGCGCGACTTCTTCACCGATGCGCGCCTGCAGCAGGTGATCGAGCAGTCGCTGCAGAACAACCGCGACCTGCGCGTGGCCGTGCTCAACGTTGAACGCGCGCGCGGCCAGTACCGCGTACAGCGCGCCGACCGCGTGCCCGGCGTGGCCGTCACCGGCCAGATGCAGCGCCAAGGCACCGACGCTGGCGTCACCGAGCAGTTCACCGCCGGTGTCGGCGTGGCCGAGTTCGAGCTGGACCTGTTCGGCCGCGTGCGCAACCTGAGCGAAGCGGCACTGCAGCAGTACTTTGCCGTAGCTGCCAATCGTCGCAACGCGCAGCTGAGCCTGGTGGCCGAGACAGCGACGGCGTGGCTGACCTACGGTGCCGATGCCCAGCGTCTGAAGATCGCCGATGCCACGCTGAAGACCTACGAGGATTCGTTGCGCCTGGCCGAGGCCCGCCACGAGCGTGGCGGCAGTTCGGCACTGGAATTGACCCAGACCCGCACGCTGGTGGAAACCGCGCGTACCGACGCCGCGCGCCTGCGCGGCCAGCTGGCCCAGGACCGCAACGCGCTGGCCCTGCTGGCCGGTGGCCAGCTGGACCCGGCACTGCTGCCGGACAGCATCGAACCGCAGTTGCTGGCACTGGCGCCGCCGCCGGCCGGCCTGCCCAGCGATGTGCTGCTGCAGCGCCCGGACATCATGGCCGCCGAACACCAGCTGCTGGCCGCCAATGCCAACATCGGCGCGGCACGTGCTGCGTTCTTCCCGAGCATCTCGCTGACCGGCAGCATTGGCAGTGGCTCCAGCGAATTGTCCAGCCTGTTCGACAGCGGCACTCGCGTATGGAGTTTCCTGCCGAAGATCACCCTGCCGATCTTCCAGGGCGGCAAGCTGCGCGCCAACCTGGCCGTCGCCAACGCTGATCGTGATATCGCACTGGCGCAGTACGAGAAGTCGATCCAGGTGGGCTTCCGCGAAACCGCCGATGCGCTGGCGTTGAATGTCAGCCTGGATGAACAGGTCAGTTCACAGCAGCGCCTGGTGGAAGCGGCCGAACAGGCCAACCGCCTGTCGCAGGCACGTTACGATGCCGGCCTGGACAGCTTCGTGACCCTGCTGGACGCACGACGTACTGCCTACAACGCGCAGCAGACCCAGTTGCAGGCGCAGTTGGCCCAGCAGGCCAACCGCATCACCCTGTACAAGGTGCTGGGCGGCGGCTGGCACGAGCGCGGCTGAAAGAAAGCCGGCCAGCGGCCGGCTCTACCTGGACGATCGTTGGTAGTGCCGGCCGCTGGCCGGCATTGTCATTCCGGGCCCGCTACACCGCTTCATCGTCGCGCCGCGCCGCATGGCAGGCGCGAACGCGCGCCAACGCATCGCCTGCTTCGCGGGCCATCTGCTCGTACTCGGCACGGATCTCTTCCAGGCGCGCTTCGTCCAGTTCTTCCAGATCGAGCAGTTCGTTGTTGGCTTCGGCCGTCGCCCGGATCAGCTCGTCCAGCTTGATCTGCATCGCGGCGGTGTCCGCGTTCTGCGTGTGCTGGATCAGGAACACCATCAGGAAGGTGATGATGGTGGTGCCGGTGTTGATCACCAGCTGCCAGGTGTCGTTGAAACCGAACACCGGACCACTGATGCCCCAGATCACCACGATCCCTACCGCGGCCAGGAAGGTCCACGGTGAGCCGGTGGCTGTCGCGGCCTTCTTGGCGATCGTATTGAACAGGTTGCGCGCTTTCATCGTCGTCGTGTTCCCACTCAGGTGACGAGGATGATCGGCAGTGACCCGTGCAGGCGCCGTGCAGCGCCGGTCAGGCGCGCATGCGCTGCAGTCGTGGCGCCTGCAGGCTGCGCACCGGGCTGCTCTGGTAGACGTGCTGCCAGCAACGGTCGACGAACTCACGGGCCTGGGCTTCGCTCAGCCGCGGCATGATCTGCAGGGCGTACTGGGTCTGGAACATCTCATCACGTTCGGCCTCGCTGGCGCGCGGCTGGGTGATCAGCGAATCACAGGCGAACTTGATCCACGGCACGTACGAGCCGAACGAGTTGTGCGGCAGTGCGCCTTCGGCATGCTGGCGGCGCCAGTGGTCAAGCTCGGCGTCTACGTTGATGACCGGAGGAATGGTGGGGACTTCAGCGTGCATGACAATCCAGTTCGGTTGAGTGGAAAGGGAGTGGGGGTTCATCGGAGTGTGGCGTATGTGGCGGTGCATGCCGCGTCAGCGGGATGTGGAGCCGGCGTGGCGATTGCCGATCAATTGCGCATGCTCGACCGCACCGAGGTCCTCGGCCATGTCGGCCATCGCATTGCACAGGCGCTCCTGGTCGAGCGGGTGGCGGCGGACCAGCTCCAGTTGCATGTGCTGATAGGCAGTCCAGAACAGCGCGCCGCGCCGGTGCAGTGCATATTGCTGCTGCAAGCGTTCGCGGATCGGATCGAGGATCGGGTCTGTCGTGGGGCGTACGGCGTGCGCGCACATGGCTGGCTCCGCCGGGGAAAGGGTGCCCCGGTTGACCCCACCGTAGGCGTGTCAGCCGCGTGGGGTGTTACCGCAGCGTGTGCGCGTGATCTGGCTGACTGTGCACGGGGTCACGCCGTTGCCCGCAAAGGCCTCTGGCACAAGGGCGCACCGGCGCTGAAGCGTTCATTAAATGTGTTGCAGAGACGAGTGCGTGTGGCTCATTCGCCGATGTCCTCGTTCCAGATGTCGGGATGACGGCTGATGAAATCGCCCAGCAGGTCCACGCATTCCTGATTGTCGAGGTCGATCACGTTGACGCCGTTCTCGCGCAGCCAGTCGATGCCGCCCTGGAACGTGCGCGATTCGCCCACCACCACGGTGCCGATGTTGAACTGGCGCACCAGACCCGAGCAGTACCAGCACGGCGCCAGGGTGGTGACCATGATGGTGTCCTGGTAGCGGCGCTGGCGGCCGGCCTTGCGGAAGGCGTCGGTTTCGCCGTGCACCGACGGGTCGCCTTCCTGCACGCGGCGGTTGTGGCCGCAGCCGAGCAGGCGGCCGTCGTTGTGGTACAGCGCCGCGCCGATCGGCACGCCGCCCTCGGCCAGGCCCTGGCGGGCTTCGGCGATGGCGGTCTGCAGCAGGGCCTGGTAGTCGGGCGTGGTGATCATGCGGGGGCTCCGGTCAGTCGTGGCCCGCCATCATACGGGCAGGGGGTGCCGCTGGCCCCCGGCGGTGCGATAATCGGGGCCATGAGCGAATCCCCCTACAAAGCCGGTACCACCCATTTCGGGTTCCGCGACGTCGCCGCCAAGGACAAGCAGAAGCTGGTCGGCCAGGTGTTCACCTCGGTCGCGCGCAACTACGACCTGATGAACGACCTGATGAGCCTGGGCGTGCACCGGGCGTGGAAGCGCTACTACGTGGCGACCGCGCAGGTGAAGCCGGGCGACCGCGTGCTCGATCTGGCCGGCGGCACCGGCGACATCGCCGCCCTGCTGAAGGAACGCGTCGGCGCCGAGGGCTCGGTGGTGCTGGGCGACATCAACGCCGGCATGCTGTCGGTCGGCCGCGACCGCCTGACCAACCGCGGCCTGGTGCTTGGCCTGGACTACGTGCAGTGCAACGCCGAAGCGCTGCCGTTCCCGGACAACAGCTTCGACCTGGTCACCATTGCCTTCGGCCTGCGCAACGTGACCGACAAGGACGCCGGCCTGCGCGAGATGTACCGCGTGCTGAAGGTGGGCGGCCAGGCCCGCGTGCTGGAGTTCTCCGAAGTCACTGCCGACTGGTTCAAGCCGATCTACGACTTCCACTCGTTCAAGATCCTGCCCAGGCTGGGCAAGTTGTTCGCCAACGATTCGGACAGCTACCAGTACCTGGCCGAGAGCATCCGCAAGCATCCGCCGCAGGACGAACTGAAGGCGATGATGGGGCAGGCCGGCTTCGAGCGCTGCCACTACAAGAACCTGACCGGCGGCATCGTCTCGATCCACTCCGGCTACAAGCTGTAAGCCCGGTGTTCCGGTAGTGCCGGCCGCTGGCCGGCACCTGCGCGGGCAACCACCGGGCGACGGGGTTGCCGGCCAGCGGCCGCCACTACCGGCGCTGTGCCTGCCATTACCCCGCACCGCGCAACGCCTGCCGGGCCCGAGGGAGGTACCATTGGGGTTTGATCCCCGTAACGGTCCCGATTCATGCGTAATCCGCTGATGCTCCTTCCGCTGGCCGTGGCCCTGGCCGCCGGCTGCTCCCAGGAGGCGGCCGCGCCCGCCGCCGCCCCGACTGCCGCAAAGGCCCCTGCCGCCCCCGTGAACGCCGAGAACCGCAGCCACGACGAGAGCTCGTACGCCGAGCCGGACAAGGTCGTCATCAAGGACATCGCGCTGGATCTGAAGCTGGACTTCGACCAGAAGCAGATCGGCGGTACCGCCACCTACACCCTGGAATGGAAACAGAAGGACGCCAGGCAGCTGGTGCTCGACACCCGCGAGCTGACCGTGTCCAAGGTCGAGGCCGTTGCCGCCGACGGCGCGCGCAGCCCGCTGAAGTTCGAACTGGCCCCGGCCGACAAGGTGTTCGGCAGCAAGCTGACCATCGAGGCTGCGGAACAGCCGGCCAAGGTGGAAGTGACCTACCACACCGCACCGACCGCCTCGGGCCTGCAGTGGCTGGCGCCGTCGATGACCGAGGGCAAGAAGCTGCCCTTCATGTTCAGCCAGTCGCAGGCCATCCATGCCCGTTCCTGGGTGCCGCTGCAGGACACCCCGAGCGTGCGCTTCACCTACAGCGCGCACGTGGTCTCGCGCCCGGACGTGATGGTGCTGATGAGCGCCGACAACGATCCGAAGGCCGCGCGTGATGGTGACTACACCTTCAAGATGCCGCAGCCGATTCCGTCCTATCTGCTGGCCATCGCCGCTGGCGACCTGGTGTTCGAGCCGATCTCCGGCCGCTCCGGCGTCTGGGCCGAGCCGACCATGGTCAACAAGGCCGCCAAGGAATTCGAGGACACCGAGAAGATGATCGGTGCCGCCGAGAAGCTGTACGGCGAATACCGCTGGGGCCGCTACGACATGCTGGTGCTGCCGCCGTCGTTCCCGTTCGGTGGCATGGAGAACCCGCGCCTGACCTTCGCCACCCCGACCGTGATCGTCGGCGACAAGTCGCTGGTCTCGCTGGTCGCCCACGAACTGGCGCACAGCTGGTCGGGCAACCTGGTGACCAACGCCAGCTGGAAGGACATCTGGCTCAATGAAGGCTTCACCACCTACGTCCAGGGCCGCATCACCGAAGCCCTGTACGGCAAGGAAATGGCCGAGATGGAGAAGCAGATCGACCAGACCGACCTGCTGGCTGAAGTGAAGGACATGAGCCCGGCCGACCAGGCGCTGGCGCTGCCGCCGCTGAACGAGCGTGATCCCGACGAAGCCCTCAGCCAGGTGGCCTACGTCAAGGGTGCGTGGTTCCTGGAATTCCTGGAGCAGCGCTTCGGCCGCGAGACCTTCGATCCGTTCCTGCGTGGCTGGTTCGATGACCATGCTTTCCAGAGCGCGAACACCGACCAGTTCGTCGATTACATGAAGAAGAACCTGCTGCCGAAGAATCCGTCGGCAGTGACCGAGGCCGAACTGAAGGCATGGCTGGACGAGCCGGGTATCCCGGCGTTCGCGGCCAAGGCGCAGTCGCGCAACTTCAGCAGCGTCGATACCGCGCGCATCGCCTTCGCCAGCGCCGGCACCGTGCCGAGCAGCCAGGTCATCGCCGACTGGAGCACGCAGGAATGGGTGCGCTTCATCGATGGCCTGGGCGCGACCCAGCCGCTGGACAAGCTGGCCACGCTGGACAAGGCCTTCCACTTCACCGGCACCCCGAATGGCGAGATCGCCATGCGCTGGTACCCGCTGGCGATCCGCAGCGGCTACGAGCAGGCCAATGAAGGCGCGGCGGCATTCATCGAGCGCGTCGGCCGTCGCAAGCTGATCCTGCCGATCTACGCCGAACTGGTGAAGACCCCGAAGGGGCTGGAGCTGGCCAAGCAGGCCTTCGAAAAGGCCAAGCCGGGCTACCACCCGATCACCACCGCCTCGGTGCAGGACATGCTGGCCAAGGCTGAAGCCAAGTAAGCGGTAGGGCCGGCTGCTGGCCGGCAACCGGTCACTGCTTCACCACCAACGGCGGGGAAACCCGCCGTTGGTGTATCCGCTTTTCGCTGCCGATAGAATCGGGATGCACTCGCATAGGACCTCCGCCATGAAACGACTGATCCTGCTCACCGCCTGCACCCTGGCGCTGGCCGCCTGCAGCAACCCCGAGGAAGAACGCAAGGCGCAGGAAGCCGCCGCAGCCGCCGTGCGGGCGCAGAAGGAGGCCAAGGCCGAAGACGTGGCCAAGCAGTACGACATGGCCGTGGCCGCGCAGGACTGGGAACGCGCGCGCCTGCATGGTGCCTCGCTGCTGGACCAGTACAAGGACACCGCCGCCGCCGATCGCATCGCCGGGGGCTTCGACGAGGTCAAGGCCAAGGGTGACGCCGCGCGCGACCTGCGCCGCATGCAGGCGCTGTGGCAGTACAACCAGATCCCGGTGGGCAGCAAGGGCAACCAGGTTTCGGCGCAGATCTACAGCAAGGAACGGGTGGACGTGGATGGCAGCGGTGCCAAGCCGGTGCAGCTGGTGTTCCGCGATCATCCGGAGTGGAAGCGGCATGCCTACCTGGTGCTGCAGGCCGGCGATTTCCGTTGCCCGCAGTGCACGGTGAAAGTGACCGTGGACGACGGCAAGCCGGTGTCGATGGCCGCGTGGCGCCCGAAGACCGATGAAGCCATCGCCCTGTTCATCACCGATCAGAAAGCGCTGTGGAAACTGGCGCGCAAGGGCAAGTCGATCAGCATCGAGTTCCCGGTCAAGGCCGGCGGCACCCGTACGGCGGTGTTCGAGACCGGCGGCGTCGACGCCAGCCGCATGCCGCAGTGGTGGCAGTGATGGTCGCGACGGGCAGCGCGATGCACGCGTTGTCCGCGATCCGGCACTGGGTGTTCGACATGGACGGCACGCTGACTGTGGCCGTGCATGATTTCGCCGCGATCCGCCGCGCACTGGAGATCGCCGCCGAGGAAGACATCCTCGACCATATCGCGGCGTTGCCGGATGCACCGGCGCAGGCCAAGCGTGAGTGGTTGCTGGATCACGAGCGCGCGCTGGCCGAGGACGCGCTGCCGGCGCCGGGTGCGGTGAAGCTGCTGCGCGCGCTGGCGGCGGCTGGCTGCCGGCTGGGCATCCTGACCCGCAATGATCATGCGCTGGCGAAGCTGACGCTGGAGGCGATCGGGGTCGGGGCGTTGTTCGACGATGCCGACATCATTGGTCGCGATGAAGCGGTGCCCAAGCCCTCGCCGGAGGGCCTGCAGCAGCATCTGCGGCGATGGGGCATCGGGCCTGCGCAGGCGGTGATGGTGGGTGACCACGCCCACGACCTGGAGTGCGGCCGTGCGGCCGGCACGCATACCGTGCTGGTCAACCTGCCAGAGAACCCTTGGCCGGGCCGCGCCGACTGGCATTTCGCCGATTGCCGCGCGCTGCTGGCCGCCTGGCAGGCCGCATGACCGGCGCGCGCAAGCCGAGCATGGGCTCGGCTCTACAGAGAGCAGGCAACGTGTCGGTCGGAAGTTCCGGTAGTGCCGGCCGCTGGCCGGCAGTGTCGACCAAGGTCGACACCCACCGATCAGATGCGCGGGCAGTTCGGCTTACGCGCCCAGCGCGTAACCGAACTGCTGCTTGAACTGCTCGTTGAACTCATCGAAGGTGAAACGCTGGTTCTGCGTGCCCGGATGCTCGACCTTCAGTGCGCCCATCAGGTTGCCCATGCGGCCGATGGTCAGCCAGTCGTAGCCCTTCTGGATGCCGTAGATCAGGCCTGCGCGGAAGGCGTCGCCACAGCCGGTCGGGTCGACCACGCGGCGCTCGTGCGCCGGCGGGATGTCGTAGCTCTTTTCCGGAGTGTGGATGACCGCGCCCTTCGGGCCACGGGTGGTGATGTAGGCCTTGACCCGGCTGACGATCTCCTTCTCGTCCCAGCCGGTGCGCTCCTGCAGCAGGTTCGACTCGTAGTCGTTCACCACCACGTAGTCGGCCTGCTCGATGAAGGCGCGCAGTTCCGGGCCGTTGAACAGCGGCATGGCCTGGCCCGGGTCGAAGATGAACGGGATGCCGTCTTCGTGGAATTCCTGCGCGTTCTGGATCATGCCTTCGCGGCCGTCCGGGCCGACCAGGCCCAGGGTGACGCCCGGCACCCCACGCACGTGGTTCTCGTAGGAACGCATCATCGCGCCCGGGTGGAAGGCGGTGATCTGGTTGTTGTCGTGGTCGGTGGTGATGAACGCCTGCGGGGTGAACAGCTCATCGATCACGCGCACGCGCGACAGGTCGATGCCCAGGCCTTCGAAGTATTCGCGGTACGGGCCGAAGTCCGAACCCACGGTGCCCATCGGGATCGGCTGGCCGCCCAGCAGGTGCAGGTTGTAGGCGATGTTGCCTGCGCAGCCGCCGAACTCGCGGCGCATGCGCGGCACCAGGAAGGACACGTTCAGGATGTGCACCTTGTCCGGCAGGATGTGATTCTTGAACTGGTCCGGAAACACCATGATGGTGTCGAAGGCAAGAGAACCACAGATCAGAGCGGACATCGATGTAAGCCTATGCGGTGAATTTTGGGGTGGGCCGGCCCGGTTCAGCGGGCAAGCAAACGGCGCCCTTGGGCGCCCGACGGCGCAAAGGTTACCCGCTGGTGCCGCTCAGGGCCAGAACCGGGTGAGACCCGATCAGGCCGAAAGCCTGTGAAGACGCGGGTTCAGCTAGTTTTTTCCTTGCTCGGCGGCAGGCGGGTTGCTAGGCTTGTCGGCCTCGATTTCTGCCCATTTTTTCGCCATCCCGCGGCGGGCACGACACCCCTCAGGACTCCTTCCTCAGATGTTCAAGAAACTCCGTGGCATGTTCTCCAACGACCTGTCCATCGACCTGGGCACGGCCAACACCCTCATCTACGTGCGCGGGCAGGGGATCGTGCTGAACGAGCCGTCGGTCGTGGCCGTGCGCCAGGACCGTGCCATCGGTGGCACCCGCTCGGTGGCAGCCGTCGGCGCCGAAGCCAAGCAGATGCTGGGCCGTACCCCGGGCCACATCACCACCATCCGCCCGATGAAGGACGGCGTCATCGCCGACTTCACCTATACCGAGGCGATGCTCAAGCACTTCATCAAGAAGGTGCACAAGTCGCGCGTGCTGCGCCCGAGCCCGCGCGTCCTGGTCTGCGTGCCGGCCGGCTCGACCCAGGTCGAGCGCCGCGCGATCAAGGAATCGGCCGAGGAAGCCGGTGCCCGTGACGTGTTCCTGATCGAAGAACCGATGGCCGCCGCGATCGGCGCCGGCATGCCGGTCACCGAAGCCCGTGGCTCGATGGTCATCGACATCGGCGGTGGCACCACCGAAGTGGCGGTCATCTCGCTCAACGGCATCGTCTATTCGGCCTCGGTCCGCATCGGCGGCGACCGCTTCGACGAGTCCATCACCAACTATGTGCGCCGCAACCACGGCATGCTGATCGGTGAAGCCACCGCCGAGCGCATCAAGGTCGAGCTGGGCTGCGCCTACCCGCAGGCGGAAGTGATCGAGATGGAGATCTCCGGCCGCAACCTCGCCGAGGGCGTGCCGAAGATGATCAAGATCAGCTCCAACGAGGTGCTCGAGGCCCTGCACGAGCCGCTGTCGGGCATCGTCAGCGCGGTCAAGCTGGCGCTGGAGCAGACCCCGCCGGAACTGTGCGCCGACGTCGCCGAGCGCGGCATCGTGCTGACCGGTGGTGGCGCCCTGCTGCGCGACCTGGACCGCCTGATCTCCGAGGAGACCGGCCTGCACGTGCAGGTGGCCGACGACCCGCTGACCTGCGTGGCGCGCGGTGGCGGCCGTGCGCTGGAGCTGGTGGACATGCACGGCAACGAGTTCTTTGCGCCGGAATAAGCCGTCCCGGCCGTTCCTGCCCGCCGCGCCCTTCCGGGGTGCGGCCCGCCGTGATGGCGGGCCGGCACCGGCGGGGCGCCCGCGTGTTTCCCTTCCGCCTTCTGCCAGTTGAATCGTTGCCGTGCCGCCCTACGCCGGTCCTCCCGTCGCCTCCCGATCCGGTGATGCCGCCAGCCCCCTGCGGTTGCTGGCCTATCTCGCGTTGGCCATCACCCTGATCGTGCTTGATGACCAGGCCGGCTGGCTGGCACGCCTGCGCGAGCAGGCCAACAGCCTGGTACAGCCGGTATGGGCACTGGCTGGCCTGCCCGGCAAGCTCGGCAACCAGGTCAAGGACTCCGCCGCCAGCCATACTCAGCTGGTCGCCGAAAACCGTGAACTGCGCAACCAGCTGCTGCTGGCCAACGCGCGCCTGACTCGCCTGCAGACCGCCGCGCTGGACAACGCCCAGCTGCGCGAACTGCTGAACGTGGCCGAGCGCAGTGGCCTGGACGTGCAGCTGGCGCCGATCCTGGACATCGACCTGGACCCGGTGAAGCAGCGCCTGGTGCTCGACGCAGGCAGCCGCGAGGGCGTGCACGTCGGCCAGGCGGTGATCGACGCCGGCGGCTTGATGGGGCAGGTGATCAGCGTCACCGGTGGCACCTCCACCGTGCTGCTGCTGACCGATCCCGACCACGCGGTGCCGGTCACCGTGGCCCGCAACGGCGTGCGCCTGATCGTCTATGGCCGCGGCGACACGCTGGAACTGCGCGACATCCCGCTCAGCGCCGGCGTGGAAGTGGGCGATGAGATCGTCACCTCCGGCCTCGGCGGGCGCTTCCCGGCCGGCTTCCCGGTCGGCACCATCACCGGCCTGCGCCCGGACGACACCCACGCCTTCCTGGTCGGTGAACTGAAGCCGGCGGCCCAGCTCGACCGCGGCCGCGACGTGCTGCTGCTGCGCCCGGGCGCGGCGATCCGCATTCCGCCGGAGCTGCGCCTGCAGCTGGAAGAAACCGCCCCGGGGGGCCCGGCCACCGGCGCCAGCGTGCCTGCGGGAGCCGCGCCAGCGGCAACGACGCCAGCTCCGGTCAGCTCCCCGGTAGCGCCGGTTGCTGGCCGGCAACAGCCCTCGTCGCAGACGAGGACTGTTGCCCCCGCATCCTCCCTTAACCCCGCGCCTCAACAAGAGGGGGGCTCTCCCCCAGCTGGATCCACGGTAGTGCCGGCCGCTGGCCGGCAACCGACCACGCCGGAGGCCCAGCGATGAGCCGCCTGCGCGACAACCCGTGGGTGCTGCCGGCCAGCCTGGTGGTGGCGCTGCTGCTGGGCCTGCTGCCGCTGCCGGCGCTGCTGCAACCGCTGCGCCCGTATTGGCTGGCGCTGGTGCTGGCGTACTGGGTGATCGAAGCTCCTGAGCGCGTCGGCCTGGGCATCGCCTTTGCCAGCGGCGTGGTGGCCGACCTGCTGTACGGCGGCGTGCTGGGCGAACAGGCACTGCGGCTGGTAATGCTGGCCTTCATCCTGCAGCGCTTCCGTGCCCGCATCCGCTTCTTCCCGATGTCCCAGCAGATGCTGGCCATCGGCGGCCTGCTGTTCAACGATCGCATCGTCAGCGCGCTGGTCCACATCGTGGTGGATGAGCCGACCCTGCCCTGGTCGTACTGGTGGGCGCCTCTGCTGGGCATGGGCCTGTGGCCGCTGGTGTTCGTGCTGCTGGACGCGGTGCGCTTCGGCAAGCGCGGGCGCTGAGCCATGATCCCGCGCCGCCAGGTCAAGAACCCGCACGCCGAAGCCGAGCAGTTCCGCCGCCGTGCGGCGCTGGGTTTCCTGGGCGTGCTGGTCTGCCTGCTGGGCCTGGGCGGCTGGTACTTCAAGCTGCAGGTGCTGGACCACGACGTGTACGCCACGCGCTCGGAAGCCAACCGCATCAAGCCGCGGCCGGTGGTGCCAGGGCGCGGCATGATCTACGACCGCAACGGTCGCCTGCTGGCCGAAAACGTGCCGGCCTTCCGCCTGGACGTCACTCCGGACAAGGTCAAGGACATGGATGCCACCCTGGAAGGGCTGGCGAAGATCATCAGCATCAGCCCGGAAGAGCTGGAAGCATTCAACAGGTCGCGCAAGGCGCGCCGCAAGTTCCTGCCGGTCACGCTGAAGCTGCGCATGAGCGACGAGGAGATGGCGCGCTTTGCCGTCGACCGCTGGCGTTTCCCGGGGGTCGAGCTGGAACCCTACCTGACCCGGCGCTATCCCTATGGCGATCTGTTCGCGCACATCATCGGCTACGTCGGCCGCGTTGATGACAAGGATCTGGAGATCCTCGGCGAAGGCAATGCCGCGCTGACCCACATCGGCAAGTCCGGCCTGGAACGCTATTACGAGCAGCAGCTGCGCGGCAAGGTCGGCTACGAGCAGGTCGAGACCAACGTGCAGGGTCGCGCTATCCGCACCATCGGCCGCGTCGCCGCGCAGTCCGGTGCCGACCTGCGGCTGTCGATCGACGCCGACCTGCAGCGCGCGATGGTGGCCGCGTTCGGCGACCAGGAGGGTTCGGCGGTGGCGATGGATCCGCGCACTGGCGAAGTGCTGGCGATGGTCAGCCTGCCGTCCTACGACCCCAACCTGTTCGTCAACGGCATTTCCCATGCCGACTTCAAGGCCTTGAACGAAAACCCGTCGCGGCCACAGTTCAACCGCCTGGTGCTCGGTGGCGTCGCTCCCGGTTCCACGCTGAAGCCGCTGATCGGCCTGGCGGGACTGGACTCCGGCGTGCGCCGCCCGGAAGACAAGGTGCTCTCCACCGGCATGTTCTACCTGCCGGGCACCTCGCGCGGCTGGGGTGACGCCCACCGTGGCGGCCACGGCTGGACTGATCTGCGCAAGTCCATCGCCGAGTCGGTCAACACCTATTACTACAAGCTGGCGCTGGACCTGGGCATCGAGCGCTTCGACCATTACATGGAGTACTACGGCTTCGGCCAGCCGACCGGCATCGACCTCACCGGCGAGATCGGCGGCATCCTGCCGTCGCCCGCCTACAAGCGGAAGAGCCGCAAGGAAGCCTGGTATCCCGGCGATACGGTCAACATCAGCATCGGCCAGGGTGACTGGAAGGTCACCCCGCTGCAGCTGGCGCGCGGCGTCAGCGGCCTGGCCGACGGCCAGCTGCGCACCCCGCACCTGGTGATCCAGCAGCGCGAAGGCTTCGACAGCGACTGGACGGCGATGCCGCCCGGCGAGAGCAAGCCGGTCAGCCCCAATCCCAACAACGTGCAGGCCGTGCGCGAGGGCATGATGGCAACCATGCGGCCCGGCGGCAGCGGCTGGCGCGTGGCCGTCGGTGCGCCGTACGTGATGGCCGGCAAGACCGGTACCGCACAGGTCATCAGCCGCAAGGGCACCGCCGCCGTGAATCCGAAGAGCCTGCCGATGCATCTGCGTCACCGCGCACTGTTCGTCGGCTTTGCGCCGGCGGACAGCCCGGTCATCGCAATTGCGGTGGCAGTGGAAGGTGGTGGCTATGGTGGTTCGGCCGCGGCGCCGATCGCACGCAAGGTGTTCGACGCTTACCTGTTGGGCAAGATGCCCGAAGGCATGCAGCCGCTGGACAGCGAGCGCGGCACCACCGCCATCGGCGCCACCGCGTTCGACAACGAAGACGCGGGCGCGCGCCAGGCCGGTGACCTCGCCGCTGCACAGGTGGGAGAGCATCCGGTGCTGATTGGTGCACCCGCACCCGCACCCGCGCCTGCGCCTGCGCCGCAGCCGGGTGCGCCGGCCGCCACGCTGCCAGCCACGCCGCGCCCGGCCCCTGCGGAGCCCGCACGATGAGAGTATTCCTGCGCTGGGCCGGCGACATGCTGCGCCGCTTTTTCAGCACGCTGGACTGGGTGCTGTGCCTGGCCCTGGGCGCGCTGATGGTGATTGGCCTGGCGACCCTGAAGAGCGCTGGTGGCGACAGCCTGGTGATGGCGCAGGGCGCGCGTTTCGCGGTGGGCATGGCCGCACTGTGGGGCATCTCGCGGGTGCCGATCCTGCGCATCCGCTCGGCCACGCCGATGATCTACGCGATCTCGATGATCCCGCTGCTGGCGGTGTTCGTGCTGGGCACCGGTAAATATGGCCGGCAGTGGCTGGACCTGAAATTCTTCTACCTGCAGCCGGCCGAGCTGCTGAAGGTGAGCCTGCCGATGATGGTGGCGTGGTACCTGCACAAGATGCCGCTGCCGCCGCGCTTCAATACCGTGCTCGTGGCCTTGATCATCATCGGCGTACCCACCGGCCTGGTGATGCTGCAGCCGGACTTCGGTACTGGCGTGCTGATCGCCGCCAGCGGCGTGTTCGTGCTGCTGCTGGCGGGCCTGCCGTGGTGGTGGGTTGGGCTGGGCGTGGGCGGTGTGGCTGCGGTCGCGCCGGTGGCCTGGTTCTGGTTGCTGCGGCCGTACCAGAAGGACCGCATCATGATGTTCCTGGACCCGGAGATGGACGCGCTTGGCGCCGGCTGGAACATCATCCAGTCGAAGATCGCCATCGGTTCCGGCGGCTTCGATGGCAAGGGCTGGGGCGAAGGCTCGCAGTCGCACCTGAACTTCATTCCCGAGCAGACCACCGACTTCGCGTTCTCGGTGCTGAGCGAGGAATTCGGCTGGATCGGCGTGGCCACCGTGCTGGCGCTGTACCTGGTGGTGATCGGGCGTTGCCTGTGGATCGCCAGCCAGTCACGCGATTCCTATTCGCGCCTGCTGGCGGGTGCCACCGGCCTGGCGTTCTTCGTCTACGTGCTGGTGAATGGCGGGATGATTTCCGGCCTGCTGCCGGTGGTAGGCGTGCCGATGCCGCTGATCAGCTACGGTGGTACCTCGGCGGTCTCGCTGCTGGCCGGCTTCGGGCTGGTGATGGCGGTGCGCAGCCACAATCCAGTGCACGGCGGCTACGGTTGAGTCCGGCGTCGGGGTCAGATCCCTTTTTCCACAGGAAAAAGGGATCTGACCCCGCAGCTCGGCTACGGAGAGCAGGAGCACCCTGACAGCTTCACGCAAGCACCCGTTGCTACCGTGCCCGCGTGAAATGGAAACGACTGACTGGCGGCTGCCGTGAGGCGCTGCGCACGATCGATCTGCCGTTGCTGGGCGCGTTGTTGATCCTGATGGGCGCCGGCCTGGCGGTGCTGCACAGCGTGTCCGGCCCGGTGGCCGGGCAGGCGGCACGCTTTGCCGGTGGGCTGTTGGCGATGTGGCTGCTGTCGCGTGTTTCGCTGCTGCGATTGCGTGCGTGGACCCCTGCGATCTACGCGCTGTCGATGCTGCCGCTGATGGCGGTGTACGTCATCGGCACCGGCAAGTACGGGCAGCGCTGGCTGAACCTCGGCGTGTTCTACCTGCAGCCGTCCGAGCTGCTCAAGCTCAGCCTGCCGCTGATGATGGCGTGGTACCTGCATCGGCAACCACTGCCGCCCTCGCCGCGCACGGTATTGACCGCCGCGCTGCTGATCGGCGTGCCGGCGGTGTTGATCCTCATGCAGCCCAACCTCGGCACCGCCACGTTGGTCACTGCCAGTGGCGTGTTCGCGTTGTTGCTGGCTGGCTTGCACTGGGGCTGGTTGGCGACCGGGGCGGCAGGGCTGGCAGTGGCTGCACCCCTGGCGTGGTTCGGCTTGCTGCGGCAATACCAGAAGGATCGTGTGCTGACCTTCCTCGACCCGGCGGCCGACCCGCTTGGTACCGGCTGGAACATCCTGCAATCGCGCATCGCGATCGGTTCCGGGGGCTGGCAAGGACGTGGCTGGGGGCAGGGCACACAGGCCACGCTCGATTTCCTGCCCGAGTACACCACCGACTTTGCGTTCTCGGTGCTGGCCGAAGAGTTTGGCTGGATCGGCGTGGCGACGCTGTTCGCGCTGTACCTGTTCGTGGTGGGGCGTTGCCTGTGGATTGCGGTGCACGCGCGCGACACGCACGCGCGATTGCTGGCCGGTAGCCTGGGGCTGGCGTTCTTCGTCTACGTGCTGGTGAACGGCGGAATGATTTCCGGCCTGCTGCCGGTGGTGGGCATTCCGATGCCGCTGATCAGTTATGGCGGGACCTCGGCGGTTTCGCTGTTGGCCGGCATCGGGCTGGTGATGGCGGTACGCGGGCATCGGCCCGTGCACGGGGGATAGCGTTTCCAGCCAACGGCGCAGCCCCTCGTGGGTGGTGTCTGGGTGGTCGCGGAAAGCAGAAGCCGCGGGTGGGCCGGTCGGGTTGGGTACGCGGGGAACGCCGTGAATCCGTCCCTGGAGGCTTGGCAGCCGCATCCATGCGGCTGACACCCCCGCGTACCCAACCCGACCGCCCTCTGACAGATTTTGGCGGTCTGCCACCCACGGAGAAGCAAGAGAAAATCAAAAGCGGGTCACGGCGCTGCGCTTGCTCGTGAGCCGAGCATGGCTCGGCTCCACACAAGGCAATGAAGCGACCCGCCAAACCGCTTTTGCTTTTGATCTTCTCTTTTCTTCTCCGTGGGTGAACGCGCCCGAAAACTGTCAGCGGCCGGGTGGGTGGGCAGTGCGGGGTGTCCGCGGCATGGATGCCGCGGCCAAGCCCCCATGGATGGGTTCACGGCGTCCCCGCACTGCCCACCCACCCGGCCAGCTCTCAGCAATCCGGCTTTCTGCGACCAGCTCCACCCACGAGGGGCTGCGCCGTTGGCCGGAGACTTCCTGGCGCTGCGCAATGCCCGTTGTGGAAGCGTTCTCACAACAATGCGACGCAACACGCTCTCCGACCAAAGTCCGCGAAAAACGTTATCTGGTTCACATTTTTACACCGCGTTGATCTTGATCAATGGACTTGTCGTAATCGGCCTGCACAATGGCGGCCCGTTCGGCACGGCGCGCCGTCAATCGATGCAGCGCGAGGGGGCGTCGGGCGGGAGCAGTACTGATCCAACGGGTACAGGGAGCGCGGGGAACTGCCACTGGGGAGCGGCAGCCGCGCAGGTACCGACCGGATCCGGTCGCCGGTTGCGTCTGCGGGGATGGGGACGCAACCGGCCACCTCTATCTGAATGGGGAAGCTCGATCACGACGTCTTTACATTTCCCGCTGAACGCGGGCAAATCGTTGTGATTCACGGTGTTAGGGGTTTTAATTCATCCATGACCTGCTAACCTGCGACGATGATTCGACGCACTCTGGCCTGCATGCTCACCCTCGGCCTGGTCGCCTGCGCGACCCAGCCGAAGTCCCCACCGTCTTCGCCCCAGGCCAGCAGTACGCCGCGCCAGCCCGCCACCAAGGCCCACGGCCCGGCCGAAGCCGCGCCCGAAGCGGCCGCTGCTACAGCGCCGCCGGTCGATCTCACTCCGGTGCCGTTCGAGGTCGCACGGGCCCGCTTTGTTGCCGATACGGCCAAGCGCTATGGGCTGAAGCCGGAGCAGATCAGCAGCGTGCTCGATCAGGCGCAGGTGCGCCAGCCGATCATCGCCGCCATGTCGCGCCCGGCCGAACGGGTCAAACCGTGGAACGAATACCGGCCGATGTTCATCAGCAAGGCACGCATTGATGGCGGCCGCGCGTTCCTGGCCCAGCATCGTGCCGAACTGGATCGCGTGCAGCAGCGCACCGGCGTGCCGGCCGAAGTGATCGTGGCGATCATCGGCGTGGAGACCAGTTACGGGAAAAATGCCGGCAACCACCGCGTGCTCGATGCGCTGTACACGCTGGCGTTCTACTACCCGCGCAGTGGCGACCCGGCCAAGCTGGAACGCGAAGTGCGCCGCGAGCTGTTCTTCCGCGATGAGCTGGCCAAGCTGTTCGAGCTGGGCCGTGAGGAAAAGCTGGACATCACCACGCTCAAGGGCAGCTATGCCGGTGCGATGGGCATGGGCCAGTTCATGCCGTCCAGCTATCTCGATTACGCCGTGGACGGTAATGGCGATGGCCGTCGCGACCTGTTCACCAGCTACGACGATGTGTTCTCGTCCATCGCCAATTATTTCGTGAAGAAGGGCGGCTGGGTCCGTGGTGGCCAGGTGGCCGTACCGGCCACGCTGGCGCCGGGTCGCGAGGAGTTCAACCCGACCGAATGGATGCCGACCTGGTCGCTGGCCGACCTGGCGCAGCGCGGCTACCAGCCCAGCGCTGCGGTGCAGCCGGGCGCCACCGCAACGCCGATCACGCTTGAGGGCAGCACCGGCAAGCAGTACTGGCTGGGCTTCCAGAATTACTACGCGATCACCCGCTACAACCTCTCGAAGATGTACGCGATGGCCGTGTTCCAGTTGTCGCAGGCCATCGCCGGACAGGAGCTGCCCCCGGCATGAACATCAGATGGCTGGTCCCGAGCTTGATCGTCCTCGCGCTGGCTGCCTGCAGCAGTGCGCCGAAGAAGCCGGCCACGACCGGCCACGGTGGCAAGCCCAGCGGCACGGTGGTGCAGGGTCGCGGCTCGCGCCCGGCGCATTGCCCGGAGGGCTCGCCCTATGCTGCGGCCAAGGAAGACCCGAACACGCGCGGCAACTACACCGCCGGGGGGCTGTACAAGCCGGGCGTGCGTGACAGCACCCCGGACTACATTCCCAACGTCGCCTGCATTCCCGAGCCGGAAGTGACCGCCGAAGAGCGTTCGGCCATCGGCAACAAGTCGCCGTACGTGGTGCTGGGCAAGTCGTACAAGGTGCTCGACGACACCCGCAACTATGTCGAGCGCGGTACGGCCTCGTACTACGGCGCCAAGTTCCACGGCCGCCTGACCTCCAACCGCGAGGTCTACGACATGTACCAGTTCACCGCCGCGCACAAGACGCTGCCGCTGCCCAGCTTCGCCCGCGTCACCAACCTGGACAACGGCGAGTCGGTGATCGTGCGCGTCAACGACCGTGGCCCGTTCCATGATGGCCGCGTGGTCGACCTCAGTTATGCCGCCGCGGTGCGGCTGGGCATCACCCAGCGCGGTACCGGCAACGTGGAAGTGCGTGCGCTGCAACCGGGCGAGAGCAACCTGCTGGCCCAAAAGCCGTCGCGCCGCGAGCGCCGTGCCGCCGAAACGGCTGTCGCGGCGGCCAGTACGCGCCCGGTCACGGCTGCGCGTGCCACCGCCGACAGCGACATTGATCGCCTGGTCAAGCGCCTGCCGGCCGACGCCATGCCTGCGCGTGGCCAGCCGGCCACCACCCAGGGCGTGGCCAGCGCCGTGCCGGACGTGGCGGTCAGCAGCCTGCCGCCGAGCGCACCGCCGGCGCGCAGCGCCCCTGTGGCACCGGTTGCCGTCGCCAGCGCCGCGCCGCGCGCGGTCACGCCGGCGCCGGCGCGTACAACGCCGGCCACACCGACCGCCCCCAGCCTGTCGCAGCAGGTAGTGGGCGCGGTGATGGTGCAGGTCGCCAGCTTCTCCAGCCGCGACAATGCCAACCGCGCAATGGGCCAGCTCAACGCCGCCGGCATCGTCGGCGCGACCATCAGCGACATCGCCGCCGGTGGCCGCACCCTGTTCCGCCTGCGCGTTCCCGCCAGCGACCATGCCAGTGCCGCGGAACTTGTCGGCCGCATTGCCGGTCTGGGCCTGGGTTCGCCGCAGATCGTCAAGGATTGACCCACCCGGGCCGGTGCTGCCGGCCCATGCTGCCCCGGCCTTACAATGGCCACTACGTTCCACCCTCCATTCCTGGCCGTCCCCTGGAGCCTGCTGTCCAATGAATTTCCGTTCCGCCGCCACCGCCCTGGCCGCCACCCTGGTGGTGGGCCTGGCTTCCGCCCAGACCCCGCTGCCGACCCCGGCCACGCCGGCGCCCGCCGCCGCTGCCGCCCCGGCCACTGTTGCCACCCCGCCGGCGCCGGTGCCGAGCGTATCCAAGGCCTGGGTGCTGATGGACTACGCCACCGGCCAGGTGCTGGCCGGCGAGAACATCCACGAGCAGCTGGCCCCGGCCAGCATCACCAAGGTGATGACGTCCTACGTGATCGCCGCCGAGGTCAAGAACGGCAAGGTCCGTGCGGATGACCAGGTGATGATGAGCGAACGCGCCTGGCGCGAAGGCGGCGCGGGGACCGACGGCAGCTACAGCGGCTTCCCGGTCAACCAGACCGCACGCCTGGAAGACATGGAAAAGGGCATGGCGATCCAGTCCGGCAATGACGCCGCGATCGCCCTGGCCGAGCACGTGGCCGGCAGCGAAGAAGCCTTTGCGTCGCTGATGAACAGCTACGCCGCCAAGATCGGCATGAAGAACTCCCACTTCGTCAACGCCCACGGCCTGACCGCCGAAGGCCACCACAGCACCGCCTACGACCTGGCGCTGCTGGGCCGCGCGATGGTGCGTGATTACCCGGAAACCTACGCGTACAACAAGATCAAGGAATTCCAGGTCGGCAACATCAAGCAGCCGAACCGCAACCTGTTGTTGTGGCGCGACGGCAGCGTGGACGGTATCAAGACCGGTCACACCTCCGAAGCCGGTTACTGCCTGATGAGTTCGGCGCAGCGTGGCGACCAGCGCCTGATCGCCGTGGTATTGGGCGGTGCGTCGGAAAAGCAGCGCGCCGATGACAGCCTGGCGCTGCTGAACTGGGGCTTCCGCTTCTTCGAGACCCACCGCCTGTACGAGCCGGGCAAGGCCGTGGCCGAGCACAAGGTCTGGAAGGGCACCACCGACAAGGTGCAGCTGGGGGTGGCCCAGCCGATGCTGGTGAGCGTGCCGCGCGGCCGCTACAACGACCTGAAGCCGAGCATCGATGTGCCCAAGACCCTGGAAGCACCGTTCACCGCCGGCCAGCAGATCGGCACCGTGAAGGTCACCCTGGATGGCAAGGTCGTCGCCGAAGCGCCGCTGGTGGCCGTGGCCGCCGTTGAGCAGGCCGGCTTCTTCAAGCGCCTGTGGGACAGCTTCTGGATGTGGTGGGAATCGGAATGATCCACGCCCCGGCGTGGTGAACGAAAAGGCCGGCGAATGCCGGCCTTTTCTGTTTCGGGATGCCGGTTGCGTGCGGATGCGGGTAGTGCCGGCCGCTGGCCGGCTCCGCATTGAACCCAGCCGGATGTGCCAACAGCCGGCCAGCGGCCGGCACTACCCTCAGCCGCTCGCTTACAGCGAGCGATGCAATAACCGGTGTGCCGACCAACGGTCGGCACCTACCCGCTTCACCATCAGCCCCTCGCCTACAGCGACCGGCTGATGGTGAAGCTGCCGAACACCGGCGCCTCGCGCTGGCCGTTGAATTCGCGCGTGCTGTGGTAGCGCGCGGCAGCGAACTTCCAGCGGCCGTACATCACCGCCACGCCGTACCCGCCGTAGGCCACCACATGGCGCTTGTCCACGCTGTGACTGTTGCGGAAGGTGTTGCCATCCAGGGTGATATCGCGGATCACCCAGGCAGCGTCCGAGGTCGCGAACAGGTGCCAGGACCACCCACCGGGGCGGCCGCTGCGGGTCGGCGCCGTGTTCTCACCGGCCGGGCGCAACGGCGTGCTGCCGAAGTCGTCCGGCAGCTTCCAGCCAAAGCGCACTTCACCGCCGAAATTGGCCTTGGTTTCCAGGTTGCCGATCGACCCGCCGTAGTGGCTGATCGCGTCCCAACCCCAACCGTCGGCATTGACGCTGGCATCGCCCGGCCAGCGGCGCATGCGCTCATGGGTCAGCATGAACAGTGGTTCGTTGTGCAGCTGGTTGTCCCAACCCTTGAATTTTTCGTCGCCCAGCACGTCGTGCACGGCATTCTGCACCTGCTTGCCCTGTGCCCAGGGGCCGACCACGCCCAGTGTCAGCTGGGTGGTCTGCAGGCGGTCGCCGCTGCGCGCATTGAAACCGAAGTTCGCGATCAGCACGCCGGCGTAAGGGCGGTCGTCCTCGATCAGGTCCCTGCGAGTGAAATCGGTCGGGGTGAAGATCCCCTGGCCGATGCTGAAGATCATGTTCTGCTGTTCGAACTTGCCCGGATGCAGCCCTTCCAGGTACCGGTTCACCCAGCGCGCCATGCGCGGCAGGCAGGGGTCGTCGGTGTAATCGACCAGATTGGGGGAGACCAGGGTCAACAGCGCACCGTTGGTATAGCCCTGATCCTGGTGGCGGCCGCCGAACAGGTCGTTGTCGACGCGGAAATTGACCTGCGGCGGGTGGTCGCGCATGGCGTCCGGGCCACATTGTTCGGCCGCCTGGGCGGCAAGGGGGAGGGCAGAGGCCAGCAGGCCGGCGAGCCCGAGAGCTGCGACACTACGCATGGATGGAATGCTCATGGGGAAGGGGGCGGTTTTCAGTCGTTTTCTGCAACGCTACGGTACTCGTGCCCGCGCGTCGGAACGAGCACGTCCGGATCACTTGTCTGTTCCGAAAACAACATTGTCCGGCGGGCACAATTTGTTACCCGCGCACGCGCCGCAGGCCTGGCGTGAAGGCGGTCGCGGGCCGCCCCTACGATGTTCGCGCTGGTGATGGTCAGGAGATTGCAGTCAGCTGCCGTTGGGCCTCAGGCCCGTCCCTTTGGGCCGCCTGCAACGCAGCAGACCGCCGGTGCGGTCCTGGCGTTGATGAATACTCTTGGGTTTGTTGCCCTGCGGCCCGATAATGGGGCCATGGAAATCAAGTCCGACAACCCCGACCACGGCTTCCAGTTCCCCGGCCAGTTCGAGCTCAGCGCCATGGGCCCGGCCAACCGCGGCCTGGAGCATGAGCTTCCCCGCCTGTTGCTGGCCGCCGGCATCGATGTGGTGAACGAACGCATCAGCTGGAAGCACTCCTCCAACGGCAAGTACGTGTCCGTCCGCATCGTGTTCAAGGCCGAGAGCCGCGAACAGTACGACCTGGCGCACCAGGCGCTGCGTGACCACCCGGAAGTGAAGTGGACGCTGTAGCCGACTCCTGCCCGGCCGAAGCCGCCCCGGAGGACCGTGCGCCGCGTCCGGCGCTGGTCCGTGACCTCGGCCGCCAGCCGTATGAACCGGTGTGGCGCGCCATGCAGCGCTTCACCGACCAGCGCAGCGACGCCGATGCCGACGAGCTGTGGGTGGTCGAGCACGATCCGGTGTTCACCCTGGGCCAGGCCGGCAAGGACGAGCATGTGCTGGCGCCGGGCGACATCCCCGTGCTGCACGTGGACCGCGGCGGCCAGGTGACCTATCACGGCCCCGGCCAGATCGTGGTCTATCCGTTGCTGCGCCTGCCACGGCTGGGCATCGGCGTGCGCGACTACGTGTGCCGCATCGAGCAGGCGCTCATCGATACCCTGGCCGAGTGGAACATCGGCGCCGAACGCCGCGAGGGCGCCCCGGGCGTCTACGTCGGTGGTGCCAAGATCGCCGCACTCGGCATCCGTGTGCGCCGCGGCTGCACCTTCCATGGGCTGGCCTTCAACGTGGCCATGGACCTGGAACCCTTCCACCGCATCAATCCCTGTGGCTATCAGGGGTTGCAGGTGACCTCGGTGCTGGACTTGGGCGGCCCCTCCGGGATGGACGCCGTCAAGCCGGTGCTGCTGGACCACCTGGCCCGCCAGTTTGGCCTGCTGCTGCAGCACACGCCCGAACTGCCCGATCTTTCTGCGGCCGCCTGACCGCTCCCCGGAACTGCCATGACTGAAACCACCGCCCGTTCCATTCCCCTGCAGATCGTGCAGGGCGATTCTCCGTCCACCGCGCCGTTGCAGGCCGGGGTCAAGCAGCTGGGCGGTGACAAGATCAACCGTTCGCCGGTGCAGTTCGCCGACGCGCCGGTACTGCGCAAGCCGTCCTGGATCCGCGTGCGCATTCCTTCGGGCAATGCCGTGCAGAATCTGAAGGCCAAGCTGCGCGAGAACCGCCTGGTGACGGTCTGCGAGGAAGCCAGCTGCCCGAACATCCACGAGTGCTTCGGTCATGGCACCGCCACCTTCATGATCCTCGGTGAGGTCTGCACCCGGCGCTGCTCGTTCTGCGACGTGGCCCATGGCCGCCCGAAGCCGCCGGATGCCAACGAGCCGGCCAGCCTCGGCCAGACCGTGGCCGACATGGGCCTGAAGTACGTGGTGGTGACCAGCGTCGACCGCGATGACCTGCGCGACGGCGGTGCCCAGCACTTCGTTGACTGCATCACCGCCATCCGCGAGAAGTCGCCGGGTACCCGCATCGAAGTGCTGACCCCGGACTTCCGCGGCAAGGGCCGCATGGAACGTGCGCTGGAGATCCTGGCGCAGAACCCGCCGGATGTGTTCAACCACAACATCGAGACCGTGCCGGACCTGTACCGCAACGTGCGCCCGGGTGCGGACTACCAGTGGTCGCTGAACTTGCTGAAGAACTTCAAGGCGCAGCACCCGGACGTGCCGACCAAGAGCGGCATCATGCTGGGCCTGGGCGAAGACTTCGAACAGATCAAGGCCACGATGCGTGACCTGCGCGCGCACGATGTGGACATGATCACCATCGGACAGTACCTGCAGCCGACCGCGCACCATCACCCGGTGCTGAAGTACTGGACCCCCGACGACTACAAGGCACTGGAAGACTACGGTTACGAGCTGGGCTTCAGCCACGTGGCGTCCGGCCCGATGGTGCGCTCGTCGTACCACGCCGACGTTCAGGCCAAGGGCGCAGGGGTTTCCTGACACCCTCCCGGTGGGTGGGAGCTGCTTCTCCTGTGGGTGCGGACCGTTGGTCCGCACACCTCTGCCTGCGGTAGAGCCGAGCCCATGCTCGGCTGCTTGCTGCCGGCCAGCCGAGCATGGGCTCGGCTCTACATGCATTCACAATTTGCTACACCGGCCCCGCTAGGCTGGTTTTCCACCGAGCGCGGCCGGGTGACAAACCCGGCAACTTTCGGCACTGTCGGGGTGTCTGAACACCCTGCAGTCTCCCCCTTGGCAAGGCGCCTTCGAGCACGTCAATGAAATTCAAAGCCCCCGCATTCCTGATGGCCCTGGCGCTGGTCGCGCCGCTGGCGCTGGCGGCCAAGGCCGACTCGCCTGCATTGCCCGCTGCGGCAACCGCCGATCAGGTGACCACCTCCAAGCTGGTGTATGGCCTGTTGTCCGACAGTCGTTACGCCTACCGCCCGCGTGCGCTGGACGAGGCCACCTCCAAGGACGTGTTCAAGCGCTATCTGGAGACGCTGGACGGCGCCAAGCAGTACTTCACCCAGGCCGACGTGGCGCGCTTCGCGCCCTTCGAAGCCAACATCTCCTCGGCCATCCGTGGCGGCGAACTGGAGCCGGCGTTCCAGGTGTTCGCGGTCTACAAGCAGCGTGTCGGCGAACGTGTGGCCTTTGCGCGCAAGCTGCTCAAGCAGGAGCCGGACTTCACCACCGACGAGCGCTTCGAATACGACCGCAAGAAGGTGCCGTGGGCGGCCAGCAGCGCCGAGCTGGATGAGCTGTGGCGCAAGTCGGTGAAGAACGACTGGCTGCGCCTGAAGCTGGCGGGCAAGAAGCCGGACGATATCCGCAAGACGCTGGACAAGCGCTATGCGACGCTGGAGAAGTCGGTCAATGAGCTCAAGGGCGAAGACGTCTTCCAGTTCTTCATGAATTCGTACACCAGCGCGGTTGATCCGCACACCGATTACTTCACCCCGCGCACGGCCGAGAACTTCAACCAGGCGATGTCGCTGTCGCTGGAAGGCATCGGTGCGCAGCTGCAGCGCCAGGACGACGTGGTAGTGATCCGCGAGATCATCGCCGGCGGCCCGGCTGCGGTGGACGGCACGCTGAAGCCGGGTGACCGCATCGTCGGCGTTGGCCAGGGCAAGTCCGGCCAGGTCGAGGACGTGATTGGCTGGCGCATCGACGATGTCGTGGCCAAGATCCGCGGCGCCAAGGACACCCAGGTCAAGCTGGAGTTCATTCCGGCTGCCGAAGGTGCCGACGGCAAGCACCACACCCTGGTACTGACCCGGCAGAAGGTGCGCCTGGCCGAACAGGCCGCCAAGGGCGAGACCATGACCATTCCGGCCGCCAACGGCGAGCCGGCACGGAAGATCGGCGTGATCAAGCTGCCGACCTTCTACCAGGATTTCGAAGGCCGCCGCCGCAACGCGGCCGACTATGCCTCGGCCACCCGCGACGTGGCCAAGCTGCTGGCTGGTTTCAAGAACGACAAGCTGGACGGCGTGGTGCTGGACCTGCGCAACAACGGCGGCGGTTCGCTGGATGAAGCCATCGAACTGACCGGCCTGTTCATCGAGCAGGGCCCGGTGGTGCAGGTGCGCGAGTCCGGTGGCCGCGTCACCGTCAACAGCGACCGCAACCAGGGTGTGGCGTGGGATGGCCCGCTGGCGGTGCTGATCAACCGCGGTTCGGCCTCGGCCTCGGAGATCTTCGCCGGTGCGATCCAGGATTATGGTCGTGGCCTGGTGATCGGTGAAACCAGCTTCGGCAAGGGCACCGTGCAGAACATCGTCGACCTCGACCGTTGGCCGAGTGGCGAGACCCAGCGCTTCGGCCAGGTCAAGCTGACCATCGCCCAGTTCTTCCGCATCAGCGGCAGCAGCACCCAGCACAAGGGCGTGGTGCCGGACCTGGCCTTCCCGGCCAGCGTCGATGCCACCGAGTTCGGCGAGAGCACCTACGATAACGCCCTGCCGTGGACCCGCATCGCCGCCGTGCCGCACACCCAGTACGGCAACTTCGCGCCGCTGCTGCCGAAGCTGGAGGCCCGCCACGACGCGCGAATCGCCACCGACAAGGAATTCCAGTGGTGGAACGAGGACGTGCAGCAGTTCCGAACCGAGGCGGCGAAGAAGTACATCTCGCTCAACGAGGCCACCCGTCGCGCCGAACGCGAGCGCCAGGACGCCCAGCGCAAGGAACGCCAGCTGCAGCGCAAGGAGCTGGGCCTGGCCCTGGACCCGCTGGCCGATGACAGCAGTGATGATGGCCTGACCGGCAACGAGCGCGACATCGTGAAGGATGCCGCCCGCGAAAAGGCCGCCGAAAAGCGTCCGGACCCGCTGCTGCGCGAGTCGGCTTCGATCCTGGCTGACGCGGTGAACCTGCTGGCCAATGACCGTCCGCTGTCGGCCCAGGTGCTGCCGCAGTCCACCGGCGCGGGGCGTTGGGCGGACTGAGCCGGAGACGGCGCGCCACATTCGCAGGGGCCGGCATTGCCGGTCCCTTCTTGTTTGGGAAGCCCATTCCCGGTCGCGCCGGGCCATGCCCGGGCCAGTGAAGTGCCGCAAACGACTTGATCCCCTCCGTCCCCTTTTACGTGCATGAACCGGGAGCAACGTGGGGGGCCATATCGACCTGCCGCACACGGGGGCGGGACTACCCTTGGTGCTTCCGTTCTCGCAGGAGTACCCATGCGGGCCTCCCGTCTTTCCAGCGCTGCCGTGGCGTGCGCCAGCGCCTTGATCCTTTCGGCCTGTGGTGGCCGCGCCGCCGACAGCACCGTGCTGCGCGAGTCTTTCGATTCCGGCGATACCTTCTCGCGCACCGTTGAGGGACGCCCCGGTGAAGCCTGCGAGGCCGCGCGCCGCACGCTGCTCAGCCAGGGCTATGCCATCGCCCGTTCCGATGATGCACAGGTGGAGGGCAACAAGAACTTCCAGCCGCGCGAGGATGACCATGAGCAGCTGGTGCTGCGCATCTCCTGCGCCCCGCGCGGCAGCCAGACGCTGGTATTCGTCAGTGCAGTGCAGGACCGCTACGCGCTGAAGAAGAGCCCGACCTCGGCCAGTGTCGGTGTGGGTGCGCTGGGCTCGGTGTCGCTGCCGTTCGGCAGCAACGACGACTCGCTGGTGAAGGTGGCCAGCAGCACGGTCACGGATGCCGAGTTCTATCGTCGCTTCTTCCAGCGCCTGCAGCAGTATCTGCCGGCCGCGGCGGGCACGCCATCGCCATCGCCGGCCGCGGCGCCGGAACCCGCACCGGCGGTTACGGACCAGGGCTGAGAGTGCGCGGCAGGTGGCTGATTGCAGCCTTGCTGCTGGCGCCCGCGTGGGTCGTGGCATCGCCATCCCCGGACTGTACGCAGGGCCTGCTGCAGCGGTTGGGGTGGCGCTTCGAAGAAGCGTCCCTCACTGCGCCGCAGGTGCGCGGTGGTCCCGTATGTACGCGTGCCTCGCTGGCTGATTCACAGGCGGCCGGCGACCTGCAGGTGCGGTGGCCGGCGGCGTTGCCCGCTGCTGCTCGGCACGCACTTCTGCAGCAGCTGCTGGATGATCCCGCCACCATCTGCGCCTATGCCTTTGAGCTGGGGGCGGCCACGCGGCGCGCGACTTCGGCATTGCAGGGCAATCCCACGTTCCGCTTCTCCGGCCCGCAGCTGGGATGGATCGGCTTCGGATTGCAGGGCGCACCGGCACAGGGTTGGCAGCGTACACGCAGTTTCGGTCGTGGCTTCGTGCCCCGCGCGGGCAACAGCCATGCGCTGCAGGCGTTCTACAGCGGTGCCGTGCGTGCCGAATGCGGTGTCGGCCGCCAGGTCGCACAGCTGGCCACCCAGCGCGAGCTGTATGGCGATGCTGCGTTCGACACTGGGTTCGCAGCGGAGGAGCTGTCGATCGGCACCTTCCTCGCGCTGCACGACACCGACAGCATCCTGCTCGGCGCGCATGCGGGTGACTTCTTCGCCGATGGCAAGGCGGTGCGCACCTCGGCGATGGGGCGGCAGGCGTTCGTGGGCGTGCCCGGTTTCATCGAACATGTGTACGACAAAGGCACGCTGGACGACCTGAGCAACCAGGCCGAGAACTTCGTGGTGGTCGAGGTGGGCGAGGGCGCTGCGCAGGCGCTGGCACTGCACGCTGGCCTGGCCTGGTACGACCAGCGCAATGACGAGCTCTGGAAACTGGCGCAGGACATCCCGCGCATCGGCCAGCGCTATTTCGAGCGCCTGCTGTTCGAGCGCGATCCACAGCTGCGCGCGCGCCTGGCACCGCGCTACCACGCGGCTCTGGTGCGCATGGATCAGCTGCTGGACGATCCGTTCTACCAGCAGTTCGTGATCTACGTGCATCCGCGCGGTATACGTCCTGTCGGCTACCACATCGTCCGCCTGCTCGATCGCAACCCGAGAACGCCGTTTTCGATCGACCTGGCGGTGCACAATCTGCATACCACGCTCTACCGGCGTTGGCGCGAGGCGCAGCTGCGCCACTGCGCGGCTACCGGCAGGCCAGGCAGCCTGACCCTAGACCCCAACTGAAGGTGAAACAATGGATATTGCAATGATCGGCCTCGGCCGCATGGGCGCCAACATGGCCCAGCGCCTGCATCGCGGCGGCCACCGCGTGATCGGCTACGACCCGGGCGAAAGTGCGCGCCAGCGTGCTGCAGAGGCCGGCCTGGAGGTGGTTGATTCGCTGGCCGCCGCCGTGGCCGCGCTGCCGGTGCCGCGCGTGGTGTGGCTGATGGTGCCGGCGGGTGAAACCGTCGACCAGACGCTGGGACAGCTGACCCCGCACCTGGCCGAGGGTGACATCGTCATCGACGGCGGCAACTCCAACTACCAGGACTCGATCCGTCGCGCCAAGGCGCTGGCGGAGGACGATCTGGGCTACGTCGACTGCGGCACCAGCGGCGGCGTGTGGGGCCTGCAGGAAGGCTACAGCCTGATGGTCGGTGGCGAAGCGTCGGTGGTGGAGCAGATCGCACCGCTGCTGCGCACGCTGGCTCCGGCGGAGGATCGCGGCTGGGCGCGTGTTGGTCCATCCGGCGCCGGCCATTTCACCAAGATGGTCCACAACGGCATCGAGTACGGGATGATGCAGGCCTATGCCGAAGGCTTCGCGCTGATGGAGCGCAAGCAGGAGATGGCGCTGGACCTGGCCCAGGTAGCCGAAGTCTGGCGCCACGGCAGCGTGGTGCGTTCGTGGCTGCTGGACCTGAGCACCGAAGCCCTCAAGCGCAATCCGTCGCTGGATGGCATCGCGCCATACGTGGAGGATTCCGGGGAAGGCCGCTGGACCGTGGCCGAAGCCATCGCGCTGGACGTGCCGGCACCGGTGATCACGTTGTCGCTGCTGGAACGCCTGCGTTCGCGGGAATCCAATTCGTTCACCGACCGCCTGCTGTCGGCGATGCGCAATGAATTCGGCGGCCACGCCATCAAGAAGTCGTAAGCACTGCGGTGGGGTCAGAGCCCTTCGGCGTTGCCGAAGGGATCCGACCCCGGGCAGATCAGGGTCGGATCCCTTTCCGCAGGAAAGGGTTCTGACCCCATGCAGCCAGTCGAGCATGGCTCGACTCTACAAAAGCCGTCTCCGATCGTTGCCACGTCATCCACGCATGGCGTGGATCTACTGGTCAGTCCAACGCGATCCGCCGCCCTTCACGCGCGCTGTCCATGCCCGCCTGCAGCAGCCGCATCAACTGCAATGCCTGCATCGGGCTGACCGTCGCTTCGCCGTCGCCGTGCATCGCCGCGGCGAACTGCGCATACAACCGACGATAGTCGCCGGGCAGGTTGTCGACGGTGCTGCGCAGAACATTGTCTTCTGCATCACAGTGCACCAGTTCGCCATGCCGGGGATCGATGCCCCATCCGGGCGCACCCGGCGCTACGCCGCGGCGCAGCTGGGCCTCCTGCACATCCAGGCCGTACTTGATCCAGCTGGCCTTGCTGCCATGCACGCTGAAGTGCGGGGCAGGGGCAGCCACCAGCGAACCGGCATGCACGATGGCGCGATGCCGCGGGTAGTGCAGTACGGCGTGGAAGTAGTCGATGCCGGCGCCACCTTGGCGCTGCACGGCCAGATCCGCATCGATGGCGTCGGGCCAGCCGAACAGCACCAGCATCTGGTCCAGCAGGTGCGGGCCGAGGTCGTACCACAGGCCACTGCCTGGCCCGTCCTGTTCGCGCCAACGGTCGCGCACCTGCGGCCGGTAGCGGTCGAAATGCGCATGGCATTCGGCCACCTCGCCCAGCGTGCCTTCGGACAGCAGCGCCTGCAGCGTGAGGAAGTCGGCATCGAAGCGCCGGTTCTGGAACACGGTGGCGATGCGGCCGGCGTCGCGTGCTGCGGCCAGTACTGCTTCCGCTTCGGCCACATCCAGCGCAAAGGGTTTGTCGACCAGCACGTGCTTGCCGGCGGCCAGCGCGGCCATCGCCAGCGGCGCGTGCTGTTCGTTCGGCGTGGCGATCACCACCGCATCCACCGCTGGATCGTCGAACACGTCCTGTGGCGTTGCACGCACGTGTACGTTGCTGAACGTGCGCAGCAACGTGTCGCGCTGCGAGCTGACGATGCTGTGCAGGGCCAGGCCGGGCGTGTGCTGGATCAGCGGCGCATGGAAGACGCGGCCGGCGAGGCCGTAGCCGATCAGGGCCAGGTGCAGGTCGGGGCGCATGGCAGAGCTCCGGCAGGGGGGAAGGGCAGGGTAAACGACAGATGCGGACAGCCCAAAACTGAACCGTTGCCGTTGGAAACGCTTCGATTCACGGCGGCATGACCGCGACGCCACGCCTGCTCCACGTGCGCTTGTCCAGACTGGCAGCACATCCCGAAGGAGAACGACACGATGAGCAATACCACTCGCACGCTGATTGCTTCTGCCCTGACGCTGGGCCTGGCACTGTCCTCCTCGGCCGCATTCGCCAAGGACCCGGCCGCGAAGAGCCCGCCGACCACCAGCGCACATCCGGCTACCCACGCGGATCGCCATGATTCCAACGAACCGGTGACCGACAGCTGGATCACCACCAAGGTGAAGGCGGACCTGCTGACCAGCAGCAACGTCCCGGGCACCGAGATCAAGGTGGAAACGGTGAACGGCGTGGTCAGCCTGAGCGGCACCGTGGCCACCCAGGCCGAGAAGGACAAGGCGGTCACCACCGCCAAGGGCATCAAGGGCGTGACCCGCGTCGATGCCGCCGCATTGAAGGTCAGCGCTGCCGCCAAGCGCTGAACCGGTTGGGCGCCCCGCGTGGGGCGCCCGCTGACCTGTAGACCCGAGCCATGCTCGGCTGGCACTCCAAGGCAGCCGAGCATGGGCTTGGCCCTACAGGTCTGATTGCCAACCCGTTCAGCCGACCGCGCTGGAAATTCCAGAGTTGTGACCGCCTGCGCTATATTGCCGGTTCCGCCGCAACCGGGCTCGATCCGGCCAACGCGTCGCGGCAGAGCTGACGAGGAACTATGGCGCTGGTTTTCAGTGACGACATCTGGGACCGCTGGCGGTTGCCGGCCTTGGCGCTGGCCGCCGCCGCGATCATCGTGGTGCCGTGGTTGACCCTGCGTAAACTGCAGCAGGACAGCGAACAAGCGATGGCCTGGGTCAACCACACCCAGGCCGTGGGCGTGGCACTGCAGCAACTGCAGGCCGATGTGCGCGATGTCGAATCGGCCGCGTTGACCCTGTCCAAGGGCGTGGATGCCCCCGGCCTGCGCGAACGCATGGCCCGGGCCGATGAAATTCCTGGGCGCCTGGCCGAACTGGGCCGGATGACCCGCGACAATCCCGACCAGCTGATCCGCATCGGTCGGATCGAATCGATGCTGGAAGGCCGCATGGCACTTGCCCGCGAGTTGGCCAGGTCCGAACCGAACAGCGACCAGCGCGAGCTGGTGCAGGACCTGAGTACGCGCTATCCCATCCGCGGGCTGGTGGAAGAACTGCAGGCCAGCGAGCAGAAGCTGCTGGCGCTGCGCGCCGAGCAGGCGGCACGCCAGCGCAAGCAGACCGAACTGGTGTCGTGGAGTTCGCTGGTGATCCAGCTGGCGCTGCTCGGCCTGGTGCTGTGGCTGCTGCAGCGGCAGATCGGCCGTCGCCTGCATGCGGAGCGGCAATCGCTGCGCTCGGCTGCACGTGCGGCGTCGGTGCTGCAGACCGTGCGCGAACCGATCGTGCTGCTCGACCGCGACCTGCGCGTGCAGCTGCACAATCCAGCATTCGCTGAGCTGTACGGCCTGCAGGACGAGCGCGCCGACGGCCTGCTGCTGGAAAACGTTGGCGACAACGCATGGCAGGACCCGGTGGTCCGGCAGCGCCTGGCCGACGTACTGTCGCGCGGTCGCGAACTGTGGGACTTCGAGCACGAGCAGCGCACCGCCGACGGCATGGTGCGCTACATGCTGCTCAACGCGCGGCGCATGCCGCTGCCCGACAGCGATGACGAGGTGGTGCTGCTGACCATCAGCGACGTCACCATGCAGCGCGCAGTGCAGCTGCGCGTCGAAGAGCTGAACCGCCAGCTGGAAGGAAAGGTTGCGCAGGTGTCCGAGGTCAACCGCGAGCTGGAGGCCTTCAGCTATTCGGTCTCGCATGACCTGCGTGCACCGCTGCGCCACGTGGCAGGATTCTCCGACAAGCTGTCGCGCCACCTCGGCGACCAGGCTGATGACAAGAGCCGCCACTATCTGGACGTGATTTCCAGTTCGGCCCGGCGCATGGCAGCGTTGATCGACGACCTGCTGGTCTACTCGCGACTTGGCCGCGCGGCGATGCGGCAGCAGGCGGTGGACATGCAGTCGCTGGTGGCCGACACCCGCGCCATGCTCGATTCCAACCTGCAGGCCGAGGCCGAGAACAGCGGCCATGCGCACCAGGTGGAGTGGAGCATCGCGCCGCTGCCGATCGTGGTGGGCGACGAAAACATGATCCGCCAAGTCTGGCTCAACCTGCTCGGCAACGCAGTGAAGTACTCGGGCAACCGCGAACCGGCGAAGATCCGCGTTGACTACCAGCAGCAGCCCGACGGCGGCCATCAGTTCACGGTCAGCGACAATGGTGCAGGCTTTGACATGGCCTACGCCGGCAAGCTGTTCGGTGTGTTCCAGCGCCTGCACAAGGCCAGTGACTACCCGGGGACCGGCATCGGCCTGGCCAGCGTGCGCCGCGTTCTGACCCGCCATGGTGGCCGTATCTGGGCCGAGGCCGAACCGGACGTCGGCGCTGCTTTCCACTTCTACCTGCCCCCCGCGACCGACGCGGACAAACAAGGTCCCTCTGCATGACGACTCTGCGCACCATTCTTCTCGCCGAAGACAGCCCGGCGGATGCCGAAATGGCGATCGACGCCCTGGAAGAAGCGCGTCTGGCCAATCCCATCGTGCACGTCGAGGACGGCGTGGAAGTGATGGACTACCTGCTGCGCCGCGGCGCCTTCGCCAACCGCGAGGAAGGCTTGCCGGCGGTGCTGCTGCTGGACATCAAGATGCCGCGCATGGATGGCCTGGAAGTGCTGCGGCAGATCCGCGAGCACGAAGAACTCAAGCGCCTGCCGGTGGTGATCCTGTCGTCTTCGCGCGAGGAAAGTGACCTGGCCCGCAGCTGGGACATGGGCGTGAACGCCTACGTGGTCAAGCCGGTGGACGTGGACCAGTTCTTCGGCGCGGTGCAGACCCTGGGCAAGTTCTGGGCATTGATCAACCAGGCACCGGAACTCGAGTGAGCCCATGCCCCTGACCGGTCCCGCCCTGGGGGCGCTGCGCATCCTGCTGGTGGAAGACTCACCGGAAGATGCCGAGCTGATGTCCGAACAGATGCTCGACGCGGGCCTGGAGGCCCGCTTCGAGCGTGTGGAGAGCGAGGCGGAACTGCGCCAGGCACTGGCTGTGTTCCAGCCGGACATCGTGCTGTCCGACCTGAGCATGCCGGGGTTCTCCGGTGACGACGCGCTGCGCATCGTGCGCGAGACCTCACCGGAGGTGCCCTTCATCTTCGTCTCCGGCACGATGGGTGAGGAGAATGCGGTAGCGGCGCTGCAGAAGGGCGCCAACGACTACATCATCAAGCACCAGCCTGCGCGCCTGCCTTCGGCGGTCGCGCGTGCGATCCGCGATGCACGCAGTGCGGTCGAGCGCGCACGCGTGGAAACCGAACTGATGCGTGCGCAGCGCCTGGAAAGCCTGTCCCTGCTTGCCGCCGGGCTCAGCCACGACCTGCGCAACATCCTGCAGCCGTTGCTGATCATGCCGGACCTGCTGAAGGCCCGCACCGAGGATCCGCAGCTGCACCACCTGGCCGACGTCATCGCCGAGTGTGGCCGCCGCGGCCATGAGATGGCCGAGTCGATGCTGTCGTTCGTGCGTGGTTCGCGCAAGCCGAGCGAGCGCATCGAGATCGACGGCCTGTTCGACGCGGTGGCGCTGCTGTTGCGCAGCAACGTGCCCGATGCCGTGCGCCTGGAACTGCAGGTGCTGGACGAAGGCCTGGTGGTCGACGCCAACTACACCGAACTGCAGCAGGTAATGCTGAACCTGGCGCTCAACGCGATCCAGGCGATGCCCAACGGTGGCCGCCTGAGCCTGACCGCCAGCCATGCCGGGCAGCGCGATGGCGTGGACTGGATGCAGATCTGCGTGTCCGACGAAGGCATCGGCATGGATGCGGACACGCTGTCGCACCTGTTCAATCCGTTCTTCACCACCAAGGCCGATGGCACCGGCCTGGGTCTGATTTCCTGCAAGCGCATCGTCGAAGGCGCCGGCGGCAGCATCCATGTCAGCAGCCAGCCGGGGCAGGGCACCTGCTTCGAGCTGCGCTTGCCGATGCACGAAGCCAGCGACGGCAGCGAGCCGATCGAGCAGCTGGTGGCCCTGGGCAGTGGCCAGTCGATCCTGGTGGTCGACGGCGAAGCTACGCGCCTGTCGCTGCTCGGCAACGCGCTGTCCAGCCAGGGGTATCAGCTGCAGCTGGCCTCCGATGGCCCGGCGGCGCTGCGCTGGATGCAGCAGGAGGCGATGCCGGCGCTGGTGATTGCAGACGCCGGCTCAAAGCTGCTGCCGGCCAGCCAGCTGCTGGGCGAGATGGCTGCGCTGGGCTATCGCGGCCCGGCGCTGGTGCTGGAGGACGCGGCGGTGGCGGTGCCTGCCGATGCCTTCCCGGCCGGCGTGGACGTCCATGTACTGCGCAAGCCGCTGCAGATGCAACAGGTGTTCCGCGCAGTGGCCGAGGCGCTGGGCTGACAAAGGGTAGTGCCGGCCGCTGGCCGGCATCCCCGTGCGGTGGGATCATTGCGGTTGCCGGCCAGCGGCCGGCACTACTGGTCCAGCGTTTCCCAGGGGAACCGCGGCAGGGCGTCCACCGCCTGTTCCAGGCGCCGTGACCAGTTCTGGTGGATATCGGCGTACAGCGCTGAATCCGCGCCCAGCCGCAGTTGCTGGCCGATGCGCAGTTCACCGTCGCGCAGCAGCGCCAGGTCGATCGGCAGGCCTACCGACAGATTGGAACGGATGGTGGAGTCCAACGAGACGATCGCCGTGCGGGCGGCATCCTCCAGGCGCGTGGCGGGGCTGAGGATGCGGTCGAGGATCGGCTTGCCGTACTTGGATTCACCGATCTGCAGGTAGGGCGTCTCCGGTGAGGCGGCGATGGCGTTGCCGAGCGGGTAGATCATGTACAGCCCAGGCCGCTCACCGGCAATCTGGCCGCCGAAGATCAGCGTGGCCTGGGTGTTGACCCCGTCATGGCCGTGTTCGCTGTGGCTGCTGTGCACCTGGCTGTCCACCAGCAGCTGCCCCACATACGCGGCGGCTTCGAACAGGTGGGTCATGTCGCGCAGGTTGGGCACGCGCCGCTCTGCGGCATCGCGCCCCAGGCGCGACACCAGCAACTGGGTGGTGGCCAGGTTGCCAGCCGCCATCAGCACGTAGGCTGCCTGGCCGGGATATTCGAACACGTGCAGCTTGCGATGCACGCGTACATCGTCCAGCGAGGCATTGGTCCGGGTGTCGGCCGCGAAGACCAGGCCCTCGTCCACCTCGATTCCAACGCAATAGGTCATGTCGGTGCCCTATCATGTGCGTCCCGGATTGTAGGCAGGCCGCCGTGACGACGGCATGTCCACGCCCCCATCGCTGCCACCTGAACCGCATGACGACCGTGCTCCTGAGCCTGGGCAGCAATGTCCAGCCCCGCCGCTACCTCCACGCCGCGGTGGCGGCCCTGCGCGAGCGCTTCGGCGCGCTGCAGGTCTCGCCGGCCTACCGTACCGCCGCGGTCGGCTTCGACGGCCCGGCCTTCCTCAACAACGCGGTGGCGATCGAGACTGACTTGCCGCTGCAGGAACTGGACGACTGGCTGCATGCGCTGGAAGACGCGCACGGCCGCGACCGCAGCGGGCCGCGCTTCTCCGACCGGACCCTGGATATCGACGTGGTGTTCTACGGCGACCTGGTGGTGGAAGGTCCCGGCCACCTGCGCATTCCCCGTCCCGAACTGAAGCATGCCTTCGTGCTGAAGCCGCTGGCCGATATCGCGCCCGACTTCATCGATCCGGTCAGCGGGCTGGACCTGGCCACGCTGTGGCGCGCGCACGCGCAGTTTGGCGAGGCGTTCGAGGTGGTTGACCTTGAGTGATGGGGTCAGATCCCTTTTCCCGGCGGGAAAAGGGATCTGACCCTGTTGTGGATCCCGGCAGCGCCTCAACTTACCGTGCGCCCGCCATCCACGCGCAATGTGTGGCCGGTGACGAAGCTGGCTTCGGCCACCAGCCAGTACACCGCTTCGGCAATCTCCTCGACCGTACCGATCCGCGCCAAAGGCGTGCGCGCCAGCAGCGCCTCGCGGGCGAAATCGTCCTTGCCCTGTTCCGGCCACAGGATCGCGCCGGGCGCCACCGCATTGACCCGCACCTTGGGCGCCAGCTCCAGCGCCAGCGAACGGGTGGCCATCTCCAGCGCGGCCTTGGCCATCGTGTAGGCGATGTGGTCGCGCATCGGGTCGGTGCCGTGCAGGTCGGTCAGGTTGACGATGCAGCCCTGCTGGCGGCGCAGGTAGGGTGCGGCGGCCTGTGACAGCAGCAGCGGCGCGCGCGCGTTGACCGCGTACAGCTCGTCCATTGCCTCGGCGGTGACCTGGCCGAGCGGGGTGGCATAGAAGTTGGAGGCGTTGTTGACCAGCGCGTCCAGGCGGCCGAAGTGGGTAACGGCCTGTTCCACCAGGTCGGGCAGGGCGTCGGCGTCACGCAGGTCGGCCTGCAGCGCAAGCACGCTGCCCGGCCGCACGTTGTCGAAATCGAACGCGGCCTGCTGCAGTTCGGCGCTGGAGGTGTTGGCATGCAGTACCACCGACCAGCCACAGGCGTGGAACTGGCGGGCGATGGCCGCACCGATCCGGCGCGCGCTGCCGGTGATCAGGACCACGGGGTGGGTATCGCTCATCGAGGGTCCTCCAAGGCTCGGCTATCCTGTGCACCATTGTCACCGCATTCGAAGACGCCATGCAGCCCACCTTCCCCCTGCCCGAAGCCGATGCCTTGGCCCACAGCGACCAGCTGGCGGCCGCCCTGCGTGCCGAAATCCTTGCGCAGGGCGGGGCGATGCCGTTCTCGCGCTTCATGGAGCTGTGCCTGTACACCCCCGGCTGGGGCTACTACAGCGCCGGCGCCAGCAAGTTCGGTGGCAGCGGCGACTTCACCACCGCACCCGAGCTCGGCAGCCTGTTCGCCGGCAGCGTGGCCAATGCGCTGGCGCCGGTGTTCGCGCAGCTGGGCGCGCAGGCCCGCATGCTGGAACTGGGGGGCGGTACCGGCGCCTTCGCCGAGGCCGTGCTGCTGCGCCTGGCCGAACTGGACGCGCTGCCGTCGCGCTACGCCATCCTCGAACCCAGCGCTGACCTGCGCGAGCGCCAGCAGCAGCGCCTGCAGCAGAACCTGCCGGCCGAGTTGGCCGCGCGCGTGGACTGGATCGACCGCCCGTTCGAGGAGGACTGGGAGGGCGTGGTGTTCGCCAACGAGGTGATCGACGCGCTGCCGACCCCGCGCTTCCTGATCCGGGACGGCGAGGTCTACGAGGAAACCGTCGAGCTTGATGGCGAAGGCAACTTCATCCGTGGCGCGCAGCCGGCTGACATCCTGCTCAACGGTGCGGTGCGCCACATCGAGCGTTACCTGGAAAAGCCCTTTGCCGACGGTTACCGCTCCGAGGTGCTGCCGCAGCTGCCGTACTGGCTGCAGGCAGTGGCTGGCGGCCTGCAGCGTGGTGCGATGCTGTTCGTCGATTACGGTTACAGCCGCAGCGAGTTCTACCAGCACGACCGCGACGATGGTACGGTCCGCGCGTTCTACCGCCACCACGTGCACAACGACGTGCATCGTTGGCCGGGCCTGCAGGACATCACCGCGTCGGTGGATTTCACTGCGATGGCCGAGGCGGGCATGCACGGTGGTTTCGAACTGGCGGGGTACTGCAGCCAGGCCAGTTTCCTGCTCGGCAACGGCCTGGACCAGGTGCTGCTGCTGGCCGAAGAGCGCACGGATGAGGTCGGCCGCATCCAGCTGCGTGACCAGGTGAAGAAGCTGACCCTGCCGACCGAGATGGGTGAGCGCTTCCAGGC
This sequence comes from Stenotrophomonas maltophilia complex sp. Om-AH-Sm3, assembly GCF_059337855.1. Taxonomy (NCBI): domain Bacteria; kingdom Pseudomonadati; phylum Pseudomonadota; class Gammaproteobacteria; order Lysobacterales; family Lysobacteraceae; genus Stenotrophomonas; species Stenotrophomonas maltophilia complex sp. Om-AH-Sm3. The sequence continues at coordinate 37,705 of NZ_JBYBLQ010000010.1, read as the reverse complement.
CATCGGCCTGCAGCGTGGTATCGATTTCGAGCCGGCGTTCGAACTGGGCGACCTGAGCTGGCGCCTGTGAGCAGTGCGTTGCCGCTGATCAAGCCGCTGCGGCGGCCGCGGCTGTGGACTGTGCTGTGGGTGCTGGCGGTACTGCTGGTGGTCGTGGTCTGCCTGATCCCACCGCCGCCGATTCCACTGCCGGAAAACAGCGACAAGGGCGAGCACTTCCTCGCCTACTTTATCCTGGCCGGCAGCGCGGTGCAGCTGTTCCGGCCGGGGCGCCCGCTGCTGTGGGTGGGCGTGGGGCTGGTGCTGATGGGCGTCGGCATCGAGTTCGCGCAGGGCGCGCTGACCAGCAACCGCACTGCCGACCCGATGGACGCCATTGCCAACACGATCGGCGTGCTGGCCGGCATGGCCACGGCACTGACCCCGTTGCGCGATCTGCTGATGCGCTGGCGGGGCTGAGGTTCCTGTAGAGCCGAGCCCGTGCTCGGCGTCCTCCCGAAAGGCAGCCGAGCATGGCTCGGCTCTACAGTAGATCCACGCCATGCGTGGATGGATTGCGCCAGGACAGGCTTGCGGTTACTTCTTCAGCGTGACCTCATCCAGCACCCACATCGCCGGGCGCGTATCGCCGGTGAAGTTGATGCACAGGTCCCCCGTTCCCTGCGTGCCCTTCGGCAGCGCCGCACGCAGGGTCACGAAGCCATCGGCATCGGGTGAGGCCGGCAGCGGTACTTCTGCCAGCACCTTGCCGCTGCAATCGCCGCGCCGCACCTGCATCTCGCCATGCGCGCGCCTGGCTTTTTCGAAGCGACGCTTGGGCTCGTCGTGGGCCAGCTGGAAGTAGTACGGAATGCGGCCCGCGCGGACCTCCACACTGCCGATGCCGTCCAGCTGCGCCTGCGGCCAGCGCCAGCACGGCTGGAAGATGTCGACGTTGAACACCGCACGCGCTCCCTCGCGCGGGCCATCGTCTTCCAGGCGCAGCACCAGCCCCTTCTTGCCCACACAGCTGAGCAGCGCATCGCTGCGACGGCTGAGCAGCGACTGCGCGGTGAACGCGGCGACGGTCGGCTTCGCGGCCAGCATCTGGCCCTGGTAGAACGCGGCGGCCTGCACGGTGGTCGGCAGCGTCCCGGTCAGCGGCTGCTGGTACAGCGGCGACTGCGCGGTCACCGGCTGGCCATCGGTGCTGTAGCGCACTTCATAACCCAGCGGATTGGCCAGCGATAGGGTCACGGAGTTCTTCGCGCGATCATCGGTGTAGTCCACGCCCACTTCGAACGGGGTCTGCGCGTAGGCCAGGCCCCAGGCACGGTATCGCTGCAGCTGCGCGGGCAGGCGCGCGAGGAAATCGCGGAAGTCGCGATGTTCCGGCGTACTCCAGCCGGTCTCGGCCACGGCGGCCAGGCGCGGGAACAGGTTGTGCTGCAGGCGCGCGTAGGTGCGCGTGTGCTCGGTAAACATGTTGGCCTGCAGGCCGAGGATGTGCCCACGCTTGTCAGCTGCCAGCTCGGCCGGCACCGGCTCGAAGTTGTACAACTTGCCGAGGTTGACCTGGGCCGGGCGACCCGGCGGTTCATTCGGCGAGGCCGTCTGCAGGTAATCCAGATAGAGGTAGCCGACCGGCGACATGACCACGTCATGGCCGGCACTGGCAGCGGCCAGGCCACCTTCGGTGCCCTGCCACGACATCACCGTGGCCTGTGGCGGCAACCCACCTTCGAGGATCTCATCCCAGCCGATCAGGCGCCGGTCGTGTTCCTCCAGGAACGTCTCCAGGCGCTTGATGATGTGGCTCTGCATGGCCATTTCATTCTTGATGCCCAGTGCACGCATGCGCTGCTGCACCTGCTTCGAGGCTTCCCACTGGTCCTTGACCGCCTCGTCGCCGCCCACGTGCACGTACTTGGCCGGGAACAGCGCGATCACTTCTTCCAGCACGTTCTCGAGGAAGGTGACGGTGCTGTCTTCCACGTTGAACAGGTTCGGGAACACGCCCCATTCGCTGATCGGCTTCAGCGGGGTGTTGATCGAACCCAGTTCCGGGTACGCGGCGATCGCCGCGGTGGCATGGCCGGGCACGTCGATTTCTGGAATCACCTGGATATGCAGCCTGGCGGCATAGGCGATCACTTCGCGGATCTGCTCCTGCGTGTAGAAGCCGCAGTACGGATGCTGCTGGCCACTGGCCGGGTCGATGCCGCCGTCGCCGGCCGGCAGGCGGCAGCTGCCCACCTCGGTCAGCTTCGGGTAGCGCTTGATCTCCATGCGCCAGCCCTGGTCATCGGTGAGGTGCCAATGGAAGGTATTGAGCTTGTGCGCGGCCATCGCATCGAGCACGCGCTTGATCTCATCCAGGCTCTGGAAGTGCCGCGCCGAGTCGAGCATGAAACCGCGCCAGCTGAAGCGCGGCGCGTCCTGGATCTGCACCGCCGGCAGCACGCCGTTGCTGCCACCCGTGGCCAGCTGGGCAAGCGTGGTTGCGCCGTAGAACAGGCCGGTTTCGTTGCCGGCCTGGATCACCACGCCCTGCGCGGTGCTTTCCAGCGTGTAGCTCTCACCGCTGTCGCGGAAGGTGGGCACGATCTGGAAGCGGATGCCACCGGTCTTGGCCGCCGTCTTGCCCTTGGCCAGCGCCAGGCGCGGGCCACCACTGCGCGCCAGCAGATCGGCGAACTGGGTGGCGACCCGCTGTGCGGCCTCGCCTTCGGCGCGCAGCGCGGTATCGGCGCGTACGGTGATGCCGCTACCCTGGCCGGGCTGCACCGTGGCCGGGGCGGGAATCAGCATCAGGCTGCCGGCACGCAGCTGCGGACCCGGTGCTTCAGCGGCCGGCGTGGGATCAGCGGCGAGTGCGGGCAGTGCCGGTAACAGGGCGAGCAGGCTGCCCAGCAGCACTGCGCTGCGCATCCGGGCGCGGGAAGGCTTGACCATCGGAACGACTCCTTGGAACGGTGCGATGAACGCTATACATGAAAAACGCCGGGCCCGGAATGACCCAGGCCCGGCGTGCGTGCACGACTCGGCGATGTTGCCGCCGCTGGATCAGTACTTGAAGCGGAAGTTGAGGTAGTACTGGCGACCGTTGCTGTAGAACGAGGTCGGGATGGCCGCGGTCTGGTAGTACTTGTAGGTCGGGTTGTTGAGGTTCAGGCCATCCAGGCTGATGCTCAGCCAATCGGTGGCCTTGTAGCTCAGCGATGCCGACAGCGTGCCGAAGTCATCCTGGTAGTACGGGTTGGTGCCCGACAGGCTGATCAGGAACGAGGAACGGCGGGTGTAGCTGACCCGGGCGCCAAAGCGCTCGTTCTCGAAGTAGGCACCCACGTTGTAGGTGTTCTTCGAAGTACCCAGCAGGTTGTGCGAACCATCCGACCAGGTGTGCGAGGTGGTGCCGTTGGCGTAGGTGTAGTTGGCATTGATGCCGAAGTACTCGCCGATCGGCTGCTCGTAGGCCACTTCCACGCCGGTGACCTTGCCGTCGGCATTGATCGGAGTGGAGATCTGGTAGGTCTCAAGCTGGTTGGTCAGTTCGCTGTACAGCTGGCGCGAGACCACGTCGAAGGCGATGTAGTCCTTCAGCTTCATGTGGTACGCGCCCACCGACAGCAGGCCACGCGGCATGAAGTACCACTCCAGGTTGGCATCCAGGTTGGTCGACAGGGTCGGCTTGAGGTTTGGATTGCCGCCACCGCCGGTGCGGTTCAGGTCCGAGCCGTACGAGGAGGCACCCAGCGCCGAGTAGTCCGGCAGGGTCTGGGTCTGCGAGGCGGCGACACGCAGCACCAGCGAGTCGTCCAGGTCGAACTTGATGTTGGCGCTGGGCAGGACACGGTTGCGCTTGTTCTGGAAGGCCAGGCGCTCCCACATGCCGAACAGGCTGCTGACATCGGCATCGGCGGCCTTGCTGACGGCGTTGTAGGTGTCGATGTCCTGCTTGATGTTGACGTAGCGCAGGCCGACGTTGCCGCTCCACCAGTCGCCGCGGAAATTGGCCTGCACGTAGCCGGCGAAGTTCTTTTCCTTCACCTTCCACTCGGCGCCATAGTTGTGGCGACCGGTCGGGCCATCATTGCCGGCCAGCCAGGTGGAATTGTTGGTCACCGCGTCCTTCAGCGCGCCCGGGGTGAAGTACCAGAGGTTGCGCGGGAAGGTGCCGCCGATGTCGCCGGCAAAGCCGCTGGGATAGTTGGCCGCGGCACCGTTCTTCAGCGCGCTCCAGATGTCACCCGGGGTTGCACCTTCCGGCGACAGCGCTTCGCGCTTGTGGTCGGCGAAACGCAGGCCGAAGTCGATCGAGCTCAGTACGCCGCCATCGTTGAAGTACTGGTTGAAGTCGAGCGTGGCCCACTTCTCCTTGTCTTCGGCGGTGACCTGCTGGTTGCCCCAGGTGCCGAAGCTGGTCACGCCGTTGGGCGAGAGGTCGCCGCCGACGTTCCAGTCGATCGGCGAGCCATTGCCGTGGGTGGCCCAGCTGGCGCCGCCGCCGTTGGCAAGGGTGACCTCGGCGATGTACTGGCGCGGCGTCTCACCGGTGCCCTTGGTGCTGCCGGCCTGGAACGTGGCGGTCAGGCTGTCGCTGATCTGCCAGTCGGCATCGAAGGTGACATAGCTCGACTTGGCCTTCGACTCGCGGTAGATCATGTCGTACACCGCATAGTCGGTGCCCGGCACGCCCCTGTAGCTGGCGTTGGTCAGCACGCCGTCCTTGACCACATAGCCCGGATCCGGCGCCTGCGACTTGGCGAAGCTGTTGCCGAACATCATGAAGTTGCGGTTGTAGTTGTTGGCCTTCAGCTCGGAGCTGAAACCATTCAGGCCCAGGGTGAGGCTGTCGCTCGGCTTGAACTGCAACGAGACCAGGCCGCCCTTGCGCTCGCGGGTCTGCTCAAACAGGGTCGAACCCAGCAGGCCCGGCACATTGACGCCGATCAGGTCCGGATTGGTCTCGGCGACCGGATCGCCGGCGCCGATCTTGAAGAAGCCGCCCGGGATTTCCTGTGCTTCACGGCGCAGCTCGCGCTTCTGGCTGAAGCCCTGCACCATCACGCCGAAGGTGCCTTCGTCGTTCTTGTAGTTGAACAGTGCCGAGTACTGCGGGTCGTTCGACTTGGCCTGGTCCGAGCGCACCATGCCGATCGAGCCTTCCGCGGTGAACGGCTTGGAGAACTCCAGCGGCTTGCGGGTGATGATGTTGACGGTACCGGTGGTACCGCCGTCCTGCAGCTTGGCCTGCGAGGACTTGTTCACTTCCACCGAGCTGACCAGTTCCGACGGCAGCAGCGAGTAGCTGACGCTGCGGCCGACGTTGTTGCCCTGGCTGAGCACGAACCAGTCGGCCGAGCCGACGGTGTGGCCGTTGATCAGGGTCTGGGTCAGGCTCGGGCTGGTGCCGCGCAGGCTGACACGGTCGGCTTCATCGAAGCCACCTTCGTCGGCGCTGGACGAGCTGATGTTCACGCCGGGCAGGCGCTGCAGGGTATCGGCAACGTTGTGCGCGGGCAGCTTGCCCACGTCTTCGGCGGTGACCACTTCCACGCGCGCATTGGCTTCGCGCTTGGTGTCCAGCGACTTTTCCATCGAGCCACGAATGCCGGTAACGGTCACGGTGTCCAGATCGGTGGCGGTCGGGGCCGCCTGCTGCGCGTGCGCACTGAAGGCGATGCAGCTGACGATGGCGGCCGAAAGCAGGGTCTTGCGGGTGTTCATGATGTCTCTCCTCATCACTCGATTGGGTGCCGGCGGCGGTGTTCGGTTACGGTTGCGATGACATGCGCGGGGCGGCGGCGAAGTCCCGTGCGTTGGCGTGCCACGTACTGCGTGCTGCGATTGCGTTGAAGCCTGTTGCGGTGTCAGGCGGCCGATTGCTGCAGGTACCAGCTGGCAGCGCCGACCACGCCCAACTGGCCGTGTTCGACGACCTTCACCGGGATGCGTGCCAGCGCTTCGCCCATCGGCCCCTTCTGCAGGTAGCGTTCGACGAAGGTGCTGGCGTGCAGGTATTCGCGGATCTGCGGCAGGATGCCGCCGGCCAGGTAGACGCCACCGTGGGCGCCGTAGAACAGCGCCATGTCGCCGATGGTGCTGCCGAGCAGGCCACAGAACACGTCCAGCGCCTGGCGGGCATCCGCATCACTGTCGGCCATGGCCGCAGCGGTGACTGCGTCGGGGCTTGCCAGGGTCGGCGCCTGCCCCTGCAGCGCGCACACCGCACGGTACAGGTTCATCAGGCCGGGGCCGGAGATCGCATGCTCGATCGACACGTGCGCGCGGTCGCGCTGCATGTGGCGGACGATGGCCATTTCCAGTTCGGTGCTGGCCGCCAGGGTCGGCTGGCCGGCTTCGGTGGGCAGGACCACCGGGCCGTGCGCGGTGGGGATCCACAGCGCTGCACCGAGACCGGTGCCGGGGCCGACCACCAGGGTCGGGCCACGCGCGGCGGTCTCCGGCCCGCACAGGTGCAGCACGCCGCTGGCGTCCACCTGCGCGGCGGCGTAGGCCACCGCTTCGAAATCGTTGACGATGTAGACCCGCTGCAGGCCGACATCGGCCTCCACCTGGCGCGCCGACAGCGGCCACGGCAGGTTGGCGGTGATCACCGTGCCGTCTTCGCGGGCATAGCCGGCGCTGGCGACCACGCAATGCGTGGGCCGCGGGCCTTCGCCCAGGAAGTCGGACAGGATCGCGCTGAGGCCGGCATGGTCGGCATTGCGGTACTTGCGGTACTCCAGCACCTGCACCGGATGGGCGGCGTCACCGCTGGCCTGGACCCGGGCCACGCGCACATGGGTGCCACCGACGTCGGCGGCCAGGAACGAGGGCGCGACGCGGGAAAGGACATGCGACGGGGCGGGGTGGCTGGCGGTCACGCGGGCTCCTGCTGCAGGTGGGCCGGCCCGGGGATCGGGGGCGGCGATTGGGGCGGAGTCTGTAACCGTGCTGACAACGATGTCAACGAGTTCGTGACACTTTCGTTGCTGCGTCGCAACGAATGCGGCGCGCAGTAAACGTTTACACGGTGTGAGTGCGGGTTTCACATGGGAACCATTGGCGCACGGGGCTCTAGGCCTGCCGCGCATTCAGCGGGGCATACCGCGGCGGACTTGCGCAGTGCAGCACAAGGTTCAGGCAGGCGTGCATGGAAGTTGACAAACCGCCGTTGTCCATCGAAAGAATGTGACAACGTTGTTCCCAGCCACTCTCCGACGCCGCGTTCTGCGGCCGTCGCCGCAGGAGCCCTCCTGATGTCCGCCGTCCCCGCTGCAAGCGCGCGCCCGAACGTGGCCACCTCCATCGCCATCGTTGGCGTGTTGTTCTTCCTGATCGGCTTCTTCACCTGGCTCAACGGCCCGCTGATCACCTTCGTCAAGTTGGCCTTCGAACTCAGCGAGGTCGGCGCCTTCCTGGTGCTGATGGTGTTCTACCTGTCCTATTTCTTCCTGGCCCTGCCGGCGTCCTGGATCCTGCGCCGCACCGGCATGAAGAAGGGCCTGAGCCTGAGCCTGCTGGTGATGGCCGGTGGTGCCGCGCTGTTCGGTGAATTCGCCACCCAGCGCTGGTACCCGGGCGCGCTCGGCGGCCTGTTCGTGATCGGCAGCGGCCTGGCGCTGCTGCAGACCGCGATCAATCCCTACATCTCCATCCTCGGCCCGATCGAGACGGCGGCACGCCGCATCGCACTGATGGGCATCTGCAACAAGATCGCCGGCATGCTCGCCCCGGTGCTGATCGGCACCCTGGTGCTGCATGGCATCGGCGATCTGGACAAGCAGGTGCAGGCCGCCGACGCGGTCACCAAGGTTGCGCTGCTCAACGAATTCGCCGCCAAGATCCATGCGCCGTACCTTGCGATGGCCGCGCTGCTGGTGGTGCTGGCGGTGGCCGTGCTGTTCTCGCCTCTGCCGGAGATCAAGTCCTCCGAAGCCAATGCAACGCCGTCAGGGGCACCGGGAACGGCCGAGCGCCGCAGCATCTTCCAGTTCCCGCATCTGTGGCTGGGCGTGCTGTGCCTGTTCGTGTACGTAGGCGTGGAAGTCATGGCCGGTGATGCGATCGGCACCTACGGCCACGGTTTCGGCTTGCCGCTGGACCAGACCAAGATGTTCACCTCGCTGACGCTGGGTGCGATGTTGGCCGGCTACGTGGTCGGCCTGCTGGCGATCCCTGGCCTGGTCTCGCAGTCGCGCTACCTGACCATTTCGGCAGTGATGGGCGTGGTGTTCTGCCTGGGCGCCTGGGCTACGCACGGCTACGTCTCGGTGGCCTTCGTGGCGCTGCTGGGCTTTGCCAACGCCATGATGTGGCCGGCCATCTTCCCGCTGGCGATCCGCGGCCTGGGCCGCTTCACCGAGACCGGCTCGGCGCTGCTGGTGATGGGCATCGCCGGCGGCGCGATCATTCCGCAGCTGTTCGCCGTGCTCAAGCAGCACATCGACTTCCAGCTGGTGTTCGTGCTGCTGATGGTGCCGTGCTACCTGTACATCCTGTTCTACTCGGTGATCGGCCATCGTGCCGGCCTGCCGCAGGACAAGGCCTGATCGGCGATGATGGACGGCAGCCAACCCCAGGGAAAACCCATGCGCAGAGCGACCATCAAGGACGTTGCGGAGAAGGCCAAGGTCTCGCTGAAGACGGTCTCGCGGGTGATCAACAATGAGCCCTCGGTGATGCAGGCCACCCGTGCGCGGGTGCTGCGTGCCATCGCCGAGCTCGACTACGAGCCCGATCCGTCCGCGCGCAACCTGCGCAGCGGCACTACCTTCGTGATCGGGCTGGTCTACGACAACCCGAACCCGTACCACATCATCGGCGTGCAGAACGGCGTGCTGGCCGCGTGCCGCGAGACCGGTTTCGGCCTGCAGATCCATCCCTGTGATTCGAGCTCGCCGTTGCTGGCCGATGAACTGGCCGACTGGGTGCAGCGCTCGCGGCTGGCGGGGCTGGTGCTGACCGCGCCGATGTCCGAGCGACGCGACCTGATCCAGGCGCTGACCGCGCGTGGCATCAAGCTGGTGCGCATCATCGCCGCCACTGAAGACCCGGCCGACGGCGCCTGCGTGTTCGTCGACGACCGCGAGGCGGCCTACGAGATCACCGAGCACCTGATCCAGCTGGGCCACCAGCGCATCGGCTTCCTCTGGGGCGGCAGCTCGCACCGCTCCTCGGGCGAACGCTATGCCGGCTACGAAGCGGCGCTGAAGGACTACGGCATGACCGTGGACAAGCACCTGGTGGTGCAGGGCGATTACACCTTCGACGATGGTTTCCGTGGGGCGCGCCGCCTGCTGGCGCTGCGCGAGCCACCTACCGCCATCTTCGGTTCCAACGACGAAATCGCTGCCGGCGTGCTGGCCGCCGCCAAGTCGGCCGGCATGAACGTGCCCTACGACCTGTCCATCGCCGGCTTCGAGGACAGCCCGTTCTCGCGCCAGTCGTGGCCGCCGCTGACCACCGCCAAGCAGGCCACCGAGGACATCGCCCGCCACGCCGCGCGCCTGCTGATCGCACAACTGCGCAGCGACGCCTACGACGATGCGCCGGCACCGCTGCACAACCAGGGCTTCGTGCCGCAACTGGTGGTGCGCGGTTCGACCGCGCCGATGCGCCCGGCCGGCGCACGCCCCCTTCCTTCCGATCCTGCCTGAGCCTGCCATGTCGCTGTCAGACCCCACGTCCACCCTGATGTTCGCCGAGGCCGCCGAAGCGGCCGACGTGGTTGCCCGCCAGTTCTCGCGCAACCACGCCACCCTGGAAACCCTGGCCGCCAGCCTGCGCGCGGCGCCGCCGCCGTTCGTGGTCACCTGTGCACGCGGCAGCTCCGACCATGCCGCCACCTACGGCAAGTACCTGCTGGAAACCCAGCTGGGCCTGGTGGTTGCGTCGGCCTCGCCGTCGGTGGGGTCGGTCTATGCCGCACCGCTGCAGCTGCGCGGTGCGCTGTTCATCGTCATTTCGCAGTCGGGCAAGAGCCCGGACCTGCTGCGCAACGCCGAGGCGGCCAAGGCCGCTGGCGCACGCGTGATCGCGCTGGTCAACGTCGAGGATTCGCCGCTGGCGCAGCTGGCCGACACGGTCATTCCGCTGCATGCCGGTGCCGAAAAGAGCGTGGCGGCGACCAAGAGCTACCTGGCCTCGCTGGCTGCACTGCTGCAGCTGGCCGCCTACTGGAAGCAGGACAGCAGCCTGCGCAACGCGCTGGACCTGCTGCCGGACGCGATGCGTGAAGCCTGGCAGTGCGACTGGAGCGCGGTGACCGAAGGCCTGGTCGAGGCCACCAACCTGTTCGTGCTCGGCCGTGGCCTGGGCTTGGGCGCGGCGCAGGAAGCGGCGCTGAAGTTCAAGGAAACCTGCAGCCTGCACGCCGAAGCCTACAGCTCGGCCGAGGTCAAGCACGGCCCGATGGCGCTGGTCGACCGTGGCTTCCCGGTGCTGGCCTTCGCGCAGCCCGATGAAACCGGCGCTGGCACCCGAGCGGTGGTCGATGAATTCACCTCGCGCGGCGCGCAGGTGTGGCTGGCCGGCGCCGGTGGCAACCTGCCGGTGGCGGCCGCACCGCACCCGCTGTGCGCACCGCTGCTGACCGTGCAGAGCTTCTATCGCGCGATCAATGCGCTGGCGCTGCGTCGTGGCTTCAACCCGGACCTGCCGCCGCACCTGAACAAGGTCACGGAGACGGTGTGATGGCAACCGTGCTGCGCAATGCCCGCATCCTGGCAGGCGATGAGTTCCGCGACGATCTGGCTGTGGTGATCGAAGAGGGTCGCATCAGCGCGCTGTTGCCCGACGCCGCACCGCAGCTGGGCCACGCTGCCGAGCAGGTGGACCTGGGCGGCGGCTGGCTGCTGCCCGGCTTCATCGACGTGCAGGTCAATGGCGGTGGCGGCGCGTTGTTCAACAACACGCCCGATGTTGCCTCGCTGCGTACCATCGCGCAGGCTCACCGCCGCTTCGGTACCACCGCGATGCTGCCCACGCTGATCAGCGATGACGTGGCGGTGATGCGCGAAGCCATCGGTGCGCTGCGCGAGGCGATCGCGCAGGGCGTGCCGGGCGTGATCGGCATCCATCTCGAAGGGCCCTACATCGCGCCGGCGCGCAAGGGCACGCACGATGCCAGCAAGTTCCGCGTGCCGGACGAAGAAGAGATCGCGCTGGCCGCGTCGCTGGACAACGGCGTGACCCTGCTGACTCTGGCGCCGGAGCGCGTGCCGCTGGAGACCATCCGCGCGCTGGTCGAACGTGGCGTGATCGTGGCCGCCGGCCACACCGCAGGCACCTACGAAGAGATCCGCGCCGGCCTGGATGCTGGCGTGCGTGGCTTCACCCATCTGTACAACGCGATGTCGCCGCTGCAGGGCCGTGAGCCCGGCGCGGTGGGCGCTGCGCTGGAAGACCGCGACAGCTGGATCGGCATCATCGTCGATGGCGTGCATGTGCATCCGGCCAGCCTGCGGGTGGCGCTGGCGGCCAAGCCGCGCGGTCGCCTGCTGCTGGTGACCGATGCGATGCCGCCGGTCGGTGCGGATGATCCCAGCTACGTGCTGTACGGCGAAACCATCACCGCCATCGACGGCGTGGTGCGCAATGCCGCCGGTTCGCTGGCGGGCTCGGCGCTGGACATGGCCACGGCGGTGCGCAACACCGTGCAGCTGCTCGGCCAGCCGCTGGCCGAAGCCGCGCGCATGGCTTCGACCTACCCGGCGCAGTTCCTCAATGTCGACGACCGCCTGGGCCACATCGCCGAGGGCTACCAGGCCGACCTGGTGCTGCTGGATGACGCCCTGCAGGTACGTAGCACCTGGATTGCCGGACAGTACGAGGCCGCCTGATGAACAGTACGCCGCCACGCCGTCTGGGCTCGATCGATGCCCTTCGCGGCATCACCGTGGCGGCGATGCTGCTGGTCAACAATCCAGGCGACTGGAGTGCAGTGTTCGCGCCGCTGCGCCATTCGGAATGGCATGGCTGCACGCCCACCGATCTGGTGTTCCCGTTCTTCCTGTTCCTGGTGGGCGTGTCGATGGCCTTCAGCGTGGCACCGCGCGCGCTGGATGCCGCTGCGCGTCCTGCACGGGCGCGCGGCGTGCTGGAGCGCGCACTGCGCATCCTGGTGACCGGTGCGCTGCTGCACCTGCTGATCTGGTGGGCGCTGGATACACACCACTTCCGCATCTGGGGGGTGCTGCAACGGATCGCCGTGTGCGCGGCGCTGGTGGGTGTGCTGGCGGTGTATGCACGGCCGCGCATGCAGGCCGGCATGCTTGTTGGACTGTTGGTGGGGTACACGGTGCTGCTGCTGGGCGTCGGTGACCTGGCGCCGTGGACCAACCCGGCCAGCCGCCTGGACACCACGCTGTTCGCACCGTGGATCTATCAATGGCATGCCGATACCCGCCTCGGCCATGACCCGGAAGGATTGCTGAGCACGCTGGGTGCACTGGCCAGTACCGTGCTCGGCCTGTTGGCCGGTGGCCTGCTGCGCAGCGGGCGTTCGACGGCACTGGCCGGGCTGGGCGTGGCGACGGCCGTGCTGGGCCTGTTGCTGGCCGGGGTGTTGCCGTTGAACAAGCAGCTGTGGACGCCCAGCTACGTGCTGTGGACCGGCGGCCTGGCCGCGCTGGCGCTGTGGCTGGGCCACGTGCTGATCGACCTGAAAGGATGGCCGGCGCTGGGCCGGCGCTTCGGCGTCAATGCGATCACCGCGTATCTGGGGGCCTCGGTGATGTCGGTGGCGTTGATGGCCAGCGGTGCCTGGAGCCGGATCTGGCAGCAGCTGGCCAACGCGATGTCGGGTGCGCTGGAGCTGGCGTCGATGTTGCAGGCACTGGCGTTTGTCGCGCTGTGGTGGGGCGTGGCCTGGTGGCTGGACCGTCGGAAGATCTACCTGAAGATCTGACCCCGTCCGCCAACGCCATCCACGCATGGCGTGGATCTACCAGGTGCCACGATTGAATCGATTGGCGATGCAGGATCAGTAGATCCACGCCATGCGTGGATGCTTTGCGCGTGATTCCGGATGCCGGAAAAATGAACGATTTCAGCTACATCACATGGGCGTGAGGGCCCGGCGATTTCGCATCCGAAGTGTGATTTTCGGCACGCAAGTTCACCTATCGAAACGGTTCACATCACGGCAGACTGCACACGCAGCAGCGTGCATTTGCAGTTCCTGATTCCCTGTCCAGGAGAACTGTATGACCCGTGCCGTCCCGCGCGCTTTCCGTCCGCGCCGCCTCACCGTTTCCGTGCTTCAGGCACTGGCTGTCCCGTCCATGGTGCTGTTGACCGCCAGCGCCGCCTGGGCTGGCTGCAGCACCGTCGCTCCGGTCGCCGGCCAGGCGGTCACCTGCGACGCCAACGCGCCGAATCCGCAGACGGTGCCTATCACAGCCAGCGGCGAAGCGGGCATCACCGTCAACGTCGCCAGCGGTACCCAGTTGCAGCAGAGCGGTGGTGGCAGTGCGATTTCGCTGGTCGGGGCCGGCGGGCACCTGCTGTCCAACCTCGGCACGATCAGTTCGGTGGGGGGTGTGGCGGTCCAGCTCGGTGGCGGCAGCCGTGTCGAGAATTCGGGCAGCATCAGCACCGGCAACAACATCGCGCTGCAGTTCGTTGGCGCCGGCGACAGCGTGTTGGTCAACCGCGGAACGATCAGCGGGCGCACTGGCGTACAGTTCGATTCGGGCAACGACCGCCTCGAGATGCAGGCCGGCAGCATCAGCGGCGGCGTCCTGCAAGGAGATGGCAACGATGTGCTGCTGCTGGGCAATGGCACCATCGACAGCATCGACCAGGGTAGCGGCGATGACCAGATGACCGTCACCGGCGGCACCGTCACCGGCGTGGTGGCGCAGGGCAGTGGCCGCGATGATTTCGTCATGAGTGGCGGCACGATCGGCGCGCTGCAGCAGGGCGACAACATCGATACCTTCCGCATGAGCGGTGGCCGCATCGTCGGTGCGTTCGAAGATGGCGACCAGGCCTGGATGACCGCAGGCCGCATCGGCCGCGTCAACATGAAGCTGGACAAGAACCTGTGGGACCAGTCCGGCGGTACTGTTGATGGCAACGTGGTGACCGGCTTCGACACCGACACCATCATCATTTCGGGCACGGCCTACATCGGCGGCAACATCAGCGTCAGCGGCGGCAACGACAGCGTGACCATCACCGACGGTACCGTGCGCGGGCAGGTACTGCTCAGTACCGGCGATGACACCTTCAACTGGAGCGGCGGTGGCATTGTCTACGGTGCGATCGACATGGGCCCAGACAACGACGTGGCCAACCTCAGCAACCTCAACCAGGGCAACCTGGGTGCGGTGCCGCTGTTCGACGGTGGCAGTGGCATCGACCAGCTCAACCTGAGCAACGTCAAGACCGCAGGCGTGGGCCGTTACCAGAACTGGGAGACGATCAGCCTGGCCAACAGCACCGAGCTGAGCTTCGATGGCGACCTGGTGCTGGGCGACAGCGCAACCGGCACCGGTACGCTCACGGTGGACGACACCAGCACCGTCTACGCGGGCAGTGGCGGCCATGCCATCCGCCCATTCAACAGTGCTGCACTGGTGGAGATGGTCAATGCCGGGCGCATCGACCTGACCGGTACCGGCGCCGGCGACGTGTTCACCGTGCGCGGCAACTATCGCGGTGACGGTGGTGGCCTGTACCTGCGCACCGTGCTGGGCGCGGACAACTCCCCCAGCGATCGCTTGGTGATCGATGGCGGTACCGCCACCGGAACCACCGGCATCGGCGTGCTGAATGCCGGCGGCAGCGGCGCGGCCACGCTGGCCGATGGCATCCTGGTGGTGCAGGCCTTGAATGGTGGCCGCACCGCGCCGGGCGCGTTCTCGCTGTTCGCACCGGTCGCGGCCGGCGCCTACGAGTACTTCCTGTTCAAGGGTGGTGTCAGTGCCGGCACCAGCGAAAACTGGTACCTGCGTTCGACGCTGGTGACCGGCCCGACGCCGGCACCCAACGGTGGTGGCAGCGCCACCCCACCGCCGCTGACGCCGCCGGTGGCACCACCGCCCCCCATTGCCCCGGCGCCGCCACCGCCGCCCGAAGGCGCCATCGATCCGGACCTGACCGCAGGCGAGACCGCACCACCGCCGCCGCCGCCGGAACCGGCGCCGGTGGCACCGCCCAGCGATCCGGCGGTGCCGGACGTGCCCGTGGCCGGCGGTGCATTGCCCGGTACCGGTGCACCGCCGACGCCGGGTGCACGCCCGGCCGAAGGTGCGGTGGTACCGCTGTACCGCGTGGAGACCGCCGCCTACGCGGTGGTGCCGCCGCTGCTGCGCGAGACCTCGCTGGCCAGCCTCGGTACCTTCCACGAGCGGCAGGGCGAACAGCGCCTGCTGTACAACCAGGGCGCATTCCGCACCGCCTGGGGCCGCCTGGTGGGGCAGAGCAGCGAGATCCACTGGAAGGGCGATGCGCAGCCCGGCTTCGATGGCGACGTGATGGGCCTGCAGGCCGGCCTCGACGTGTGGGCTGCGGCGTCTGATAGCCATCGCAACCAGATCGGCGTGTTCGTCGGCCGCACCCGCGCGCAGGGCAAGACCACCGGCCTGGCACTGGGCTGGGAAAACGTGCGGGTAGGCCAGAACCGTTTGGACGACAAGCACGCGGGCCTGTACTGGACGTTCACCGACAGCAGCGGTGCCTATATCGACGCCGTGGCGATGCAGAGCCGCTACGACGGCCGCGTACGTTCCTCGCGCGGGCTCGGCTTCGGCCTGAGCGGCGACGGCACCAGCGTGTCAGTGGAGGCCGGCAAGCCGCTGCTGCACTTCGGTCAGTCCGCATGGTGGCTGGAACCGCAGCTGCAGGTGATCTGGCAGCGCACCTCGCTGGACGACCGCCGCGATGAAGTGTCGAGCGTGCGCTTCGACAACGACAACGCCTGGACCGGCCGCATCGGCCTGCGCCTGGCCGGTGATTACCAGCTGGCCGACAACGGCTGGCAGCCGTATTTCAAGCTGAATTACTGGCATGGTCGTTCCGGCGAGGATCGCATCCGCTTCGACGACGACGTGATCATCAATTCGCAGCGTTCACGCGCGCTGGAAGCCGGCGTGGGTGTGGTCGGGCGCTTCAACCGCACCATCAGTGCGTACGCCGTGGCCGACTATACGCGCGAGCTGGGTGGCGACCGCAACGAGAAGCGCCGCATCATCGAAGGCAACATCGGCTTGCGCGCGGACTGGTAGCGCGCGGTGCAGATGCATGACCCACTCTGGTGGGTGTCGACCTTGGTCGACACGTTCTGAAATGTCGTTCGCTTTGGGCGATCCGGAATTGCTATGAATTGATGAATCCGTAGATGAGATTACCTTTCTCGAAATGGACATGAAGAACGGCTTCGCTGGGCTCGCCGTCCTCGAGGAGATAGCACTCAACTGCACTGTCACCATCTCCACGGTCATATGTGGTCATCAACGGTACCAAGTCGTCTGCTGCGTCGCGCGCAGGTGAAGGGATGGAAATGGCGGCACCTTCTAGGAAGTAAACCGGCAGAAGTTCGTAGATTTCCAGAATCATCACTGAGGTCAGGTCAAAGTCTTCCTGCAGTGTGGTGCTATCCCGATCTGATATCGCCTGCACGAATTTCCGAAGTAATTCATATCTCTTGTCGTCCATGGCTTTATCTGATGGCTTTCTAATGAGTCGATTTTTCCAGCAGGGTTGCAACATCTAGCAGCATTCGTTGGCTCGTATCGGCAGCAGCTCGGGCGCGACCAACGCCCCCGCATGATCGGCCAACACCACCACCGCATGTAGCAACCCTTCCTCCACCTGTGGCGGACACTGCACCTGCGCATCATCCATCTCGCGCGCCGACTGCGCCGCCAGCAACACACCGCCGCAGGCGGACAATGCGGCAAGACAGCGCGTCGCCTCGGCCAGTTCCCGGCCGCGCGCCTCGCTGAGTTGCCGCTCGCGCCACGCCTGGCCGTCGGCTCCGTGGCTGTGTGCGATGCCGCGCAACCGGGCGAAGAACGCCGACTGCGGCGCCTGTTCGTCGGCTTCGGTGAGCGCATCTTCCAGCGCTTCGGCTGCCGTAGCGGACAGCTGCAGGTCGGGCAATGCAGCACCGAGCAGTGCCTGCAGGCGCGGAGAGGTGGGGTAGGGCGTGTTCATGGCAGCAACCTCACAAGGCAAGGCCACCTGCGGGATGCAAGGTGGCGGGCGGTGCGGGTTGGCGTGCCGGTGAAGCTCTTCACGAGGAATGACGCCGGCGGATCCGGGGATCCCCACGCACCGCCCGCCGCAGAACGACGGACGGTGCATTGTTCGGGCCGGCAACGACGTTGCAAGCCCGCTCGTGAAAAGCTTCATTCAGGACGCCAATCCCGGTCAGCGCAGGAAGCGCCGACGGGGGCCACCTTGGCGCGTTGTGCGCCGCGATGACATGGGCAAAGTTGCAATGTGGTGACTGCACGCAAGCCGCCTTGCTGCAACCAGCGATCGGGCCGGATACGACAGTTCGCGCGTGGCGCAAGCGATCATGCCCCGGTTATGCTGCGGTCCTGACTCAACGACAAGGAAGCGTCGCATGCAGGTTCGCAAGGGAGTGCGTCGCATCGGCGCGCTGATGTTCGTGTTGCTGGCGACCGGCGCCATGGCCGATACGCCAAGCACGGTCGAGGTGCCCTCGCCGGAGGCCCTGGCCGAGATCCTCAGCCTGCTTGAACGCCAGGCGCTGTATCGCGATCGGGTGGACTGGCCCGCCATTCGCATCCGCCTGCAATCGGCGCAGGGCGACCCCGCGCAACGGCTGGCCGTTCTGCGCGAAGCCATTGCGCTCAGCACCGGCCACCATGGTGCATGGACCACGACCCAGCGCCAGCGTGAATCCCTTGCGCGCGCGCAGCAGGCCGGTGCCGCCGCCGTGGACCGGGCCAAGGCCGTCGATGCGGTGGATGCGCGCATCGGCTGGGTGGTCATCGAGGGCTATGCCCCTATGCCCGGCGCGACGCCGCAGGAGAAATTCCGCCAGGACATCCAGCGCGCCGCGCGGTGGCAGCAGGTAATCCGTAGCAAGGACGACGGCATGCGCTGTGGCTGGATCGTCGACCTGCGTGACAACAGCGGTGGCAACATGTGGCCGATGCTGCTGGGCATGGCACCGTTGCTGCGCACCTCGGTGGTGAACAACGAAGATGTGGGAGCGTTCGAAGCCGCACAGGGGCCGGAGCGCTGGACGTTGACCGCGACCGCTGTACAGCGTGCAGGCAAGTCGGTGCTGGACTTCGGCCAGTCCGGCTATGTGCTGCGGCAGCCCGGCGCGCCGGTGGCGGTGCTGTTCGGGCCGCGCACCGGCAGTTCGGGCGAGGCCTCGGTGCTGGCGTGGCGTGGTCGTCCGCAGACGCGGAGTTTCGGTCAGCCTACTGCGGGTGTCTCCACTGGCAATGTCGTGCACACGCTTGCCGATGGCAGTCGCCTGCTGCTGACCACCAGCGTGATGCGGGACCGCAATGATCGTGGTGATGGCTTGAAGATCGAGCCCGACCAGCGCGTCGAGGGGGACGCCGCCACCGTGGCCGCCGCCCAAGCCTGGCTGCTGGCCCAGCCCGCCTGCCAAGGCACCCGGTCATGATCCTGATCGGCCAACAGGAACGGGTGCTGATCGTCGGCCCCACCGAAGCCCACCACTGCCTGCGCTGCCAGACGGAAACCGAGTTCGCCCCGCAGCTGCGCTACAGGATGGCGCGCATCGACCTGCTGTTCGGCTTCACCTACCAGCGTCGCTACGAGCTGGCCTGCACCCGCTGCGAGCACGGCTGGGTGCTGGATACCGAGACCATGGACCAGCAGCTGGGCGGGGTGCCGATCCCGTGGCGGCACCGCTTCGGCCTGCCGTTGATGCTGGTGGTGGTGGCGGGGCTGGCGGTGGCCGGATGGATGTGGCGGCACGGATACATCGGCCGCTGATGAAGATGACACGGTTGCTTATATCCCAAATTGGGACTAGGATATCCGAATGAAAGTGGTTGCTTTGGCGACGCTGAAACGATTCTGGGAACGTCACCCTGATTCGGAAGCAGCGCTGAGGTCCTGGTATGACGAAGTGAGGCACGCCGTCTGGGACACACCGCATGACGTACGCCAACGTTACGCAAGCGCAAGTTTCGTGGCCAACAGTCGTGTGGTGTTCAACATAAAAGGCAACAGCTACCGGCTCATCGTCGCTGTGGGTTACAGGTTTCAAGTGGTCTACATCAAGTTCATTGGCACCCACGCCGAGTACGACCGGATCGACGCCGACACTGTGGAGCTTCTATGAACATCCATCCCATCCGTACGGAAAGCGACTACGAAAACGCGCTGCGCATGATTTCGGCCTATGTCGACAACGAGCCGGAGCCGGGCAGCGAAGATGGCGATCGATTTGAAATTCTCGTAACGCTGGTTGAAGCCTACGAAGCGAAGCACTACCCGATCAAGCCGCCAGATCCCATCGATGCAATCCGCTTCCGCATGGAGCAGGGCGGTCTGACCGTGAAGGATCTGGTGCCCTCCATCGGCCAGCTCAACCGTGTCTATGAGGTGTTGAATCGCAAGCGCGGTCTGACTCTTGAAATGATCCGGAAGCTTCACCGCAACCTGGGCATTCCCGCAGAAAGTCTCATCGGCCGCTGAAGCCCCGCGTGCTCCTGCCGATACGCTGCCGTGCCTCACTCCCGGCCTGCTAAAGTTGCAGCCTGCAACCGCGTACCGGAACCGACCATGGACCACGACACCCCGTTCGAACCCCTCAACGACCTCGAGGTGCGCCTGCTGCAGGCCCAGGACGGCACGCTGACCGCAGCGCAGTTCCTCGACGGCCTGCTGACCTCGACGGCGTTCGTGCTGCTGGACAAGGCCATCGGCGAAGATGGCGCCTGGGACGAGAGCATCTCGCCGTTGGTGCTGACCAGCGAGAGCGGCGAGCCGATGTTCGCGGTGTTCACTGCCCCCGAGCGCGCCGGCCTGTGGCACGAGCAGCTGCCGCAGTTCGCGCATGCCATGCCGATCGCGGTGCACGCGCTGCTGGCCGGTATCGGCGACGGCGTCGGCCTGGTGCTGAACCCGGGCCTGGACGTGGGCATGGAGATGATTCCCGATGCCGTGGCCCAGCTGAAGCAGCGGGCGGCGGCGATCACCCGCGGCATGGCGCATTGAAGCCAGCGATTTAGGGGTGCCGGCCAGCGGAGCGGCCGGCACTACCAGGTGCTTCAGCGGGAAGCGGCAATCGCCTTCACCCGCGCCTTGGCCAGCGCTTCGCCGATGGCCGGGCCCTTCAGATGGGTGGTATCCAGATCCCTGGCCTGCACTGACAGCGCTGCCCGGTGCAGGCGCTTGAGCGTTTCGCCCTGCGGGTAGTCGGCATCCTCGAAACCGAGCCGGCCGCGCTTGTCGGCCTCGCAGCACAACGCGATGCGGGCCACGCGTTCCGGCCGGCGCAGCGCATCACAGCGGCCCAGCAGTTCCAGCACGGTGGCATCGCGCAGTTCGTCGATGCGGTGCACGTTCAAGTGCTCGCGGCAGACCGCTTCGGCCAGCTGCTGGTGCTCGGCGGGAATCTTCAACCGCGCACACAGTGCCTTCAGCGGCTTGATGCCGCGCTGCTCGTGCATGATGTGGCGCGGCCATTCCTCCGGCGGGGTCAGGCCCTTGCCGAGGTCGTGGGTGAGCGCGGCGAAGCCGACCAGGTCATCGCCGGGGGCCAGCTTCGCGGCCATGTCGCTGACCATTTCCTGGTGGATGCCGGTATCGACTTCCGGGTGGAATTCAGCACGCTGCGGCACGCCGTACAGCGCTTCCAGTTCGGGCAGGATCGGGCCCAGGGCATGCGCATCGTGCAGTGTGCGCAGGAAGGCGGAGGGCCGCTCACTGACCAGCGCCTTGCGCAGTTCCTGCCAGACGCGCTCCGGCACCAGCGCGTCCAGCTCGCCACTGGCGGCGACCTCGCGCATCAGCGCCATGGTCTCTTCGGCGACGGTAAAGCCCAGCGGTGCGAAGCGCGCCATGAAACGGGCCGCGCGCAGCACGCGCAATGGATCTTCGACGAACGCAGGACCGACATGGCGCAGCACGCGTTGCTCGATATCGCGCACACCGCCGTAGGGATCGACCAGCGTGCCGGTGTCTTCGTCGCAGGCAATCGCGTTGATGGTGAAGTCGCGGCGCTGCAGGTCTTCTTCCAGCGTTACGGCCGGATCAGCATCCACCACGAAGCCGCGATAGCCGCGGCCGGATTTGCGCTCGGTGCGCGCCAGTGCGTATTCCTCACCCGTGTTCGGGTGCAGGAACACCGGGAAGTCACGGCCAACCGCAGTGTAGCCCTGCGCTTCCATCTGCGCGGGCGTGGCGCCAACCACCACCCAGTCATGGTCGCCGGCAGGGCGCTGCAGCAGGCGGTCGCGCACGGCGCCGCCGACAAGATAGATCTTCATGGGGGAATGATCGCACGGCCGGCGCAGATGTTCCGGTAGTGCCGGCCGCTGGCCGGCAGCTTCGGAATGGCTGCGGTTGCCGGCCAGCGGCCGGCACTACCAATACAGAGGCATCACGGCAGGCCGCGCCAGCCCGAAGCAGCACCCAGGCGGTGCATATTCCGATCGAGGCCAGCAGCCGGCAGTACCGTGTTGCGGTCAATCGCCACCCTGCTCGGCGTTGGCGGCGCAGCTGAAGTTCTTGCGCTTGTCGACCAGGCGGCCCATCAGGCGGTCGCTCAGTGGCAGGGCATCACCATTGAGGCGCCAGTCGTAGATCACGCTGAAGGCCAGAACGCGGGCAACGTACTCGCGGGTTTCCTTGTAGCTGATGGTCTCGATCCACAGGTCCGGATCGAAGCCCGGGCGCTGGCCCTGCCAGCGTGCGGTCGGGGTCGGGCCGGCGTTGTAGGCTGCGATGGTCACGTACGGCAGACCGTCGTACTTGTTCATCAGCTGGCGCAGGTAGGCGGTGCCGATGGCAATGTTGGTGTCCGGGTCGTACAGGCTGTCGGCGCCGCCGTAGCCGGTCAGCCCGATCGACTTGGCCACGCTGGCACCGGTGGCCGGCAGCACCTGCATCAGGCCCATGGCATTGGCAGGCGAGCGCGCACGCGGAATGAAGGTACTCTCGGCGCGGATCTCCGCGGCCACCCAGGCCGGGTCGATCGCGTTGCGTGCCGATTCGCGGCGGATGGTGGCGTCGTGATGCAGCGGGAAGCGCAGGTCGTACAGGCGCTGTTCCTGCGGCTGCTTGCCGAGCGCGAACACGGCGCGGTCGAACCAGCCATTGTCCTGCGCCACGCGCACGGCGAGGCGGCGCTGGGTGTCATCGAAGCGCGACAGCGCGCTGTTCCATTCGGCCACGGCCCAGCCAGCGCGGTCGATCTGGTACAGCGCCATCGCGCGCTGGATGGCCGGGTCGCGCGCGATCACCGCCTGTGCCTGTGCGCTGTCGTTCGGCTTCCACGGGCACAGGGTGTAGCCCTGCTGCAGCTTGTCGGCGGCCAGGAAACCGTGGAAGGTCGGTGCGCGTGCGGCTTCGCGGAACAGCGGCTGCGCCTGCTGGGCCTGGCCGGTTTTTTCCAGCATGCGGCCTTCGAAGTAGCGCCAGCGCGGGTCGCTGCGCTGCTTGCTGCCCATCTTGCGGATCGCGGCCAGCGCTGCCGGCCAGTCGCGGCGCGACATCGCTTCGCGCACGCGCCATTCGTGCAGGCGCTCGTCGTAGGCCGATTCGGGTACCGCGTTGAGGCGGCGTGCCGAATCGGGCAGGTAGGAGGCCACCGTCCACAGCGCGATCTGGTACAGCACCTGGCCCTGCTGGTCGGCACTCAGGCCGAGCGCCTGGGCGTACTGCGGCAGCTGCTGCTCGGTGGCGCCGGGGTCGGCCTTGGCCAGCTTGGCCAGGCCATCGGTGGCGATGCGCCGGCTGCGCTCGTTGCGCGGCCAGTTCAACGCGCTGGCATTGGGCTTGTCGACAAAGGCTGCGTAATTGTTCGCCAGCGCCAGGTCGGCGGCGGGCAGGCCGCGTGCGGCGCTGCGCATCACCGCCGGTTGCTGGGCATCGGCGGCGGCATCGATGCGTTCCCAGCGCAGGGCGTCGCTCAGGCCACCCTGTGCCTGCAGCACGGCAAAAACGGCATCACAGCCGTCCGGCAGCGACTTGCCGTTCTTGCGCCACAGATCCTGCGCTTCACTGATCCACTGCGGATCGACCTTGCCCGTCACCTGGCGCGCGGTCAGCTGCGCACAGCGCAGGCCGGTGTTTTCGGTGGGCGCCCAGTTGGCCAGCAGGGTCGGCCAGTCCTGGCGGCGTGCGAGCGAGGGCAGCCACACGCTGCGGAAGGTGCTGGCCACGGCCTGGCCGTCGTAGCGCTTGAGGAAGGCCTGGGCCTGCGCGGTATCGACGGTGTCGATGTTGCGGCGCAGGTTGGCGTACTCCAGCCAGCCATAGGCCGGATGGCGGCTGAGCGCAGCGGCCTGGCCAGGATCGTATTGGCCGCGTTCGGCGGCTGCGATCGCGGCTTTCAGCTGCGCGTTCTGGGCATCGAGGGACTGGGCATTGGCGCAACCGATCAGCAGCGTGGTGGCCAAGGGCAGCAGGGACAGGGCGGTCGAAGAGCGTCGGGTCATGGCGGGCAGCATAGCGGGCAATGGCTGAATTCAGTTTCGCATTGCGTGCACGCCGGGCGTCGGCAACGACAGCTGAATGATTCCGCACAGGCCCCTGCCGCACGGGGTCGCAGGCGTCGTAACGTCGGCCTTGGGCGAACGGCCCGGCTGCAGGGAGCGGCACATGGCGTTCAGTAGCGCAGGAAGAAGCGGCCCGCTGGCGGACATCAACGTCACGCCACTGGTGGATGTGATGCTGGTGCTCTTGATCATCTTCATCGTGACCGCGCCGATCGTGGCCCGGCCGATTGCCGTGCAGTTGCCACAGGACACCGATCGCGTGGTCGATCGCCCCGAACCGCCCCCGCCGATCGAGCTGCGCCTGGATGCCTCGAACCAGCTGAGCTGGGATGGCCAGCCGATGGCCATCGGCGATCTGCAGGCGCGCCTGCAGGCACAGGCCGGTGAACATGCTGGCAGCCTGCCGGAGCTGCGCATCGCCACCGATCCGTCGGCCGAGTACGAAGGCATGGCGCGGATCCTGGCCGCCGCCGAGGCCACCGGCATGGAGCGCATCGCCTTCGTGCGTTGAGTCCGGCAACGGGCGGTCTGCCATCGGCGGGCCGCGCTTCCTGCCGGGGAACGTGGCATGCGATACGGGATACAGCGCGCCACTTCCTTGATGGCCACTTCCAATCTGGCACCGCTGGTGCAGGCGCAGCAGATGCCGCAGCAGCATCGCTCCCCGGTGCATCTGGCGACCGCCGACGACACCGACTATGAAGATATGGCGCGCGTGCTGCTGGCTGTCAGCCAGCATGGGTTGCGCGTCGACGCGCCCGGTCACTAGCGCCGGCATCGACAAGGCCCCTTGATGAGCTTTGGCGGATCTCGGCGCGCGCTGTCGCCACCGGCATCACAGCGAAGGGCGTTGAACAGTACCGTCCGGTTCTAAACGGCCCCCATTTGACGCAAATGGCCGTCAATTGCGTCAATTCCGCGTGAAAGAGTGTCGATCGTCACGCCGTGATTTTTACCGCTTGTTTACAAAGGAGACGCTGCCGCCATGCAGGGGGGCGCGGCAGTCCATGTCCCGACATTCCTTTGGAGAGAGAGCGAATGAATCACCTGCACCACCGCCCGTTGGCGGTTGCCGTCACGCTGTGCGTGATGGCCCTGGCTCCGTTGGGTGCCGCTGCACAATCCACCACCAACCTGGACGCGGTGGAAGTGACCGGTACCCGCATCAAGCGCGCTGAAGTCGAGGGCCAGGTCCCGATCCAGACCCTGACCCGTGGCGACATCGAACGCACCGGCCTGACCTCGATCGGCGAAGTGCTGCAGCAGCTCACCGGTTCCGGCTCTGCGCTCAACGCCAAGTTCAACTCGTCCGGCAACTTCGGTTTCCCGCCCGATGGCAGTGGCGTGGGTGCCGGCTCGGCGCAGGTCGATCTGCGCCACCTCGGTGCCAAGCGCGTGCTGGTGCTGGTTGACGGCATCCGCTGGGTCAACGAGTCGTCCGCATCGGGCGTCGGTGCGGCCACCGACCTCAACACCATCCCGCTGGCCATCGTCGAACGCATCGAGGTGCTGGAAGACGGTGCATCGTCGCTGTACGGCTCCGATGCCATCGCCGGCGTGGTCAACATCATCACCCGCCGCGACTTCGATGGCGGGCAGGTGACGCTGAACTATGGTGAGTACAGCAAGGGCGACGGCACCCAGAAGGGCGTGGACCTGGCCTGGGGCAAGAGCGGTGATCGCTTCAGCCTGTTCCTCGGTGCCAGCTGGACCAAGCAGGACCCGGTGTTTGCCAAGGACCGCGAGCAGTCGCGCTTCCCGATTCCCGGTACCGGCCTGGCCTTCGGCAGCGGTGGCATTCCGCAGGGCCGCTTCGCCTTCGTCGACCCCAACACCGGCGCTGAGCAGGACATCGTGCCCAACAGCGGCGTGCCCAACCCGCGCTATGACGGCAGCGCCGGCTGCAACCGCAGCGATGACTACCACTGCTTCACCAGCGCCGACCGCTTCAACTTCGCCGAATACAACATGGTGCTCACGCCGTCCGAGCGCAAGGGTCTGTTCGGCCAGTTCCGCTTTGACATCACCGACAACGTGCAGTGGTATATCAAGGCGCTGGGCAACCGCCGCGAGTCGACCAACCAGGCCGGCCCCGAGCCGCTGTTCTTCGGCCCCGATGGCGCCACCGGCAATCCGTTGGCCGACAACATCGTGGTCTCGCGCCTGAATCCGTACAACCCGTTCGGCTTCGATCTCGTCTCCGGCGACAACATGAGCCTGATCGGCCGCCGCCCGGTGGAAGGCGGTGCGCGCGTGTTCAAGCAGGAGGTCAACACCACCTACGTGGCCACCGGCCTGGTCGGCAACTTCCAGGCCGCCGACCGCAGCTGGTACTGGGACGTCAACGGCATGTACAGCAAGAACAAGGCCGAACAGACCAACTACGGCAGCTACAACATCTACAACGTCAACATGGCGCTGGGTGACCCGGCGGTGTGCGCGGCAACCCCGGGCTGCGTGCCGTTGAACATCTTCGGTGGCGTCGGTTCGATCACCCCGGACATGCTGAAGTGGATCCAGCCGGTGGTGCGCGACCGCAGCCAGAACGAGCTGAGCCTGTTCACCGCCAACCTGTCCAGCGACCTGTTTACCCTGCCGGCGGGTCCGGTATCGTTCGCCAGCGGTTACGAGTACCGCAAGTACAAGGGCTGGTACCAGCCGGATCCGCTGACCGTGATCGGCCACTACAACGGCGTACCGTCGCAGCCGACCTCCGGTTCCTACGACGTCAACGAGGCCTACCTGGAGCTGAGCGTTCCGATCTTCGCCGACTCGCCGCTGGGCAAGAAGCTGGACCTGAGCCTGGCCGGCCGCTATTCGGACTACTCCACTTTCGGTGGCGAGTTCACGCCCAAGTACGGCCTGCGCTGGCAGGTGACCGATGACTTCGTGCTGCGCACCACGTACGCCGAGGGTTTCCGCGCACCGTCCATTGGCGAACTGTACGGCTCGGCCGCACGTGCCGACCTGCAGCTGTTCGATCCGTGCTCGGTGGGCCTGGGCGGTACGCCGCCACGTGGCAGTGCCGCCAATTGTGCCGCGCTGGGCGTGCCGGCCGGCTTCCAGCAGGCCAACTCGCAGATCTCGGTGACCACCGGCGGCAATCGTGATCTGGAACCGGAGCGCTCGCGCAGCTTCAGCACCGGCTTCGTGTGGAGCCCGTGGTTCGGCAACAACGCGTCGTGGTCGGAGCGCTTCGATGTGGAGGTGACCTTCTACCGCCACGCCATCGATGGTGCGATCCAGGCCATCAACGCGCAGACCCAGCTGGACCTGTGCGTGGACACGCTCGACCCGCTGTACTGCGATGGCATCACCCGCGCCAGCACGGGTGCGGTGAGCAGCTTCAACAACCGCCTGACCAATCTGGGCTCGATCAAGACCGACGGCTGGGACGTGGACCTGTTCTGGACGTTGCCGCAGACCTCCTTCGGCCAGTTCAAGCTGGCGTGGAAGAACACGTTCGTCGGTCGTTACGAAGCCACCGGCGCGGCCGGGCAGAAGCAGCCGCAGAAGCCGGGCGTGGAAGTGGCCGACAGCTCCATTCCGGAGTGGACCAGCAACGCCAGCATCGCCTGGACGATGGACCGCTGGAGTGCGAACTGGACGGTGCGGCACATTTCCGAGCTGACCGAGAACTGCGGCGATGCCGTGGCATTCCCGGTGTGCAGCAACCAGGCCGACGGCACCAACACGCTCTCGGCCACCACCTTCCACGACATGCAGGTGGGCTACAAGATCGACTGGATGAAGGGGCTGCAGCTGACCGCGGGCCTGAACAATGTGTTCGACAAGGATCCGCCGATCTGCCTGTCGTGCTCGTTGAACGGGTATGACGCCTCGACCTACGACATCCCGCGTGGCCGTTACTGGTACCTGCGCGCGGACCTGCGGTTCTGATGTGAGGGGGGCAGCGCCGGTCAGTTCCGGCGCTGCCTTGCGGATGTAGCGCCGAGCCCGCGCTCGGCTGATTCTCTGAGCCGAGCATGGGCTCGGCTCTACAGGTGCGGGGCGGTCGTACCCCGCGTCTGATCAGAACGCCCAGGTGAACGTCAGCGAGCCATTGCGGCCATCGCCGTACGCACCGTAGCCGTTGATCTGCGAGAAGTACTTCTTGTCCAGCAGATTGTTCAGGTTGGCCTGCACGCTCCATTCCGGCGACAGGCGGTAACGCACGAAGGCGCTGACCAGGGCGTAGCCGCTCTGTTCGATGCGGCCGTAAGCCGGCACCGCGTAGTAGATGCGGTTCTGCCAGTTGGCGCCGCCGCCGACGGTCAGTGCCTGCAGCGACTGCGGGGTGTAGCTGGTGAACAGTTTCAGCGCGGTCTGCGGCAGGTTGGTGTTGATGTCGGCGCCGTTGATGTCCTTGGCCACGTAGCGCGAAGCACCGAAGGTCGCGTTCCAGCCGGGTGCCAGTTCGCCGTTCAGTTCGAACTCGAAGCCACGGCTGACGGTGCCACGCGCGGCCACGTAGGCCGTTTCGCCGCCGGTGCCGCCGATGACCGGCTCGCCGGTGGACTGGCCGACGTTGTCCTGCTCGATGCGGAACACCGCCACCGAGGCATTCAGTCGGTTGTCGAACCAGGCACCCTTCACGCCCACTTCGTAGCTCTTGCCGTCCACCGGGTCCAGGTAGCTGCCGTTGCGGTCCTTCAGCATCTGCGGCTGGAAGATCTCGGTGTACGAGGCATAGGTGGAGTAGGTGTCGTTGATGTCGAACACCAGGCCCGCATACGGGGTGGTGACTTTGTGCGAACGGTCGGCGCCTTCGCCTTCGCTCTTCCAGTCGGTGTAGCGCGCGCCCACGATCAACTTCAGCGGATCAGCCAGCGACAGGCGTGCTGCAGCATAGGCGGCCTTCTGGGTGATGGTGCCTTCGCTGGCCAGGGCCAGCGGATTCCAGTTCGGTTCGCTGATGTTGCCGTTCCAGTTCAGGTAGCTGGAGAAGGGGTCCCAGGCGAGGCCGGCGCCGCCGATCTGGTAGTCGCCGTAGTTGGCGTACTCGCGCTTGTTGTAGCTGAGGCCGCCCATCACTTCGTGCTTCAGGCCAAACAGCCCGAACGCGCCACTGAAGTAGCCGTCCACCGCATTGACCTTGCGTTCGGTGTTGTAGAAGCCGGCCGACGGCGAAATGCCGGCACCGGTGTTCTTGTCGAAGAACGAAGCGCCGGTGACCCAGTCGTTGTAGGCCGGGTAGAACAGCTTGTCGTCGGCCTTGGTTTCGTCGTGGGTGGCGCCGATGCGGACTTTCCAGTCATCGTTGAAGGCGTGTTCCAACGTGGCGAACGCGCGCTTGCTGGTGGTGTCCCAGTAGGTCCAGCTCGGGTTCGGATTGAACGATTCGTCGTAGCCGGTGCTGGTTCCATCGGAGAACAGCATCGGGAAACCACCCCAGGTGGCGCCGTTGGCGCGCTTCTGCTGGTAGTCGTAGCCCACGCTCAGCTGGGTGTCCGGGGTCAGGTCGGCGTCGATGACGGCGTAGCCCAGCGTCTTGTGCTGGTTGTAGCGGTCCATCTGCGCGTCGGTGTCCAGGTAGCTGCCGATCACGCGGGCGCGCACCGAACCGCTCTTGTTCAGCGGGGTGGTCACGTCCACGGTGCTGCGGGTGCGGCCCCAGCTGCCGACGTTCACCGAGACGCTGCCGGTCAGTTCGGCGCTGTCGGCGTGCTTGCGCACCAGGTTCACCGACGCCGACGGGTTGCCGGCACCGGTCAGCAGGCCGGTGGCGCCACGCACCACTTCCACGCGGTCATACAGCGCCAGGTCCAGGCCGGAATCGCCGTAGCTCCAGTTCTGCACCATCTGCGTCGGCAGGCCATCGAACTGGTAGCTGTCGATGTAGAAGCCACGCGAATAGAACTCGATGCGCTCGCTGTCGGACTGGGTGCTGCTGACGCCGGTGGTGTTGGCCAGCACGTCGATGATGTCGTCCAGGTTCTGATCTTCGATGCGCTGGTGGCTGATGATGCTGAGCGACTGCGGGATCTCGCGCGGCGCCAGGTCGAAGCGGGTACCGGCCGAGGTGCGGCGCACCGAATAGCCTTCGGCGCGTTCGCCCTTGACCACCACTTTGTCGAGCGTGGTCGGGTCGGCGGCGGTGTCGGCGAAGGCGGCCGGGGCCACGGCGCAGAGTGCAGCGAGCACGGCAACGGACAGCCGTTGCGGCTGCGGGATACGGAAGGCGGAACGGTTCATGGGGGTCCTGGACGAGCACGCGCGCTCGGCCAGCATCCAGAAGGCGAGGCGCTACGGGTGGGAAACGGGCGGGCAGGCCGTCCTGGCACCACCGGAAACGAAAGAAATAGTAATACGAACTATTCCTATTTACAAATCATGAACGCGGAAGGCGCTCACGCAGGACTCGACGCAGCACACGGCGTTCAGCGCAGCAGCGGCAGTGGATCGCGGGCGCCGTCGGCGCCGTAGATGCCCCAGTGCAGGTGCGGCGGCGTACCCTTGGCGTTGCCGCTGTCGCCCACGTGGCCGAGAAGGTCGCCGGCCTGGACCACCTGGCCGCGCGCCAGGCCCTCGGCCCAGTCGTCCAGATGGGCGTAGTAGTAGCGCTCGCGCCCGGGCCCGATCACCCACACCTGGCGGCCACCGAGGCTGCGGTCGCTGACATCCACGACGACGCCGGCGGTGGCACTGCGCACCGGGGTACCGCGCCTGGCGAAGATGTCGATGCCGGCGTGGGAGCGGTCACGGCCGCGCGGAGCGCCGAACGTATCGGCGATCTGGCGGGGCCGCACGCCTTCCACCGGCACCGGAAGCTCGGTGGCCGGAGGCATCCGCGAGAGTGTCCACAGCAGTTTCGGTGCAGCAGCCCATGGGCTGTTCCACAGCGCCATCGCGGCAACGATCGCGATGACCAGCCACAGGCCGCGCAGCAGCCAGCGGCGCAGGCGACGGGCGGGGGAGGGCGATGTGTTCATGGTCTCCGACTGTAGCGCCGAGCATGGCTCGGCGGCTGTTGCTTTGCGGTCAAAGCGCAGTCGAGCATGGCTCAGCGCTACAGAACCGGGTCCAGCGGCACTTCGAAACTGCGCTTCAACGTTCCCAGTGCCACCGAGGTGCGGAAGCGCTCGATGTTGTCATCGCCACCGAACAGCCGCTCGGTGATCGCTTCGTACTCCTCCATCGACGCGGCCGAAAGCAGCAGCAGGAAATCGCCATCGCCGGTGATCGAGTAGCACTGCTGCACGGCCGGGTCGTCCTGCACGCGGCGCTTGAACGGCGCCACGCGTTCACGCAGCTCGCTGACCACGCGCACCTCGACGATGATGGTCAGCGGCCGGCCGATCTTTGCGGCATCGATCACCGCCACATTGGCCGCGATCACGCCGCTGTCCTGCAGCCGCTTGATGCGTCGCTGCACGGCCGGGGTGGACAGGTGCACGGCCTCGGCGATCTCGCGCTGCGGCAGGGTGTTGTCCCGCTGCAGCAGGTCGAGGATGGCGCGGTCGAAGCTGTCGAGCACGGGGGCGGTGGCCATGGCGAGCAGAAGTTGCACGAACAGGCTGTCAATTGAGCCAAGTGCTCGGCGCCGGCGCAATAGACTTTGCCCATGCAGACCTCACGACTCGCGCCGATGTTGCCGGCGCTGGCGGTGCTCGGCTCGGTCACCTCGCTGGCCATCGGAACCTCCTACGCCAAACACCTGTTCCCGCTGATCGGCGCCCAGGGCACCAGTGCGCTACGCGTGGGCTTCTCGGCGCTGTTGCTGCTGCTGTTCTGGCGGCCATGGCGCTGGAAGACCCGCCGCGTGGATGCCATCACCCTCCTGCGCTACGGGCTCACCCTGGGCCTGATGAACCTGCTGTTCTACATGGCCCTGCGCACGATTCCCTTCGGCATCGCGGTGGCCATCGAGTTCACCGGGCCGCTGACGGTGGCGATGCTGTCATCACGACGCCCAATCGATTTCCTCTGGGTGGGCTGCGCGGCGGTGGGGCTGTTGCTGCTGCTGCCGATCGGCGGTGGACCGGCGCTGGATCCGGCCGGCGT
This sequence comes from Stenotrophomonas maltophilia complex sp. Om-AH-Sm3, assembly GCF_059337855.1. Classification (NCBI taxonomy): domain Bacteria; kingdom Pseudomonadati; phylum Pseudomonadota; class Gammaproteobacteria; order Lysobacterales; family Lysobacteraceae; genus Stenotrophomonas; species Stenotrophomonas maltophilia complex sp. Om-AH-Sm3. The sequence goes on along the minus strand of NZ_JBYBLQ010000010.1, from coordinate 6,020 downwards.
GCTGTATGCCATGGGCGCAGCGGCGTGCTGGGGCCTGTACATCGTGTTCGGCAAGCGTGCCGGTCACCTGCACGCTGGGCATTCGGTGTCGCTGGGGCTGCTGGCGGCATCGCTGGTGGTGGTGCCGGTGGGCGTGGTGCATGCCGGCACCGCGCTGCTCGATCCGAAGATCCTGGCAGCCGGCCTGCTGGTGGCGCTGGTCTCCAGCGCGATCCCGATGTCGCTGGAGATGATGGCGCTCAAGCGCCTGCCAAAGGAGACCTTCGGCATCCTGATCAGCATGGAGCCGGCGGTGGCCGCGCTGTGGGCGATGCTGCTGCTGCACGAACACCTGCACGGGCTGCAGTGGCTGGCGATCGGCTGCACGGTGCTGGCTTCGGTGGGCAGCACGATGACCGCGCGGCGATTGAAGGCACCCGTCACCGCCTGAAAAAAGGGACGGAGGGGATTAAGTCGTTTACGCCCTGATTTAGGGGGCGCCAGGCGGCCGGCGCGAAGCGTGCGGACCAACGGTCCGCACCTACCAGGGGGGGCGGTTCAGCGCAGGGCGTCGGCCGGGACGTCGATCTGCATCGCCAGCGCGAGGTGATCGGAGAACGCGGCCGGCACGGCTTCCACGGTGCGGGTCTGCAGGCCACTGCTGACCAGGATGTGGTCGATGGCGCGGTCGGGGCGCCAGCTGGGGAAGGTCGGCACGATGCAGCCGGGCGGCTGCAGCCGGGTCTTCTGGTACAGCACCTGCATTTCCGGGCGTTCTGCCAGGCAGTTGAAGTCGCCCATCAGCACCGCGTTGGGGTGGTCGGACAGCAGCTCGGCGATGAAGCCCAGCTGCGACATCCGCGATCCCGCGCCCAATGACAGATGCGCCACCGCCACCGCCAGGCCGTCGGTACCGTCGCCGAACTTGGCCAGCAGCACGCCGCGCCCGCCGATGCGGCCGGGCAGGGCGTGGTCCTGCACTTCCACCGGTTCGAGCTTGCTCAGCAGGCCATTGGCGCTGGACGCGACCCCGCCCATGCGCCGGTTCGGCTGGTGGCTCCAGTAGTTGAAGCCGGCGCGCTGGGCCAGGTAATGGGTCTGGTTGGTGAAGCCCGAGCGCAGGCTGCCCGGGTCGGCCTCCTGCAGGCCGACGATGTCATGTTCGCGCGCCAGGGTGGCGATCGCGTCCAGGCTGCTGCGCTTGCGACCCGCCGGCAGCGCATGTGACCAGCTGCGGGTCACATAGTCGCTGTAACGGCGGGTACTTGAGCCGGCCTGGATGTTGGCCGTCAGCAAGCGCAGGGTCCGTGTACGGGGGGAATTCACGGCCGGGAAATGCTTCTCTTGGATCAGTGAGCCTGGGCCGCACCGCGTTCGCGGGCGATCAGGTGGTCGGCGATGCGCAGCATGTCCGGGAAGCTCTTGCCCTTCACCAGGTACTTGCCGTTGACGATGATCGACGGGGTGCCGCTGATCTGGCTGCGCTGGGCGAACTGCTTGGCCGAGTTGGTCTTGGCGTTCACCGCGAAGCTGCCCATGGTGGCCGCGAACTGCTTCGGATCGACGCCGTAGGCGGCGTAGAACTTGGCGATGTCTTCCACCGAGTCACGGCCGCGCTCGCCCTTCAGGGTCTTCTGCGAGTGGATGGCGGCGTACAGCGCTTCGTGGGTCTTCTCCTGCACGCCCAGGGTCTGCGCGGCGTAGAAGGCACGGGCGTAGTCATCCCAGGTGCCGCCGAACATGGCCGGCACGTAGACGAAGTTCACGTCGCTGGGCAGGCCGGCCTTCCACGGGCCGACCAGCGGCTGGAACGCGGCGCAGGCCGGGCAGACGTAGCCGAAGATCTCGGTCACTTCGATCTTGCCGGCGGCCGGCTGGAACGGCTGGCCGTTCGGGATCACCTGGTAGTCGGCACCTTCCACCGGAGCCGGGCCGGTCAGTGCGGCGGTGGTCGGGGCCGGCGCGGCGGCCGGAGTTGCTTCGGCCGGAGTCTTCTCGCCTTCAGCGGCAGCCGGCGCGGCGCCTTCGCTGCCCGCCGCCGGTGCGGCAGCCGGTTCGGTGGTCGTGGCCGGGGTTGCTGCCGGTTCGGCGGGGGCCACGGTGGTGTTGGTGCTGCCGTCGTCGGCCTTGCAGGCGGCCAGGATCGGCAGCAGCGCTGCGAGGGCGAGGGCGTAACGGATCTTCATGGAAACGTCTCCAGCATCTGGAAAGGTGGGGCCGGCGGCAGGCGCCGGCCAAGGGGAAATGATGACACGCGGCGGCGACGACGCCGTGTCGGTGGTGGGTGTTGGTTCAGCGGCCGCGGGCGGCGCGCGCCTGCGCGATCAGCGCCGAGGCAATGCGCAGCTGGTCGTCGAAGCTGTTGCCGCGCACCAGGTACTGGCCATTGATGATGATGGCCGGGGTGCCCGGAATCTTGGTGCGCTGGGCGAACGCGCGCGCGGCCTCGACCTTCTTCTGCACGGCATCGCCGCGCAGGGCCTGGATGTAGCGGTCCGGGGTCACGCCGTAGGCCTTGTAGAAGGTGGCGAGCTCATCGGCGGAGACGTTCTGCATCGGCAGCGAACCCTGCTCGTGCAGGGCCTTGAACACGGCGGCATGGCTGCGCTTGGCCACGCCGACTTCGTCGGCGGCGTAGTAGGCCAGTGCCCAGGCATCCCAGGCACCGCCGAAGGCCGCCGGGACCGGGGTGAAGCGCACGTCGGCCGGCAGCTTGGCCGCCCAGGCTTCCAGCTGCGGTTCGAAATGGGCGCAGTGCGGGCAGGTGTAGCCGAAGACTTCGACCACCTCGATCTTGCCGGCCAGCGGCTGGAACGGGCCCGGCTGGGCGATGCGCTCGTAGTCTTTGCCCTCGACCAGCGGGGCATTGGCGGGGGTGGCGGCGCAGGCTGCCAGCGGCAGCAGCACCAGCACGGACAACAGCAGGCGGGAAATCAACCTCATCGACACGCATCTCCGTTGAAAAAAGCAACGCCGGCGCAGCCGCCGGCGTGAAGGAAACATACCGCAGCCGTGGGCCGGCGTCGCGGCCCGGGCCGACCAGTGGTGGTCAGGGGGCGGCAGCCGGTTGTGTTGGCGTGGCCGTGGTGGCCACATCGTCGGCCTTGTTGTGCAGGCCCTGCAGGTAGCTCGACAGCGCCTGCACCTCCTGCTCGCTGAGCTTCTGCGCGACCGTGGCCATGATCTGGAAGTGCGCCTTGTCGGTCTCGTTGGTCTGGCCGGCCTGGTACTCCTGCAGGCGGCGCGCGACATAGCTGGCGTGCTGGCCACCGAGATGCGGATAGGCCGGGCCGGGATTGCCGGCACCGCTGGGGCCATGGCAGGCCATGCAGGCCGGCAGGCCACGCTTGGCATCGCCGCCGCGGTACAGCTGCTGGCCGATCTCGTAGAACTTCATGCCCTTGTAGGGGCCGTCGGCGACCGCCGTGTCATCGGCGATGCCGGCGTTGGCCTTCTGCGTGGCGAAGTAGGCGCCGATATCACGCATGTCCTGCGGGGTGAGGTTCTGCACGAACGGCACCATCGCCACCGCCGCGCCGGAACTGCGCTGGCCGTTGGCGATCAGGGCCATCTGCTGGGCCACGTAGCGTTCGCTCTGGCCGGCAATGGACGGGTACATCTCCACCGTGGAATTGCCGTCGGCACCGTGGCAGGCCGCGCAGGCCGTCGCCTTGGTCTGCCCGGCCTTCGCATCGCCCCAGCGGGTCTTGCTGAAATCCACCTCCAGCGAGGCGGTATTGATCGGCCCATTGTCGGGCAGCGGGGTCAACGTGGTCTGCGCGAACGCAGCAGCGGCAACGACTACAGCAGTGGCAAGGGCGGATACGGCAAGAACGCGAGCGTGGCGCATGCTGAAGCTCCGTATGGACCGGGCCGGGCGGTGGCGGCCGGCATCGCCCGGATTATCAACGCCGTTTCCGCGCACGGTCAACGCAGCAGTGCAGCAAAATGCCCGCAAAGGCCGCCGGCACGGGCGCGCGGCGCCGCAACATGCGATCCTAGGCACATGTCATTGCTCATCGAACGCGCCCGTTACCACCTTTCGGCCCATAACGTGCGGCAGCTGCCGCCCGACGAAGGGGCCGAAGTGGCCTTCGCCGGCCGCTCCAACGCCGGCAAGTCCAGTGCGCTCAACGCGCTGACCCGCCAGAACGCCCTGGCGCGTGTCTCCAAGACCCCCGGCCGTACCCAGCAGCTGGTGTTCTTCCAGGTCACCCCGGAGGCGCATCTGGTCGACCTGCCCGGTTACGGCTACGCCAAGGTGCCGCTGGACCTGCAGGCGCACTGGCAGGCCTTCATCGACAAGTACTTCCGCACCCGCGAGGCCCTGAAGGGGCTGGTGGTGGTGATGGACATCCGTCATCCGCTGAAGGACTACGACCGGCAGATGCTGTCCTATGCCGTGCAGCGTGGCCTGCCGGCGCACGCCCTGCTGACCAAGGCCGACAAGCTCAGCCGCAGCCAGCAGATGCAGTCCTTGCAGAAGGTGCGCAAGGAGCTGCAATCGGCCTACGGTGACAGCGTCAGCGTGCAGGTGTTCTCGGGCGAAGACCGTACCGGCGTGGACGAAGCCCGCGGCGTGATCGGCGGCTGGCTGGGGCTGGAATAAGGTATTGCCGGTCGCCCGGCTGGCAGCCGGGCGCTACCCGATCGGGTGGGTGCCGACCTTGGTCGGCACACCCTCACAACGGCGAATACTCCGCCGGCACCCACGCATAGGCCTGGCCCTCGCTGCGCACATGGCCCAGTCCCGGGAACGGCAGGTGCGCACCGGCCACCCACCAGCCGTTGGCGGTGGCCTGCTGCAGCAGCCCGCGACGGCTGGCGATGGCCGCCTTGCGGTCCGAATCGGCCTCGAACGCGGCCTCCGGGTGCGCGAACTGCACCGCATGGAAGTGCAGCACGTCGCCCCACACCAGCAGTGACTGGCCCTGGCTGTCGAACCGGTAGGAGACGTGGCCGGGGGTATGGCCATGGGTGTCCATCGCCACCGCGCCGCCGGGCAGGGCATCGCCGGGGTTGAACGTGCGCAGGTGGCCACTGGCCTGGTACGGCGCCACCGCGTTGCGCGCCAGCGGGAAGGCGAAGCGCACACCCTTCGGCGCGGAAGCCTCGCTGGCCGGGTTGAGCCAGTAGTCGGTATCGGCCCTGGACAGCCACACCGTGGCATTCGGGTAGGCCGGCTTGCCTTGCGCATCGAGCACCCCGCACAGGTGGTCCGGATGGGCGTGGGTCAGCAGCACCTCGTCCACCTCGGCCGGGTCCACGCCGGAGGCGCGCAGGTTGCCCAGCACCTGGCCCAGGCCGGGGCCGAAGCACTGTGCGGTGCCGGTATCGACCAGGGTCAGGTGGTTGCCCTGGCGCACCAGGAAGGCGTTGATTGCGGTCTGCAGGCCCTTCTTGTCTTCCGGTACGTAGCGGCCTTCCAACAGGCGGCTGACCAGTGTCGGCGGCACGTCGACCACTTCCTGCCGGCCCAGCGCGACCACGCCGTCGAACAGGGCGGTGACCTGCAGCGCACCGACGCGCTGGTGGTAGACGCCGGGCACCTGCTGGGTGGGCGCGGGCGAGGTGGCTTCGGCCAGCGCCGCCAGTGGCAGGGCGGACAGGGCCAGCAGCAGGGCGGTGCGTAGGGGCAGTTGGCGCAGGGTCATGAGGGTTCTCGGTGGATGATGGGCGGTTCCGTTGGCCTAGCGTGCCGTGACTGGCGTGCGCACGGCGCTCAAACCACTGCGTGGAATGCTCAGGGAAGGGGGTGTTGTCTGCAGGGCTGCGCCCTGCACCCGCTACGAGCCAGAGCAACGGCCCAAGCAACAGCAACAGCAACAGCAACAGCGATCTATCCGTGGGATGGCGGGGTGGGTCCGGTTGCGGGAGACGCCGTAAACCCATCCATGGGGGCTTGGCCGCGGCATCCATGCCGCGGACACTCCCGCAACCGGACCCACCCCGCCTTCGACAGTTTTCCGTGATCTGTCGGAACAGCACGTGGGGTCAGATCCGTTCTCCGGAGGAAAACGGATCTGACCCCAGAGTTTCAT